>CP107220.1:687500-987500 GCA_025757685.1 Oscillospiraceae bacterium | reverse complement strand
TCTAGCCATCGGCGGCAAGGAATTACTGGCGCTGGGGTACCATGGCAAGGCCATCGGCGGAGCGCTGGATGCGCTGCTTTCCGGGGTAATTGCCGGAGAAGCAGAGAATGACCGGGCGGCACTGCTACAATATTTGGCGGCGCTGAACTTGCCCAAATCAGAATAATCCTTAATAAATAAGCGGACAAACCCTTTGCGAAATTTGGCGCAATTTTGGGGTTTGTCCGCTTTTTTTTGTTGCCCGGATATGACAAAATCGGCCTGCCTTGCCGGCTATACTGGGAGCAAGGGGGCGAGGGCGTGCAAGTGGTGTATGTGGATGTGTTGCTGGTGGTCAATTTCTTTATGACCCTTCTACTGTTGCTGCTGACGGCAGCGCTGACCAAGCAGCCTCGGCGGATCGTTCGATTGTGCATAGCCGCGATGCTGGGGGCGGCGTATAGCCTGATCTTGTTGGCGCCGAAGCTGCCCACCTGGGTAGTGGTGCTCTCTAAAATCGCCGTTGCGCTGGTACTTGTACTGGCAGCCTTTGGCTTTGGTTCCGTTAAGAAGTACCTGCGGTGCCTTCTGTGCTTCCTTGCTGCCAATTTTGTCCTGTTGGGCTTCATTGTAGGAGTGTGGTTGCTGTTTCGTCCGCGGCGTATTGTGGTGAAGAACAGCGCCGTCTATTTTGATCTGCCCGCCCGCACGCTGTTGTTGCTGGCTCTGGCGGCGTATGTGCTGGCGCTGCTGATCCTGCGGCTGTATGAGAAGCACGCCGGGCGCCGTGCGCTCTTGGAGCTGACCGTAGATACCGGGGCGCGCCAAGTGCGTTGCTTTGCTCTGGCAGACAGCGGCAACCGACTGCGTGAGCCATTCTCCGGCGCACCGGTGATCGTGGCTCGTCGCAGTTTGTTCCCGGATACGGAAACGCCTCGGGTGATCCCGTACCAAACGGTGGGTGGAGAGGGTATGCTTACTGCTTTTCGTCCCCATCGGGTAACGGTACATAGCGGCAAGCGGCGTGGCACAGTGGGGGAGGTGTATGTGGCACTGAGCGAGCATATTCAAAATGAGGACTACCAAGCGGTGGTCGATCCGAAAATTTTTTCCTGGGAGTGACAAGCATGTTTGCAAGAATTATGGACTGGTTGCGGCGACTGTTTCGCCGAGAGTGCCATTATATCAATGGGCCGGAGACTCTGCCGCCTCCCTTGACCCGTGAGGAAGAAGAAACGGTGATGAATGAACTGCGGGCTGGGGACAACACCCATCGGGAGCTTTTGGTGGTGCGCAATCTGCGGCTGGTGGTGTACATTGCCAAGAAGTTTGACAGCTGCCAAACCGCCACGGAGGATTTGGTGAGTATCGGCACCATTGGGCTGATGAAAGCGGTGCGCACCTTTGATCCCAATAAAAATATTAAACTGGCCACTTACGCCTCTCGCTGCATTGAAAATGAAATCCTCATGCACCTACGCAAGGTGTCCAATATGAAAACGGAAATGAGCTTTGATGAACCCCTTTCTGTGGACTGGGACGGGAATGAATTGACCCTAAGCGATGTGCTGGGTACAGAGCCGGATGCTGTGTCGGAGCTGCTGGAGGACGACGACGAAAAGCGGCTGCTGCGGGGGATCGTTCGGCGCTTGCCGGAGAAAGAGCGGCAGCTGATGGTGCAGCGATTCGGTTTGTTTGGCGCCCGGGTACATACGCAAAAGCAGTTGGCGGATCAAATGGGCATTTCTCAGTCTTATATTTCTCGGCTGGAAAAGCGCATTTTATCAAAGATCCGCAAGGAAATGCTGCGGGAATGTGCCAAATCTTAGTTGACAAACGGCTGCGTTTGTGGTACTCTATCTTACGCAGTCGGTGCTGATTGTGATGAGGGTCCACCCGTTCCCATCCCGAACACGGTAGTTAAGCTCATTCACGCTGACAATACTTGGAGGGCGACTTCCCGGAAAGATAAGTAGTGCCGACATAAAAACACGGTCCGTAGACAAAGCTATGGACCGTGTTTTTTTGCGCTTATTCTTCTGTGATCTTGCCCTTGCCAAACAGCAAGCTGATACACCACACGGCAGCAAGACCCACAATGGCATAGATAATTCGAGCAAAGATTGCGTCTTGCCCGCCGCAGATCCACGCCACAATGTCAAATTTGAATAGCCCGATGCTGCCCCAGTTGATCCCACCGATAATGGCTAGGATCAGTGCAATATTGTTGAGTACACGCATAAATTTCATCTCCAAAAAATTAAGTCATTGCTATCTTGCCCATAGCAATGACTTTTTATGCATGTTGCTGGATTTTCGGTTAAATAGAGGTGACAAGCAACTCTAATTGACCGCTGACGGCAAAGTTGCCGTACCCGGCAGGTACCAGGAAGCTGTCGCCTTTTTGCAGCAAACGGCCGTCAATGGTGCCGTTGCCGTCGGTGACTAAGATGTGCTGAAAGCTCTCTGTACCGGCAGTCAGTTGTACCGTGTCGCTGACGGCATAATGATAAACGGTGAACAGAGGGCAACGCGCCAGCAGTTGCCGGCTGCCGCCACCAATATTTTCTTTTTGCCCCATAGGCTGCGTATCGTATTTGGGCGGTTCCGGCACGGCTACATCCAGCGCTTTGGCTACATGCAGCTCCCGGGGCTTGCCGTCTGCGCCCCGCCGGTCATAGTCGTACACCCGGTAGGTCACATTGCTGTTTTGCTGAATTTCGGCGATCAGCGCGCCCTTGCCGATGGCGTGCACCGTGCCTGCTTCAATAAAGAATACATCGCCCTTGTGAATATCCACATGGTTGAGCACCTGCGGCAGCGTGTTGTTCTCAATGGCGGCTTTGAATGCTTCCTTACTGATCTTCTCCTTAAAGCCATAGATCAGCTGGGCGCCGGGGGCTGCGTCCAGCACATACCACATCTCGGTCTTGCCGAATTCGTTCTCCACACGGCGGGCATAGTCGTTATCCGGGTGCACTTGAATAGACAGGTTGTCCTTGGCATCAATCAGCTTAATGAGCACCGGAAAATAGGGGAATCGGGCGGCGTTGGTGCCGCAAAGCGCTTCTTTGCCCACGGACTCTACCACCTGCTCCAGAGGCTGACCGTCATAGCTGCCGCCGTCGATGGTGTTCATACCCGCCTGGTGGCAGGCAAGCATCCAGCCCTCTGCCAGTTTGGGCAGGTCACTTTGGAACCCTAAGTCCTCTCGCAGGCGCTGACCGCCCCAAATATAATCCTTAAAGATGGGCTGTAATTTTAAAATCTCCATAGTTGTTTCCTCTGTTTTTATTGATTTCCTAGATATAATAACAAAAAAGGACTTCACTTTCAAGCCGGGATAGTGTAAAATATGGGCAAATCTATTTTGCAAACCGGGAGGTGGGCGCCTGTGGCCGTTTTAGATGTACAAAACTTAACCTTGTCTTTTGGGGAGCGCACGCTGTTTGCCGGTGTGTCTTTCTCCATCAAAGAGCGGGAGAAAGTGGGCTTTGTTGGCGCCAACGGCGTGGGTAAGACCTCACTGTTTAAGGTGATCTGCGGCGACTACACGCCGGACAGCGGCGGCGCCTTTCTCTCTAAAAATTGCAAGTTGGGCTATATGGAGCAGCACACCTGCTCTGCCGGCAATACCGTGTGGAACGAGTTGGTCAGCGTGTTTGCGCCGTTGATGGAACTGGAGCGCCAGCTGGAAGAAGTGGGCGATCGCCTGCGCAGCGGGCAAGGGGATACAGCGGCGGATATTGCCCTGCAAGACCGTTTGACGGAGCAGTTCCAGCGTGAGGGCGGCCTGACTTATAAATCCATGACACGCTCGGCGCTGCTGGGCCTGGGCTTTACGGAAAAGCAGTTTGATATGTCCACGGACAAGCTGTCCGGCGGACAGAAGTCTAAGTTGATTTTGGCAAAGCTGCTGCTGTCCAAGGCGGATTTTTTGCTGCTGGACGAACCAACCAACCATCTGGATATTCACGCAGTGGAGTGGTTGGAGAGCTTTCTTTCCGATTTTAAGGGTGCCTGCCTGATTGTGTCCCACGATCGCTATTTCCTGGATCGTATTACGGACAAAACCATTGAACTGGAAAATCAAAAGATCCGTTGCTTTAGCGGCAACTACTCCGTTTTTCTGCAAAAAAAAGCGGCGGAGCAAAAGGCCATTGCCGAGAAGTACGACAATGATATGAAAGAAATCGCCCGCCTGGAGGGTATTATTGCCCAGCAGCGGCAGTGGAACCGGGAGAAGAATATCAAAACTGCTGAGAGCAAGGAAAAGGTGATCCAGCGTATTCGTGACCAGCTGGTGGTGCCGGACGCCAAGTTGCAGAAAATCCGCTTTGACTTTACTCCCAAGTGTGTCAGCGGTGAAGATGTGCTCAGCTGCGACGGCTTGTCTAAGTCCTTTGACGGCAAAGCGCTGTTCCGTGATGTGTCCTTTGACATTAAGCGGCAGGAGCGGGTGTTCCTGCTGGGGGATAACGGCTGCGGCAAGACCACGCTGCTCAAAATATTGACCGGTGAATACCCTCGCCAGGACGGCACTTTTCGCTTTGGCAGCAACTTACTCACCGGCTACTTTGACCAGGTGCAGGCCAAGCTGGACCTGACGAAAACGGTGATCGGCGAGGTGTGGGACACCTTCCCTCAAATGACGGAGACCCGCGTGCGCAATGCGTTGGCGGCGTTCCTGTTTAAGGGAGAAGAGGTGTATCGGCCTTTGTCCGTGTGTTCCGGCGGTGAGCGTGCGCGTGTGGCACTGCTGAAGTTGATGCTGGGCGGCTATAACTTCTTGTTGCTGGACGAGCCTACCAACCACTTGGACGCTGCCTCACGGGAAGAACTGGAAAACACGCTGCTTCATTATGACGGCACCATGCTCATTGTGTCCCACGACCGATATTTTATCAATAAGCTGGCAACCCGGGTGCTGGAGCTGACGCCTAACGGGGTGCAAAGCTATACCGGCAACTATGACGACTATATGGCGCATCGTGCGGTCACACAGCAGAGGACAGCTGCCGTCAAAGAAAAACCAAAGACCAATTCTTATAAAGAGCAAAAGGAGCGTGCCTCCCGCCTGCGCAAGCTGCGTACCGCCGTTACCCGGTTGGAAGCGGAAATTGAGGAGACGGAGGCAGAGATTGAAGAACTGCAAGCGCAGCTGTCTGCCGGTGCGGACTATCAGGCGCTGATGGACCTAACCGCCAAGCTGGACGCCGCCACTGCCCGCAGAGACGATCTGTACGCCCGGTGGGAGAATGCAAGCGAGGAACTGGCCGCCGGTGAGGAAGAAGTATGAGTGAACCAAAAATTGTCATCGGCGCCGGTGCTGCCGGGCTGACCGCCGCAGCGGTGTGTGCCGAGAGGGGCAGCCGTGTGCTGCTGATTGAAAAAATGGAGCGCCCCGGGCGCAAACTGCGCATTACCGGCAAAGGGCGCTGCAATGTGACCAATGCTACCTTTGACCTGCAAGGGTTGTTGGAGCATATTCCCACCAACCCGCGGTTTTTGTATTCCGCCTTTTCTAATTTTATGCCTTATGACACCATCGCTCTGATGGAGGACTTGGGCGTGCCCACTAAGATTGAGCGAGGGGAGCGGGTATTCCCGGTATCGGATAACGCAACGGATATTGTAGACGCCTTGGTGCGCCGTGCCAAAAATGCCGGTGTGCAGTTTCTGCAAGGCACGGTAGAGCGGCTGGAGCTGACCGAGGACGGTCGGCGGGTACAGGCGGTGCATTTGACCGATGGTCGCCGCTTGACCTGCCATAGCGTTGCCGTATGTACCGGTGGGTGTAGTTATCCTGCCACCGGCTCTACCGGCGACGGCTATACATTTGCTCGCCAGTGCGGCCACACCATTGTACCCATTCGCCCGGCGTTGGTGCCTCTGGTGTGTGATAATAATTTTATCCCGGAGTTGCAAGGCCTGAGCCTGCGGAATGTTGAGATTCGGGTGACCCAAGGAAACAAGGAAGTCTATACGGATTTCGGCGAAATGCTGTTTACCCACTATGGGGTTAGCGGACCGGTGGTGCTCTCTGCCTCCAGCCATTTGACACAGCCGGAGCGGGGGGTGTATAATCTGCATATTGACTTAAAGCCCGCACTGGCCTTTGATGTGCTGGATCGGCGGGTGCAGCGGGACTTTTCCGCGTTGCAAAATAAAGATTTGATCAACGCCTTGGGCGGGCTGCTGCCCCGGAAGCTGATTCCGGTATTTGTACGCCGCAGCGGGCTGGAACCGGGCAAGAAGGTCAATCAGATCAGTCGGGAGGAGCGCCACGCGTTGGTGCGGCTGATGAAGGACTTTGCTGTGCATATCACCGACTTTCGCCCGGTGGAGGAGGCCATTGTTACCGCCGGAGGCGTAGATGTGCGCCAGGTGTCGCCAAAGACTATGGGCTCTAAGCTGGTGGAAAATTTGTATTTTGCCGGCGAGGTGCTGGATGTGGACGGCTATACCGGCGGGTTCAATTTGCAGATCGCATTTTCCACCGGCACTCTGTGCGGCCAAAACCTGTAATTCTAAAAGGGGGATTTTTTTATGATGATCAATGTTGCCATTGACGGACCTGCCGGCGCAGGCAAGTCCACCATCGCCAAGGCGGCAGCCAAGGCGCTGGGCTATATTTATGTGGACACCGGTGCGCTGTATCGCACGGTGGCGCTGGGCGCGGTGCGCGCCGGCGTCTTGGAGTCGGACGACGGCATTGCTGCGTTGCTGCCAAATTTGCAGGTGGAATTGAAGTTTGTGGACGGCAGCCAGCATGTGTACCTGAACGGAGAAGATGTGTCCGACCTGATTCGCACGCCGGAGATTAGTATGGGTGCATCCAAGGTCAGCGCCGTGCCGGTTGTGCGGGCGTTCCTGTTAGACTTGCAACGAGATTTAGCGAAGAAAAACAATGTAATTATGGATGGTCGGGATATTGCCACCGTGGTGTTGCCCAATGCCCAGGTGAAGATCTTTTTGTCCGCTACGCCGGAGTGTCGCGCGCGTCGCCGGTATAAAGAGTTGGTGGAAAAGGGACAGACGGTGACCTATGAAGAGGTGCTGGCGGATGTGAACCGCCGGGATTACCAGGACAGCCACCGGGAGATCGCCCCGCTGAAACCCTCTGCCGACAGCATTATGGCAGATACCTCGGAGCTGGATTTGCAGCAGTCCACCGACCTAATCATCAATATCATTCGGGAGCATACAAAATGAAAGAATTTGACTACACCCAGGTAAAACATTACAAAACCTATGGCTTCATCAAGACCGTATTTCGCCCGCTGGTGAAGCTTGTGTACAAAATGCGCTTTAAGGGGCTGGAGAATATTCCCAAGGGTCGCACCAACTATATTGTTGCCATCAACCACACCTGCGCGGTTGACCCGGTGTTTGTGGCGTTACCCAAGGAGGTGCCGCCCCTGCATTTTATGGCCAAGGCGGAACTGTTTAAGAATCCCATTGCCGCCTGGTTTATGACCCGGATGTATGCCTTCCCGGTGCGCCGGGGCAAGGGTGATACCTCTGCTATTGACTACGGCGTGAAGATTATAGAGGAAAATCATGTGATGGCCATTTGTCCGGAGGGTCGCCGCATTAAAGACAAGGACGGCGTGCCCCAAAAGGCCAAGGCCGGTGTGGCAGTGATCGCCAAGGCCACAGGCGCCGATGTGCTGCCGGTGGCCATTTGCTGTGACGGCAAAATCAAAGCGGGCAAGCAGGTGACTGTCCGCTACGGTAAGCTGCTGACCCAGGCAGACCTGGGACTGGATCGAGAAGAACTGGGCCCCCACGATATTAAGGACGCTGCCGGCAAGGTGATGGACGCCATTACCGCCCTGTGGGAGGATGAGAGAGCGTGCAAATAAAACTGGCCAAGACCGCCGGCTTCTGCTTTGGCGTCAACCGGGCGGTGGAACTGTTATATGATAAAGTGGAGGCAGGGGAGCAGGTGTGCACCCTTGGCCCCATTATTCATAATGCCCAGCTGGTGGGTGATCTGGCGGCGCGCGGGGTCAAGATCATTGATCGGGTAGAGGACTGTCCGCCCGGGTATCAGATTGTGGTACGCACCCATGGGGTGGACAAGTGTGTGGTGGAGGAAATGGAGACACGCCATTTGCCTTTTACGGATGCTACATGCCCCTTTGTTTTGAAGATTCATCGTATTGTGGGCAGCCAGTCGCCGGACACCACGGTGCTCATTGCCGGAGACGCGGATCACCCGGAAGTGGTTGGTATTCGTTCTTATTGCCCCGGCGCCAGTTATGTGTTTAAAAATGCCGAGGAATTGCAGGAGATCCTAAAAAGTGGTGCAATTTCACCAAACAACCCGATGATTTGCGTTTCTCAGACCACATTTAGCCTAAAAGAATGGAAAAAGTCTGAGAAAATTCTTAAAAAGGTATGTACAAATACCAAAATTTATAGTACAATATGCAATGCTACTTCTGAAAGACAGGAAGAAGCGGCGGCTCTGTCCAGGGAGTGCGACGCGATGCTTGTGATCGGAGGTCGCCATTCATCAAACACCTGTAAGCTGCGAGATGTGTGTGCTGCGAATGCGCCCACCTTTCTGATTGAAACGGCGTCGGAGCTGCGCGGTCTGCATCTTAGTGCCTATGCGGTGGTTGGTGTTACAGCCGGGGCGTCTACGCCGTCGGCAATCATCAAGGAGGTACTCAAAACCATGTCCGAAGAAATTAAAGAAAAGGAAGTTGAAACAACTTCAGCCGCTACTGAAGAAGTTGTGGAGACAGCAGATGCGAATCAGGCCGCTGAGGCTGCTGTCAACACATCTGCTGATGGTGAGGCATCCTCATTCGCAGAAATGCTGGAAGAATCCTTTAGCGAAGATGATAACAGCAAGGTCGTAAAGGGCACTGTTGTAAACATCACACCCACCGAGGTATTCGTTGATGTAACCGGCAGAAAGCAGACCGGTGTGATCGCATTGGCTGATCTTTCCGCAGAGCCGGTGGATAAAGCAGAGGATGTTGTCAAAATCGGCGATGTACTGGACCTCGTCATCATGAAAACATCCGATGAAGAGGGCGTTCTGAAGCTTTCCAAGAAGCTGGTGGACGCATTCAAAGGCTGGGACGAAATCGTTGCAGCACATGAGAACGATGAAGTGCTGGAAGGCACCGTCGTTGCTATCGTAAAGGGCGGTGTTCTGGTAACCGCCAAGGGCACCCGCGTGTTTGTGCCCGCTTCTCTTACCGGCGTACCCCGTGGGCAGGAACTGGATGTGCTCAAGGGCACAACCGTTCGCTTTAAGGTTATTGACCTGAACCCGGCTCGCCGCCGTGCCGTTGGCTCCATTAAGGTGGTAGCCAATGAGGAGAAGAAAGCCCAGCAGGAGGCTCTGTGGGCTACCCTGTCCGAGGGTCAGAAGCTGACCGGTACCGTGAAGTCCCTGACCAGCTACGGCGCGTTCGTAGATATCGGCGGTATTGACGGTATGATTCATATCAGCGAGCTGAGTTGGAACCGCATTAAACACCCCAGTGAGGTGGTTAAGGTTGGCGACACCGTAGAGGTGACCATCAAGAAGCTGGATGACGAGAACAAGAAGATCTCTCTTGGCTTCAAGAAGCTGGAGGACAACCCGTGGGAGATTCTCAAGCGCGATTATCCTGTGGGCACCGTTGTGGATGCTAAGATCGTTGGCCTGGCTGCCTTTGGCGCCTTTGCCAATGTAATCCCCGGTATTGATGGCCTGATCCATATCAGCCAGATCAGCTGGGATCGTGTAAAGACCCCCGGCGATGTGCTGAAGGTGGGCGATGAAGTGAAGTGCGAGATCACGGACATTGACTTTGACAAGAAGCGTGTCAGCCTGTCCATGAAGACTTTGCTGCCCAAGCCGGAAGAGGGCATTCCCGCTCTGTCCGACCAGGACTAATGGATTAAAAAAAGATCCCGCTTGCGGTTGCAGGCGGGATCTTTTGTGCTTGTATTTATAAAAAAGAGCCGCTGATGTCAGCGGCTCTTTTCGCCTCAGTCAATGGGCGGATCCTGTTCCTCACTAAAAAGTGTGTTAATTACCGCTTCATAGACGCGCACCGGATTGGCCTGGAACTTCTCTTTAACTGCCTGGGCCTGTGCCTTGGTGGGCATATAAAGTTTGAGCGCCATAAAGTCCCGGTCAATATCGCTCACATGCAGCGTCACCTGGAAAGCGTTGCCGTCCGGCTCAATATCCACTCGATTCTCTCGCTGATACGTCTCTTTGGCCAGCGCCCGTTGGCAACAGGCAATGCTCTTTTCTCGCATGGTCAGAGGCAGGTCGTTCTCGATCAGTTCCACCGCCGCTTTGCACTGGGGTGTAGCGTACAGCCGGTCGTCTTTTTCTACAATTTGACCGGCGGCTTTCAGCCGGTCAATGGAGTCGCAGATCTCAAAATAATTGGCAATGCAACCGGCAGTCAGCGCGTCGGTAATATTTTTAATGCTTAGGGGCTTTTCAATATTGGCAAGAATGTAGCACACCATAGCAGAAATGGAACTTTTTGCACGCAGGCCGCCGTCCTCAATGCCTGCTGTAAAGGCGTCGAATTGCAGCCCAGGATTGTAAGCGCCGTCTTTTGGATTTAGATTTTGCATAAAATCACCTGATTTATCCATAGAAATAAGGCCATAACTTGAACCGGTGACTATTTTACCACAATCGGCTTGAACTTGCAATTCATTTGTGCTATTATGTCAAAGTAGGTTATACTATATATAGTATAACGGATTTAATACTACCGGAGGACAACAAAATGACGGAAATTACAAAAGATACGGTGATC
This sequence comes from Oscillospiraceae bacterium, assembly GCA_025757685.1. NCBI lineage: Bacteria > Bacillati > Bacillota > Clostridia > Eubacteriales > Oscillospiraceae > Oscillospiraceae bacterium. The sequence goes on along the minus strand of CP107220.1, from coordinate 976,725 downwards.
GGCGATATTTTAGACATTTGCCCGGATGCGGCCCCTTACTTTTTACAGATGGGTATGCACTGCTTGGGCTGCCCTGCATCTCGGGGTGAGACGGTGGAGCAGGCTTGCGCTGTGCATGGCGTAGATACAGACGATCTGCTGGAGCAGATCAATGCTCTGATCCGGAAATGATCGTTTTAACTCCGCGATTGCAGGCTGTGGCGGACATGGTGCCGCCCGGCTGCGCGGTGGCGGATATTGGCTGCGACCACGGCTATGTGAGCGCCTATTTGGTGCAACAGGGGATTGCGTCCCGTGTGGTGGCTGCCGATGTGCGCCCGGGCCCGCTGGGTGCCTGCCGCCGATTGGTAGAAGAACTGGGCTTGACCTTCCAAATTCAAACCCGCCTTTGCAGTGGGCTGACGGATATTGCAGATACCGAGTGCGATGCGGTAATTTTGGCAGGTATGGGCGGAGAACTGATTGCTGAGATCTTGTCCGCCTGCCCGTATATACATAAAAAAACATTGATTTTGCAGCCCATGACCCACCCGGAGGTCGTGCGGCAATTTTTGTATACAAATGGCTTTGAAATTCGCTGCGCCCGGGTGGTGCAGGAGGGACGGCATCATTATTTGGTGCTGCTGGCTGTACCCGGCGGTGCGCCGGAGGGCTATACCCCGGCGGATTTGTATTTGGGCGGAATTACGGATTTTAGCGACAAGGCTTATTTTGAGCAGCTAATCCGCTACCTGCGCAATCGCCAAAAGGGCGGCGTGGATACGGCGGATGTGATCCGCGCCATTGAGGAAAAATTATGACGACTGTTGCAGATATTAACAACTGGATCAATTCTATTGCGCCTTATGACACCATGGAGGAGTGGGACAATTCCGGCTTCTTGGTGGGGGATATGCAGGCGCCTGTGCGCCGTTGCGTGCTGTCCCTGGACGCAACCCTGGCGGTGGTGGACTTTGCCGTGGGTATGGGGGCAGAGCTGCTCTTGACCCACCATCCGCTGATTTTTCACGGACTGAGGCAGGTCTATACCGGCACGCCGGTCAGCGAATTGGTGCAAAACGGCATTGCGCTTATTAGCGCCCACACTTGTTTTGACAAGGCACCCGGCGGTATTGGTGATTGTTTGGCTGCTTTGCTTGGGCTTACGAACCTGACCCATAGCGCCGACGGATTTTTGACCGTTGGCCGCCTGTCCCAGGCTATGAGCGTGGACGATTTTGCCGCTATGGCCGGTGAAGTGCTGGAAAGCGATGGCTTGCGCTATACAGACACGGAGGCGCTGATCGAAACGGTAGCCGTTTGCGGCGGCGCCGGTGGTGAGTTTTGGCGACAGGCGCAACAACTGGCAGACTGCTATCTTACCGGTGAGGTGCGTTACCATGATCTGCTGGAAGCGGCAGAGGCGCAGTACCCGGTACTGGCTGCCGGTCATTATGAGACCGAGTATGCCGCCTTTATGACCTTAAAAGAAAGATTGGAACAGGCGTTCCCGGATGTGGAATTTATTTGTGCACCCCAGAAGAACCCTGTGCTGACGGTGTAAATATGGCTCTGGACGGTATTTTTTTGCACTGCTTGCAACGGGAGATCGCAGACGGTGCGGTGGGGGATCGGGTGGACAAGATCCACCAGCCTACCAAAGAGGAGATCGTGCTGACCCTGCGGGGGCGCAGCGGCGCCAAAAAGTTGCTGCTCAGCTGTCGCCCGGACAGTGCCCGTGTGCATTTTACAGATTATGCGCCGGAGAATCCGGCGAGACCCCCTATGTTTACCATGCTGCTGCGTAAGCTGCTGCAAGGGGCGCGGCTGGACGATGTGACCCAGCCCGGTTTGGAGCGAGTGCTGGAACTGCACTTTACCGGCACCAATGAGCTGGGAGATCTGGTGACCTACCGACTGGTGATCGAGATTTTAAGTCGTTACGCCAACATTTTACTCCTGGACGGCAACGGTAAAATTATAGATTGTATTCGCCGTATGAACGGCGAGACCGGCAACCGGCGGCTGCTGCCCGGGGTGGACTACACTTTACCGCCGCCCCAGGACAAATTGAATATTCTGACCGAGGATTTAGACACCATTATCCATCGGTTGCAAACCTGCGGTGCCACCGGCGCCAAGGCAGTGCAAAGTACCCTTTTGGGTGTGTCGCCCATTATCTGCCGTGAGGTGGAGCATGGGCTGACCTTGGAACAGCTGCGCGCCTATGCGCTGGCGCCGTCGCCCACGGTGGTGCTGGACGGGGTGCCCAAGGACTTTGCCTTTACGCCGATCCATCAATATGGGGATTTGCTGGAATGCCGCAGCTTTGACAGCCCCAGTGCGCTGCTGGACTTCTTTTTTTACGAGCGGGTGCGGCTGGCGCGGATCAAGAGCCGCAGCGCCGATCTGTTTCACCACCTGACCACCCTGCAGGAGCGGGCAGTACGCAAGGCGGAGAATCGGCGGCAGGAGCTGCTGGACTGCGCGGATAAGGACAAGTACCGCATTTACGGCGACCTAATCACCTCCAACCAATATGCGCTGGAGAAGGGCGCGCCTTTTTATGATTTAGAGAATTATTATGAGCCGGGCACGGTGGTGCGTATTCCGGCAGACCTGGCGCTGAGTCCCTCGGCGAACGCCCAAAAATATTATAAAGACTATCGCAAAAAGCAGGTGGCGGAGCAAAAGCTCACCGGCTTTATTGCCCAGGCAGAGGCGGAAGCGGCGTATTTGGACAGTGTGCTGGACGCCTTGAGTCGTTCCTCTACCGATGCGGAGATTTCTGCCATTCGAGCAGAACTGACCGCCGGGGGCTATTTGCGCCATCGGGGCAAGGAGAAGCCGGCCAAGGCGCTGAAGCCGTTGGAATACCAAACGGCGGACGGCTTTCGCATTTTAGTAGGCCGCAACAATGTGATGAACGACAAGCTGACCTTAAAGACGGCAGCGGGAGAGGACTACTGGTTCCATACCCAGGACACGCCCGGCTGTCATGTGGTGCTGGTCACTGCCGGGCGGGCACCGTCGGAGTCGGCGCTCCATGACGCGGCGGTACTGGCTGCCTATAACAGCAAGGCTCGCGCGTCCTCCAATGTACCTGTGGACTATACCCGAGTCAAATATGTAAAGAAACCTGCCGGTGCAAAGCCCGGTCGGGTGATCTACACAGATTATAAAACGATTTTTGTGACCCCCACCCGGGAGGAGACGGAGAGGATGATTCAACTTGGCTAATGTGGCTGTGATCGTGGCTGCCGGTTCCGGCAGTCGTATGCAAAGTGCAAAGAACAAGGTGTTGCTGCCCCTGTGCGGCACGCCGGTGATTGCCCGCACGGTGGCCGCCTTTGCGGATCTGCCCCAGGTGGACGAGGTGCTGGTGGTTTGTCGCCCTGCGGATGTGGACGCTATGTCCGCCCTGTTGCCTCAGGAGAAAGTGAGCTTTGTCTTTGGCGGCAAGACTCGCCAAGAGAGTGTGCAAAATGCAGTAGACACCATTGACGACTGCGATCTGCTGCTGATCCACGATGGTGCCCGACCCCTGGTGACCCGAGACGAGATTTTAGACACCCTGCATCGGGCGGAGGAGACCGGCGCAGCGGCCACCGGCGTATTTGTAAAAGACACGATTAAGGTGATCAATGATGACTACGAGATCACGGATACCCCGGATCGTTCCCAACTGATCGCCATTCAAACGCCCCAGATTTTTCGCTTTGACCTGTACAAGCAGGCAATGGAGAAGGCCAAGACCCAGGGCGGGAATTTTACCGACGATTGCAAGCTGATGGAGAACCTGGGCGTGCCGGTGTCCGTTGTGATCGGCGAGTATACCAATATGAAGATCACCACCCCGGAGGATCTGCCCATGGCAGAGGCAATCTTAAAAGCAAGGGAGGCAGAGTAATGCGTATCGGCCACGGCTATGATGTACATAAACTGGTGGAGGGCCGCCCGCTGATCTTAGGCGGTGTGACCATTCCGTTTGAAAAGGGTCTGCTGGGGCACAGCGATGCGGATGTGTTGCTTCACGCCGTCTCTGATGCCCTGCTGGGCGCGGCGGCGCTGGGTGACATTGGGCACCTGTTTCCGGATACAGATGACCGCTGGAAGGGGGCGGACAGCCTAAAATTGCTGGAAGAAGTGGTGCGGGTACTGGCCGACCGGGGTTATCAAATCGAGAACATAGACGCTACGCTTTTGGCCCAGCGGCCAAAGCTGGCGCCGTATATAGATGAAATGCGGGGCAACATTGCCGATGCCTGCCGGGTGGATATAGCGCAGGTCAGCGTAAAGGCCACCACCGAGGAGGGACTGGGCTTTACCGGCACCGGCGCGGGTATGGCAGCCCACGCTGTGGCGCTGATTGAAAAAGCGTAAGTTGCTGCAAAGAGGGGGAGTATGTCACAGATGATGGAAACAAAGGCACGGATGCGGGCGGCTGTCTTCGGCATCTGCGTCAACCTGTGCCTGTTTATGGTGAAGCTGTATGTGGGTATTTCCACCAACAGTATTTCGATTTATGTAGACTCGCTGAATAACGCGCTGGACAGCGTGGTATGTATCATCGCGCTGGTGGGCTTTTGGCTTTCCGTGCGCACTTCGCCGAAGTACCCGTTCGGGTTAGGTCGGGCGGAGGATCTCACCGGTTTTATCACTGCCGTGGTGATCGTGGGCACCGGCTTTGGCTTCGGTTATGTGTCCTTAGAGCGAACCCTGTACCCGGCGCCGGTGTGGTTTTCGGTTCGCTATGCGGTGATCATTGCGGTAACGGCGGTTGTGAAGCTGCTGCTGGGCGCGTACTATAAGTTTAAGGATCGGCGCCATCCGTCGCCGGTGCTGAAAGGGCTGTTTACGGACAGCGTGCTGGACTTCTTCATCACCTTGTCCACCCTGATCTCCTTTACCCTGACCCGGGTTGCGGGGGTACCGGTGGACGGCTACTTCGGTATTGCCATCAGCGCGGTGTTGCTGATCAGCGGCGCTAAGTCCTGTGTCTCCTCCTTTGCCTGTATTTTGGGCAAGCGAGAGACGGAGAATTGCGACCGTGCCCAGGCATTGCTTACGGCACAACCGGGGGTGACCGGTGTAGCCAATGTGCAGTGCCACCGCTACGGACGGCACCTGGCCTTTACGGCAGATATTACCACGGATCAAATGACGGTAGAAGCAGTGGCGCAGTTACAAGAGGGGCTGCGGGCGCTTTTGCAGACAGAAATGGGTGCGGATTTTACGGCGGCAATCAGCCCCGGCACATCTACTGTCCAAATAGAACAAAACAAAAATGGGGGAGTAACAAATGTCTAACAAAAAAGGGGCTCTTTTGACAGAAGAGCAAAGATTGGAAAAGGCGCTGACCAAAAAGAAGCGCAGGAAGATTGCACTGAAAATTTTTATCGGCTTTTTAGTTATTTTGGCGCTGTTCGTGGGGATCACTACCTTGATCTCCGTAATCGGTGTTCAGTCTAACATCAACAAAGCCCACAACTACGGTTCTGCCGGTTGCGCCCAGCTGGAATACAGCGTAGAGGACAACGGCTATGTGAACATTAAGAGTGACAAGGGACTGAAAGTGATGCAGCTGACGGATGTACATATCGGCGGCGGTTGGATGTCTATTAAAAAGGACGCTATGGCGATCAATACCGTAGCTACAATGATTCGGGTAGAAAAGCCGGACTTCGTGGTAGTCACCGGCGATATTTCTTACCCGGTGCCGTTCCAGGCAGGCACTTTCAATAACAAGTCCGGCGCCAAGATTTTTGCAGAGCTGATGGAAACGCTGGGCGTGTACTGGACTTTGGCTTACGGCAACCATGATACAGAGGCGTACAGCTATTACACGCGCGAGCAACTGACGGACTTTTACCGCAGCGAGCAATACAAGCACTGCCTGCTGCAGCCCGGTCCGGAAGATGTGGACGGCGTGGGCAACCAGGTCATCAACATTGTTAACAGTAACGGCGTGATCACACGCTCTTTAATTACGCTGGACAGTCACTCTTATATTGACGGTGATGTTTTGGGTATTCGTTGGCTGTACGATAATATCCACGAGAATCAGATCAATTGGTACAAGAATGTAGTGCTGGATCTGGCAAAACGGAACCAAGACGCGGCCAAGGCTCTGCCGGCTGCCAAGCAGAAGTCGTATGCAGAACTGGAAAAAGTGGTGCCCACTTCCGTCTTTTTCCATTTCCCCATGGAGGAGTACCGCTTGGCCTGGACTGAGTATGTGGAGAATGATTATAAAGATACGAAGAATGTGAAGTACCGTTACGGCTTGCCCGGTGAGAGCGGCAAAGTGGTGTACTGCGGTATCCACCCGGATCAGCTGTTTGAGACGATGCAGGAGTTGGGTAGCACGGACAGCACCTTCTGCGGCCATGATCATTACAACAACTTCTCCCTGAATTACAAAGGAATCAACTTGACCTACGGCTATTCTATTGACTACCTGGCTTATGTGGGTATTTATAAGCAGGGCACCCAGCGCGGCTGCACCATCTTGGACTACGACAAAAACGGCGGTCTGGACTTCCACCAGGAGAATTATTATCAGGACAAGTACCAGAATGACGCCCGTGAGTCCGTTACCATGCAGGAGATCACCACCTCCGGATTGCCGGTGCTGGACGCGCGATAATGCCTCTTTTGCGCACTGTCGGTTTTTGCCGACGGTGCGTATTTTTTGTTGCTTTTTGACGATTGGATTACGGATTATCGGATTTTTTATGAAGAATTTTGAAATCCTATTGACAAATGGAAAAAACTTGCTAAAATAAATATTAGCACTCGGAAGTGAAGAGTGCTAACATAAAACAAATACTTTTGACGAGGTGAAAAGTTATGACTATTAAACCGCTTGCAGACCGTGTTCTGCTAAAAGCCTGTGAGGCTGAGGAAACCACCGCTTCTGGCATTATTCTGGCAGCTTCTGCACAGGAGAAGCCCGAGGTGTCCGAAGTTGTTGCCGTTGGTCCCGGCACCGACAAACACCCCATGACTGTTGCTGTTGGCGATAAGGTGATTATCGGCAAGTACAGCGGCACCCAGATTAAGGTGGACGGTCAGGAGTACACCATTTCCGAGGTCAAAGACATTTTGGCTGTAGTTGAGTAAGGAGGAGTTCCGTTATGGCAAAAGATATTATTTATGGCGAGGATGCTCGCAAGGCGTTGCAGACCGGTATTGACAAGCTGGCCAATACCGTTAAGATTACCCTTGGCCCCAAGGGCCGCAATGTGGTACTGGATAAGAAGTACGGCGCACCGCTGATCACCAACGACGGTGTGACCATTGCCAAGGAGATTGAGCTGGAGGAGCCTTTTGAGAATATGGGCGCCCAGCTGGTGAAGGAAGTTTCTTCCAAGACCAATGACGATGCCGGTGACGGTACCACCACTGCTACGCTGCTGGCGCAGGCGCTGGTGCGCGAGGGCATGAAGAATGTGGCTGCCGGTGCCAATCCCATGGTTGTGAAGAACGGCATTAAGGCCGCTGTGGACGCTGCTGTGGCCGGCATCCAAAAAGAGAGCAAGGCCGTTAGCGGCAGCGATGATATTGCCCGCGTGGCTACCGTGTCTGCTGCAGATGAGACGGTTGGCAAGCTGATTGCTGAGGCCATGGAAAAGGTATCTGCCGACGGCGTGATCACCGTAGAGGAGTCCAAGACCGCAGAGACCACTTGCGAGGTGGTTGAGGGTATGCAGTTCGATCGTGGCTACATTTCTCCTTATATGGTGACCGATACCGATAAGATGGAAGCTGTGTTGGATGACGCTAAGATTCTCATTACCGATAAGAAGATCAGCACTGTACAGGATATTCTGCCCCTGTTGGAGGCTGTGCTGAAGAACGGCCAGAAGCTGGTAATCATTGCAGAGGATGTAGAGGGCGAGGCCTTGCAGACCATTCTGCTGAACAAGCTGCGCGGCACCTTTACCTGCGTGTGCGTTAAGGCTCCCGGCTTTGGTGATCGCCGCAAGGATATGCTTCAGGATATTGCCGTGCTGACCGGCGGCCAGGTGATTACTTCTGACCTGGGTCTGGAACTGAAGGACGCTACTATGCAGATGCTGGGTACTGCCCGCCAGGTGAAGGTGACCAAGGAGAACACCATTATCGTAGACGGCGCCGGCAACAGCGATGATATTAAAGCGCGTGTGGGTCAGATTCGCACTGCCATTGAGGCTTCTACCTCTGACTTTGATCGGGAGAAGCTGCAAGAGCGCCTGGCAAAGATGGCCGGCGGCGTAGCCGTTGTTAAGGTGGGTGCTGCTACCGAGACAGAGATGAAAGAGAAAAAGCTGCGCATTGAGGATGCTTTGGCTGCTACTAAGGCTGCTGTGGAAGAGGGCATCGTTGCCGGCGGCGGTGTGGCACTGATCAACACCATTCCCGCTGTGGAGAAGCTGCTGGATACCGATGACGCAGACTTTAAGACTGGCGTGAAGATCGTGCTGAAGGCTCTGGAGGAGCCGGTGCGCCAGATCGCTGCAAATGCAGGCCTGGAGGGCAGCGTGATCGTAGACAAGATCATGGCTTCCGGCAAGGCCGGTTACGGCTTCAACTTCGCCACCAATACCTATGGCGATATGATCGAGGCCGGTATTGTGGACCCGGCAAAGGTGACCCGTTCTGCAATTCAGAACGCCGCTTCCGTGGCTTCCATGGTGCTGACTACCGAAAGTTTGGTGACTGACATTAAGGATCCGCAGGCTGACGCTGCAAATGCTGCTGCGATGGCCGCAGCATCTCAGGGCGGCATGTACTAATGCCGCATGAGATGATGCGGCACAAGGCTCCAAATCTTTGATTTGGGAGCAAAGGTCCGGTGGACCTTTGCGTAGCCGCATGGTCGATGTGTTGCGGAAATAACCGCATACCACCGAGAGCAGTGCGGAGAAAGCTTAATCTGCCAGGGCGGCATGTACTAATGCCGCGTGAGATGATGCGGCACAAGGCTCCAAATCTTTGATTTGGGAGCAAAGGTCCGGTGGACCTTTGCGTAGCCGCATGGTTGATGTGTTGCGGAAAGAACTGCATACCACCGAGAGCAGTGCGGAGAAAGCTTAATCTGCCAGGGCGGCATGTACGAATGCCGCATGAGATGATGCGGCACAAGGCTCCAAATCTTTGATTTGGGAGCAAAGGTCCGGTGGACCTTTGCGTAGCCGCATGGTCGATGTGTTGCGGAAATAACCGCATAAATATAGCAAAATTTGGCCGTTGTGCGTATGCACGGCGGCCTTTTTGCGTGATGCTGATCGGTTTTGACGAAACACAGACAGATACGGGTGGTAAAGCAGTCATCAAAATTGAACAAACAGAAATATCTGTACCACTTATCTACAATGTATTGACTTTTGACCCCTTTGGGGGTACTATATATCAGATTTTGGTGCAGTCTGTTTTTTTCTGCCCAAAAAGGAAATCGGAGGTGCAAATCTATGCGCAAAAAATTAACCGGCAAACGGCTGCTTGCAGTTTTCCTTGCAGTGCTGATGGCGCTCACTTGCTTTACTGCTCTGCCTTTTGCTGCTTCTGCCGCCACCCCGGCAACTTCTGCCGGCGGTAAGTATGTTTTTGCCTATTTTACCGGCAACAATACCAGTGAACAGAAGATTCGTTTTGCTGTTTCTGACGACGGCTACAACTTTACTGCCATTAACGGCAACCGGCCTGTTGCAGAGCAGACTACCGGCACCGGCTGTGCCCGTGACCCATATCTGTTCCGTGGTCAGGACGGCTACTTCTATATGGTAGCAACGGATATGGATGCTTCCCTTGGCTGGTGGGATGTGAACGACGCTATGACCGTGTGGCGTTCTGCGGATCTGGTAAATTGGTCCGAGGAGTCTCATATCTCCATTAAGGATGTGAAGAATGCAGACGGCACTCCTGCTTTGCCTGCCAATGAAACTGTTCATTGCTTTTGGGCGCCTCAGGTGATCTGGGACGCTTCCACCGGCAAGTATATGGTGTATTTCTCTCTGTCCACCTCCAGCTTTACCGGCGGTTCGGAACAGAAGATTTATTATATGCTTACGGACAATCTGATGGATGTGACCCATTACAGTGCGCCTCAGTTGCTGTATAAGAATCCCAATGGTGACGCCTCTATTGATGCGGATATCATCTACGATTCCGCTAACGGCATTTATTATATGTATTATAAGAATGAGGCGGACGGGGAAAAGACCATCTACTATGTGTCCTCCACGGGTCTGAAAGACGCGGAGCAGTATTCCGCCTGCACGCCTGTTAAGGTTTACAACAGCCGTTCCACAAAAATGGAGGGGTGCAATTCCCACTTTATTACCGGCACCAACACCATGGTGATGCTGGCAGATGAGTACGGCAACAGCGGTCACTATCTGGCGTTCCAGTCTACGGACTTTAAGAACTTTGAAAAGCTCACGGACAGCCAGTATACCTTAAACCAGCTGTCTCCCCGCCACGGCTCCGTGCTGGCCATTACCGATGAGGAATATAATACCATGCTCAAGGCCCAGCGCTCTACGGATATGCGCTATCGCTTTGACTCCGACCTAAACTTGACCTCTGACTGGACCTATACCAAGCAGACGGATTCCAGCGGCTACACCTATGAGTACCAGATGAACAAGGCCGGCATTGCAGAGCAGGGCGGCAAGCTGTGGCTCAATCAGGGCCAAGTGTTCGTCAATGACCCGGTGATTCAGGCACTGATGAAAACGGACAGCTTTACCGTGTCCTTTAGTCATACCCGACAGACGGACGATAACGACCTAGGCACCAGCGGCACCGTGTTTGCACTGGCTGCTGCGGACAAGGACTTTATCCGCCTGGGCTGCGACGGCACGCTTTCCGTTTATTCAGGCGGTACAAATAAGACCGCTGCCCAAAAGGTGACCGTACCTGCCGGCCAAGAGGCCAATTATACCATTTCTTATAATGGCAAAGAAACGGTTCTGTATGTGAATGGCAAGCTGGCTGCCACGGTTGCGGGCGTGATCGACGCCCGGGAAGTGGCCGACGGCGCTGCATTTTATGTTGGCCTTGGCTATTCTGACGCAGCCAACAAAGATAACGCTGTTCGTATGATCGGCAATTACGGCAACTTGCAGTTCTCTGCCACTTCTGCCCAGGGCACCCAGTCTGAGCTGACTACGCAGGTGGCTGCCTTTGAGGCACTGCTGCAAGGCGGCAAGCTGTACACCAACGCTTCTGCCGCTTACGCTGCTTATGTGCAGGCCAACCGTCTGCTGGACGCTGCCCGTTACGGCGGGGCCGATGTGTCTGCTGCCCGGCTGAAAGCAGCCACGGACGCACTGATTGCCGGTATGGCTGCCATGCAGGAATACACCCGGCCCCAGATGGGCAAGGGCTACTTTGGCACCACAGAGGCCACCGACGGCTACACCGATGTGCTGTACAGCACCAAGGATTATGTGTACAGCGGCGAGACCACCGCTGACAGCTATCAGAGCGTCGGTTATGTAAACTTTAAGATCGCAAGTCCCAGCACCACCGTGCTGCTGAAAAACGGCGACAGCAATCCCGGTTTCCCGGTGGTTGTGGAGAGTAAAAAGATAGAGAACAGCAGTGGCAGTATCTTCAACAAAAAGACCACTTACGGCAAAATTGCTTATGTTGCACCCCTGAGCAGTGACCTGATGCTCAGCCACCTGTGGTATGGTTATGCGGAAGGTGCGTATAGTACCTGGCCCGGCAAGACCGCCACCAGCAACAACGCCACCTTTGGTCACCAGGCGGGCACCACGGCAGATATGACTGCCAATCAGGATAATACCGGTACTTCTCGTTTCTGGAACAACCAGGCATTCCTGAACCCCACCTTCGGCACCAATGAATATGCCAAGACCTACACCGGCTTGCAGTTCACGGCTAAGGTGATCGGTAACCGGAACAATGAGAATACGGACAACGCAGCGGAGAACCTGACCCTGAACAGCACCCAGTACGTGCTTAATTACACGCCCCTAGCAAATGCTGTGGCCGGTCTGGACACCACCACCCAAAAGCAGGTAGCCGCCCAGTACAAAGAGGGCGGGCTGGCAGATCTGCTGGCCAAGGCGGATACCGTTAGCGGTGTCAACCCGGCAGCTTATAACTATGCCTTTGATCTTGCCGGTGCAGTGACCGGCTATCAGGCTGACGCAGACGCAGCGATGACTGCTTATAACGCAGCTACGGTAAACACCGCTGCCGATGTTTATACCAACTTGCGCACGGTAATGGACAACTGCATGAGCACCTACGCCGTAGGCAACACGGTGCTGGATAACGGTTCTACCAAATATGTAGCCGCTTTGTGGAGCGACTTTGTACAGGCTTATCAGGCAGCGCAGAGCGCTTTTGTCGACCTGAAAGATAATGACTATAAAAAGGACGGCAGTGCCCTGCAAACCTTGGCCGATCACTTGCAAAAGGCGTATGACGCCCTGTGCGGTTATGGTGCATACGAGGCACTGGACAGCGCAGTCAGCCGGGTAAAGACTGTGGTGGCTGCCGGTAAGGACGGCTACTATGCCGCCGACAAGTACCAGGCACTGGAGCAGGCTTTGACCGAAGTGTTGGCTACCGCCTATACCAATGACGGCACCGCTTATGCGCTGAGCGAAAAGCAGCAGGCTACCATTGATGCTTGCACGGCTCAGCTGCTGTCCGCCTATACCGACTGTATGTATAGCAACCGGTTTAAGGTGACCTTTATTGCAGACGGTCAAACGGTCAGCACCGATTCTTGCGACGCCAACGCCGCCGTGACCTTGACTGCGCCCAATGCCACCAACGGCACCTGGACCGTCAACGGTGTAACCGTAGCAGGGGAGGGCGCCAGCTACACCTTTGAGGTGGTGGCTGACAGTACCGTGACCTTTACCTCCGCTGCCAAGGCAGATACCGTGACGGTGACGAACCTGTCCGCCTTCGGTGACAGCGTGTACAGCCAGTATGCGGTGACTGCGAACAAGACCCTGTCTACCGTACTGGCAGCAGCGCCTGCCCGCACTTTGGTGGGCTACCACTTGGACGGCTGGCTGGTGAACGGCAAAAACGCCGCCAAGCTGGATGGCAGCCTGGCAGTGACCTCCTTTGCCAAGAACGGCACCGTCCTGATCAAACCTGTGTACAGCGCCAATGCAGGTACATACACCTTTGACGCACCGTATACCCTCACTTCCGACGCAGCGGACTTCCTGTGCTGGGCGCTGCCGGTAGACGGCAACACCTATCGTGTGGTCAGCTACTCTGCCACCTACAACTGCTACGCTACCGGCGCCAAGAGCGACTTTGTGGCAATCACCCAGTCCAACTTCAATCAGTACACCCTGCAGGGTGTGACTTCCATTGCCCAGTTACAGCAAAAGGCCCCCATTGCTTCCCTGCGCGGCGCTGCGGAAGATGCTTCTTCCCAGAACGGTCAGGTGTGGAACACAGAGATCGGCAAGCTGACCTTTGTGGCGCAATACACCCAGGGCGCAGACCCGGCCTATACGGTCACTGCCTGCGGTTTGGAGTTTAATAATGGCTCAGATGGTAAGGGTGCCAAGACGGTGATTACCAAGTCCAACAGCCAGACGGACAGCTGTCAGTACCTGATCAGCTACACCTTCAGCAATCCGGCAGGGCAGACCTACTCTGCACGCAGCTATGTGGTTTACACAGACGGGCAAGGCCAGCGCCATACCTCGTACAGTCCCTGGACGAATGTGACTTTGGCAAAATAAGGAGAAACAGTATGAAGAAACTGAAATATATCAAGCCTGAGGCGGAAGTGGTACACTTCCATCTGATGGACGGGGATCTGTACACGCTGTCCGGCGGTCAAAACGGAAACGAAACCGGCGGCGGCAGCGACCCCTTTGACGACAGCCAGTTTTAATGGCAACCTTGCAGACGGCAGCGCTTTTGCTGCCGTCTGTTTTTATGTCTAAGACAAAAATGTGAAAGACCGTGCGCATAAAATACAAAACTCTTGGCGAATAACGCATAAAAATAGAGAAAATCACGAAAAAATAATAAAAAAATCGTGAGTAATCGCTCACTTTTCTGTTGCAATTTGCATTTAATGATGTTATGATGAATTTGGCAAGGAGTACTGGACAGAATTCTGTTTCTGTTCAGTACCAAATTATAACTGCCTGGGGGATTTTGTATGAATGCATATATTCAAAGCGTAATTGATACCGTTAAGCGCCGGGATAATGCCAAGCCTGAGTATATCCAAAGCGTGGAAGAAGTGTTTAGCTCTCTGACACCGGTGATTGAGCAGCACCCAGAGTATGTGGAGGACGATATTCTTACCCGTATGGTGGAGCCGGACCGACTGATCACTTTTCGTGTGGCTTGGGTGGACGACGACGGCAAGACCCGTATCAACCGAGGCTACCGTGTGCAGTTCAATTCATCCATTGGCCCGTATAAGGGCGGCTTGCGGTTCCATCCCAGCGTGAACTCCAGTATTATGTATTTCCTTGGGTTTGAACAGACCTTCAAGAACAGCCTGACCGGCCTGCCGATGGGCGGCGCTAAGGGCGGCTCGGACTTTGACCCTCGGGGCAAGAGCAAGGGTGAGGTTATGCGCTTTTGCCAGGCGTTTATGACAGAGCTGTACCGGCATATCGGCCCCAATGTGGATGTGCCTGCCGGCGATATTGGCGTAGGCACCCGGGAGATCGGCTTCCTGTTTGGTCAGTATAAGCGTATTTCTGATGCATTTGAGAACGGCGTGATCACCGGCAAGGGCCTGTCCTACGGCGGCTCTTTGATTCGCCCGGAGGCCACCGGCTACGGCGCGATTTACTATACCTGTGAGGTGTTTAAGCACCAGCACGATGATATCAAGGGCAAAACCTTTGTGGTTTCCGGCTTCGGTAATGTGGCCTGGGGCGCGATTAAGAAGATCACTGCGCTGGGCGGCAAGGCGTTGACCATCAGCGGTCCGGATGGGTATGTGTACGACCCGGACGGTATCGCCACGGAGGAGAAGATCAATTATCTGCTGGAGATGCGGGCCTCTGGTCGCGACCGCGTGCAGGACTATGCAGACAAATTCGGCGCAGAGTTCCACCCGGGAGAGAAGCCCTGGGGCGTTAAGGGCGATGTGATCCTGCCTTGCGCTACCCAAAACGAGGTGACATTGGAGGACGCCAAGAAGATCGTTGCCAACGGCGCGAAGTACTACATAGAGGTATCCAATATGCCCACCACTGCGGACGCCCTCAATTACTTAATGGATCAAAAGAATCTGATCGTTGCACCGTCTAAGGCTGTCAATGCCGGTGGCGTTTGTGTGTCCGGTTTGGAAATGAGTCAAAACTCCCAGCGCCTGTCTTGGACGGCGGAGGAAGTGGACGCCAAACTGCACCAGGCGATGATCAATATTCATAAGCATTCCGTAGAAGCCGCAGAGCGCTACGGCCTGGGCTACAACCTGGTGGCCGGTGCCAATATCGCCGGTTTTGAAAAGGTTGCAGACGCTATGCTGGCGCAGGGCATTTATTAAAATTCAATTTTATCCCATAAATTTGTAACCCCCGGTACGCCTTGTACCGGGGGTATTTAATTGGCAGTTATTGCTAAAATGTACCGCAAATGTTTGTGTGAATTGTATAATGAATTTTTATTGTAAATGTGTTATTGTTTAGTTGAGAATAAAGAATGAAGAAATGATAAAGTTGGAGGTGATTTGCACATATTTTGTGTTGCTGTTTCATTAACTGACAAAAAGGAGAGAAGAACAAATGAAAAAGACATTATCTGTATTTTTAAGTTTTGTAATGCTGCTTACCTGTCTTTGCGTAGGCGGCATATCTGCTCAGGCGGCGGAAAAGAAGACAAAAATTACATATTTATATGAGCCGGAAACGCAGACGCTGTATATTCGCGGTAAGGGCGTGATTCCGGAGAAATTCCTGGGCTGGGATACTTTTCAGTATGAAGATTATTTGGAAAGCGAGCTGTATGCGCAGGAGGGCTATGTATTGTCTTGGCCCGAAGACGATGGTGAAATTCACACCTTTAGAAGTCGCGAAATGGACGATGAAATCAATTTGCGCAGAATTTATCCTGAACCGTATGTGTCCATTACTCGTCATGTGAAGAAACTGGTGATCGAAGAGGGGATCACAAGAATTAGCCGATTCGCGTTTAGCTATTCTTTCCCCAATCTGCAAAAAGTGGTATTCCCATCTACTTTGCGGAGTATCGCTGATTGTGCATTTGCTATTTGCAAGATGGATTGTGTAGTATTCCCCGCCAATTTAGAGACTGTTGATAATTTCGCTTTTGATGCGAATGTATCTAACTGTATTTTCCTCGGCAAGAAGACAAAGGTAAGTGATCTGCGAGTCGGCGACCTTGCAAAGCATGTCTATTGCTACGCCGGTTCTGCTGTTGAAAAGCAGTGTAAGGCAAACTTGGCTGATAAGAATCCGGATATTCGAAAAGTAAACTATTCAACCATCAAAACGCCGGCGCAGGTGAGTGGTGTAAAAGCCGGCACCACCGGCAGCACGGTAAAACTCACCTGGAAAAAGGCCAAGTACGCCAATCGGTACAAGGTGCAGCGGTATGTGGCCAGCCAAAAGAAGTGGAAGACTTATGCCACTGTTACCGGCACTTCTTACACCTTTAAGAATATGGCCGGCTCTACCAATTACCGCTTCCGAGTAATTGGCGTGAACCGCATTTGCGACGCAGACTTTAGCGGCAAAGCCAGTAAAGAGTGCAAGGCCAAGACCAAGTTCGGCAAGGTGCTGGGCGTGAAAGTCAGCGCCAAGAACGGCACGCTGAGTGCCAAGTGGAACGCTGTGCGAGAAGCGAAAAGTTACCAGGTGTATTACGCTACCAAGAAAGACGGCAGCTACAAGAAGCTGGGCACTGCCTCAGGCACTTCCTTTAAGAAAAAGGTCACCAAAGGCAAGACCTACTATGTAAAAGTCCGTGCAGTTAAAAAGAACAGCAAGGGCAAAACCGTCTACGGCGCGTACTCCGATGTAAAGTCCGTGAAAGTATGAGTATAAATTAAAACAAGAAAGAGAGGTGCTTGTTATGAAAAAAACATTATCTGTATTTTTAAGTTTGGTTATGTTGCTTAGTTGCTTGTGCTTTGGCAGTATAACTGCCCAGGCGGCTAAGGTGAAAGCGGATAATTTAACATCACTTTATGACGCTGACACACAGACACTGTATATAAAAGGCAAAGGCAAAATTCCAGCGTATTACATGGGCTTTAGCGGGAGAGAATACGACAGCTATGTAACTGAAAAAGATTATATATCGGACGCCTCCATAACCATTCGTAATCCTAATGGCGATATTGCCGAAGTGATTACGGATCCAAATGATCCGCGTTTGCAGGAGCTTATTATACGCCGCACTTATCCCAGTTGGTATGTGGATATTACCCGTCATGTGAAGAAACTGGTGATCGGCGAGGGCATTACGGAAATAGGTGCAGCTGCTTTTAGTGGCTCTTTTGACGCCTTAGAAAAGGTTGTGCTGCCCAGCACATTAAAGACGATAGACGATTCGGCACTGTGTAATTATAGTTTAAAAAGTATTGTAATACCTGCGTCTGTTGGTTATTTGAATGATAGATTTTTGCGCAACTATCAGGGCTGCGATGTAATCGGTGATGCGACAATTGTCATAAAAGGCAA
The DNA here is from genome assembly GCA_025757685.1 of Oscillospiraceae bacterium. NCBI lineage: Bacteria > Bacillati > Bacillota > Clostridia > Eubacteriales > Oscillospiraceae > Oscillospiraceae bacterium. The sequence continues at coordinate 959,071 of CP107220.1, read as the reverse complement.
AAATACGCATTTTCAAGAGGACAGAAAAGGCGACATCAGTTTAGTAAACTATAAAATTTACTGCATGCCCGGCTCAAGAATGGAAAAGCAGTGCAAGAAATACAATAAAAACAATAAAAACAATTCTTTCAAGATCGACTATAAAGTTATCAAAACGCCGGCGCAGGTGAGCGGCGTAAAAGCCGCCACCACCGGCAGCACGGTAAAACTCACATGGAAAAAGGCCAAGTACGCCAATCGGTACAAGGTGCAGCGGTATGTAGTCAGCCAAAAGAAGTGGAAGACTTATGCCACCGTTACCGGCACCAGCTATACTTTTAAGAACATGGCCGGGTCTACCAATTACCGCTTCCGTGTAATTGGCGTGAACCGCATTTGCGACGCAAACTTTAGCGGCAAAGCCAGTAAAGAGTGCAAGGCCAAGACCAAGTTCGGCAAGGTACTTGGCGTGAAAGTCAGCGCCAAGAACGGCACGCTGAGCGTTAAGTGGAACGCCGTGCGGGAAGCGAAGAGTTACCAGGTGTATTACGCTACCAAGAAAGACGGCAGTTACAAGAAGCTGGGCACTGCCTCAGGCACTTCCTTTAAGAAAAAGGTTACCAAAGGCAAGACCTACTATGTAAAAGTCCGTGCAGTTAAAAAGAACAGCAAGGGCAAAACCGTCTACGGCGCGTACTCCGATGTGAAGTCTGTATATGTAGATTGGTAAAATCGTTGCGGCGGTCGGGCGTGTGCTTGACCGCCGCTGCTGCGTATGTTAAAATGAAAAAAATCCTTTTGGCGGTGATTTTATGGCCCATTATGAAGCCTATATTGCCCGGTATGGCGACCGGGATTTTAACGAAATGCCCTTTAATGAGGTAGATGGGCTGATCTTTTCTCAGCTGGCGTATGTGGACTATGCGGGGATCGTTGGGGGCGCAGACGCCCAGTTCCAGACCCTGCTGGACGATGCGGCGCGGCAGTATTTTGCTCTGCACCCGGCGGAGGAGATCGACAATGAGATCGGCATTGTGCAAAAGGCGATTTATCTTTTGCAGCTGTGTGCAGACACGCGCCGTTACGGCAACACCCGGCTGTCCGCTTATGTGAATAATGTAAACATCAAGATCGACAAGCAGTTTTCCGCCGTTGGCTTTCACCTGAACGACGGCAGCCTGTTGGTGGCGTTCCGAGGTACGGATACCAGCATTACCGGGGTGAAAGAGTCGGCTATGCTCAGCTATATGTTCCCGGTGCCGGCCCAGATCGAGGCGTTGTACTATTTTCAAGAGACGGCGTCTCTGACCGAGGGCGATGTGCGGGTGTGCGGCCACTCCAAGGGCGGCAATTTGGCCGTTTTTGCCGCCGTGTCCTGCTCCAATTCACTGAAAAAGCGCATTCGAGGCGTGTATGAATATGATGCTCCCGGGTTCCCGGAGCCTATGGTGCACCGTTATGACTACCTGGAAATGCGGGACCGTCTGTTCTCTTATGTGCCGGAGCGGTCGGTGATCGGCTGTCTGTTGGAGCACAATGCAGATACCAAGATTGTACAAAGCGAGAACGAGGGCTTAAAGCAGCACCAGGCTGCCTCCTGGGTGGTGGAGGACGACCGCTTTTGCTATGTGCCCAGTCGAGACGAGGCGTCTCTGTTTATTGAAAAGTACATCAAGATGGTGATGGACGATGTGGGGCCGGAAAATATGGAGACGGTGTTTGAGACCCTGTTTGACTTTTTCGAAAGCGCCGGCATTACCGATTATGAGGCTCTGCGGAGCTTTGACGCCGGGGATATGCTGCGCACGCTGTACTCCGTGACCGGCATTACCGAGGATCAGCGTCACCTGCTGGAGCATACATTGAAGTTGGCGGTGAGCGATTTGTCCCGCCTGCTCTATAAAGAGAAGATTGAGAGTTACATTAAGCGTCTGGACGCGGTGATTGCCCCGGAGGAGGCAAGCCGCACCAAATCCGGTTTGCGCCGCACTTCGCGAGAGAAGAAAGAACCGGCCGATAAAGAGAAAAAAGAAAAGGAAGAGAGAAAAGAGCCAAAACCGAAAGAAAAGGCGAAGAAAGAACCAAAGCAGAAGAAAGAAAAGCCGGAAAAGCCGGCAAATAAATAGGCAAAAGCCGCTGACAAGTGTCGGCGGCTTTTGTATATTCTTAATTCGATTCGTCTTTGGGTTTCAGATACTGGTTATTATACTTTTCAAGAAATAGCAGTACACTTTGCTTGAGCACTTCTATCTGACTTTTCAGATAATACTCATCCTCAAACATAGCATAGTGCACACTGGCGCGCACAAAAATAAAGATCAGCGGCGTGATGACCGTATAGGGAATGCCGATCTTCGGCTCCAGCTCTTTTGCGTACTGGGTGTAACGCTCGTTGACCCCCTGAAAGAACTTCTTGCCGTGTTCAATGTACTTGGGCAAGGTGTAAACCTGGTACATCAGGCGATATTTTTTGCCGTGCTTTTTGGCGGTCCAGTAGGGAACTTCCTCAAGAAACCGCATTACATCTTTTGGGTCTGTGGGCGCCATGGCCAAAAAGTCGTCCTCCACCTTGGACATACAGTAGGCGGTGGAGTCGATAATCAGCTCGTCCAAATTCTTAAAATAAACATACAGGTTGGCTTTGGTGCAGCCGCAGGCTTCTGCCAGCGCCTGGGTGCCGGTTCCGGTTAATCCGTTTTCCGCATAGCAGGCAAAACATTTTTCCATCATTTCCTGCCGTTTCATATCATGCTGTTGAGGAATTCGCTTCATTGCTTGTTGCTCCTATGAGATAAATCCATTCGATTACTTAGGATAGCATATCTTGTCAAAAGAAGCAAGTCACTTTCTGTGAAAAAAGGGACGGTACACAAACCGCCCCTTTTTTATAGAAGATTTATAGGCTCAAACGCGAGTCACCTGAAAGCCGGTACAAGCATAGGCAGTGTCCGTAACCGGGTACTGCTTAAAGAACTGATATTGGGAGTAAGAACTGGAAAGAATCTCTCTGCCGTCCTCCTCAATGAACTCCACAATGTGGGGCACAAAACGCAGCGATTCAATATCCTCCGGGGTACAGCCCTCGTGGTACTCGGTCATTAACGCTGTGAACTCCTCCTTGGTAAACGCCTTTGAGACGATTCGCTTTGGGTCAATGGGCGCAAACAGGGGAGAAATGATAAAGCGAGTCTTGCCCACTTTTAATGTGACGCAGTCGGTGAGCACCAGTACATCTTTTCCGCTTGCCTCCAAGGCTCCCAAAAAATCGCTCTTTAAGGTCTTGTAGTCACCGGGCAGAATCAGGTAAGTTTTGCGGTCTATCATCGCGGGTCCTCCTTAATGGCTATGACAGGTTGTGTAATGGGCAAATCATTGGAAATTGTAAAATAATTTTGTTCTATTTTACTATATTCTCTTCACAATTTCAATAGAATGTGGTAAAATAAGCCAAAGAATAGGGCAACTCTATTCTGTTTTAGGGGGAATGACTATGAAAGCAAAGAATCCGGGCGCTTTGTCAGGGCGCACCTGGACCTCCATTCTGCTGTTTGGGCTGATCGGCCAGATTGCCTGGGTGGTAGAGAATATGTATTTCAGCCGTTTTATGCAAAATGAGATTACCCGCGCGCCTTATGCCACTACGCTGATGGTGGCGTTCTCCGCACTGTTTGCTACGCTGTCTACGCTGCTGGGCGGCGCCATCTGCGACCGTACCGGCAAGCGCAAGGTGTTTATCACCTGGGGGTATGTGATCTGGGGCTTTACCATTATGGCCTTTGCCTTGATCCCTATGCAGCCGGCGCCGGATAAAGTCAAGGCCATGGTGATTTTGGTGGTTGTCATGGACTGCGTGATGTCTGTGATCGGTTCCATCAGTAACGATGCGTCCTTTAATACCTGGATCACAGATATAACGAATACCGCCAACCGCAGCAAGGTAGATACCATTTTGGCAGTGCTGCCGCTGCTGGCCATTGCCGTTGTGTTTGTTGGCTTTGACGGACTGACCAATGCCGCTGCCACTACCGACGACTGGAAAAAGTTCTTTATGCTCCTGGGTATTATTCCCACTGTCGGCGGCCTGATCGGCGTGTTCTTGATGAAAGACAAGCCGGGTCTGCAAAAAAAGACGGACGGTAATTTTCTGGCCGACTTTGTGTATAGCTTAAACCCGAAAGTCATCAAAGAAAACAAGTTGCTGTATGTTTGTCTGTCCGGCAATATGGTGGCGGCTATTGCATACCAGATCTATGTGAACTATTTGTTCAATATTATTGAGGGCACGCTGCAAATCAAGGACTATATTGTCCCGGTGGCTATTATTGGCCTGGCGGCGGCCGTAGGCTCCGTTTTGGTGAGTACCGCTATGGATAAAGTGGGCAAAAAGCACTTTTTCTATCCCACCATTATTGCCGGGATCATCGGCTGCGTAGTTATTTGGAGCGCTAAGTTTTTCGTAGGCAAAAACCTAAAGGCGGAACTGGCGATTTTAATTGTCGGCGGCATTTTGGTGATTGGTGTAACCCTGGTGATGGCAGGGTTGTTTACCGCTTCCTATCGGGACTGCATTCCAAAGGGCCGGGAGGGTCTGTTCCAGGGCTGTCGTATGGTGCTGTATGTGTTGGTGCCTATGATTATCGGACCGCTGATTGCCCAGTTTATTATCAATCGGTATAATAAAGGCGTTACAGACAGCGCGGATATTGTGTATCCCATGGAGCTGTTCTTGGGTGCCGCCGCGGTTATGGTGTTCTGCTTTATTCCTGCCTCTGTTGTGCGCAAAAAGCAGGATGCGGTGCATGAAAAATTGCTGGAAGAAATGAAAGAGGAACAGGCGCAATCGTCCGCAAAATAAATGCCGATAAGCCCTCTCCCCGGAGGGGGCTCGCGCATTGCTTTTGCGGCGACGGAATTCACCGTTTTGTAATCAAATTATGTCTTGACTTTAGGTCTTGTGTCCAGTATAATATCTGTTTAGAACGAACAGCAATTTTGATGGAGAGTACAGAATATGACATTGCTTATTCAGAACGCGCGCTGCTGGAACGGCGGCGGGTTTCATACGGCAGATGTCCTCTTACAGGGAGGCAAAATAAAGTCCCTCGGCACCTCCATTTCCTCTGATGGGGTCAATGCCCTTTTTGACGCAAGGGGTCAGTATTTCCTTATACCGGGTTTCGTTGATGTGCATGTGCATCTCCGTGAGCCCGGTTTTTCTTATAAGGAGACCATTGCCACCGGGTCCGGGGCGGCAGCTGCGGCGGGTTATACCACCGTTTGCGCAATGCCCAATCTGACCCCGGCGCCGGACACCCTGGCTCATTTGGCAGAGGAACAGGCGATCATTGACCGGGATGCCAAAATTCAGGTTTTGCCCTTTGCCTCTATTACCAAGGGGCGCAAAGGTAGTGGCGAATTGGTGGATTTTGAAGCGCTGTCACCAAAGGTGGTGGGCTTTTCCGACGATGGTTGCGGTGTGCAGGACGAGGCCTTAATGCGAGAAGCGATGGTGCGATGCAAGGCGCTGAACAAGGTGATCTCCGCCCACTGTGAGGTCAACGATCTGCTGAATGGCGGCTACATTCACGACGGCGCTTATTGCAAGGCGCACGGTCACCGGGGCATTTCTTCCGCCTCTGAGTGGAAGATGATTGAGCGGGACTGCCGCCTGGCGTCGGATACCGGTTGTCGTTACCATGTGTGCCACATTTCCACCAAGGAGAGCGTGGAAGTGATTCGAGAAGCGAAAAAAAGCGGCGTGCCCGTCACCTGCGAGACCGGTCCCCACTACCTTGTTCTGTGTGATGAGGACTTACAGGAGGACGGTCGGTTCAAGATGAACCCGCCCTTGCGCAGTCGCAGCGATAGGGAAGCCCTGTTAGAGGGTGTAGCAGACGGCACGGTGGATGTGATCGCCACCGACCATGCACCTCATAGTGCTGCGGAAAAAGAGAAGGGTCTGTCCGGTTCCGCCATGGGTATTGTGGGTCTGGAAACGGCATTCCCGGTGCTGTACACCAAGCTGGTGCGCACCGGCGTGATGACCTTTGAAAAGCTGATTCAAATGATGGCCGTGCGGCCAAGAGAAATATTTGACCTGCCGGTTGGCGAGATTGTTACCGGCGCACCGGCGGATCTGTGCCTGCTGGATACGGACTGCAACTGGACGGTAGACCCGGACAAGTTTGTGACCATGGGCAGGGCAACGCCTTTTGCCGGTTGGCAGGTGCAGGGCAAAAACAGATTGACGGTATGGAGAGGAGAAGTAGTATATGAAGCCTTACGATAAGCAGTTGGTTCTGGAGAACGGCAAGCAGTTCTTTGGCTACGGCTTTGGCGCAGATAAGAGTGCCATTAACGAGATCGTGTTTAACACCTCTATGGTGGGGTATCAGGAGATTGTTTCCGACCCCAGTTATACAGATCAAATGGTTGTGATGACTTACCCGCTCATCGGCAACTACGGTATGACCGATGAGGATTATGAGACCAAGATTCCCACCATGGGCGGCCTGATTGTGCGGGAATACAACGATCAGCCCTCCAATTTCCGCTATACCAAGACCCTGTCTGAGGTGCTGGAGGAATATGGAATTCCCGGTATCAGTGGGATTGACACCCGCATGCTCACCCGCATCATTCGAGACGAAGGCAGCCAAAAAGTGGGCATCTTCCCGGCGGATATGCCCTATGACAGTGCCTTGTGGCAGGTGAAGAATTACACTATTCCCACAGATATGGTATCTCGGGTCAGCTGCAAAAAGCGCTGGTATTCCCGCACCCCTAACCATAAGTACGATGTGGTAGCCATCGACTGCGGGATAAAGCTGAATATTATCCGCAAGCTGAACGAAAAAGGCTGCAATGTGACGGTCGTGCCTTATGATACCACAGCGGAGGAGATCCTGCGTATGCATCCGGACGGACTGTTCCTGTCTAACGGTCCCGGTAACCCGGAGGATGTGACCCCGGTGATCGAAGTGGTGCGGCAGCTGAAGGGCAAGCTGCCCATCTTCGGCATTTGTCTTGGGCACCAGATGATCAGCCTGGCGCTGGGAGCGAAGACCTTTAAGATGAAGTTTGGCCACCGGGGCGGTAACCACCCGGTGAAGCATTTGGAGAACGGCAAGATCGAGATCACCTCGCAGAACCATTCTTATGCGGTGGATGTGGCCTCCCTGGCCGGCACGGAGCTGGAGCTGACCCACATGAATCTGCTGGATCGCACAGCTGAAGGTGTGGCCTCCCCGGAGAACCGGCTGTTCTCCGTGCAGTACCACCCGGAGAGCGCACCCGGTCCCCAGGACAGTGCCTATTTGTTTGACCGGTTTATTGATTTGATGGAGGAGGCGCAGAACCATGCCTAAGCGTACAGATATTCATAAAGTATTGGTGATCGGCTCCGGTCCCATCGTTATTGGCCAGGCGGCGGAGTTTGACTATGCCGGCACCCAGGCCTGCCTTGCCCTGCGTGAGGAGGGCTATGAAGTCGTGCTCATCAACTCTAACCCGGCTACCATTATGACCGATACGGATATTGCCGATAAAGTCTATATGGAGCCACTGAATTTGGAATATGTGGCGCGTATTATTCGTCATGAGCGCCCGGACGCTATCTTGCCTTCCTTGGGCGGCCAAACCGGTCTGAACTTGGCGGTACAGCTGGCGAAAAAAGGCGTTTTGCAAGAGTGCGATGTAGAAATTCTCGGCACCAGCTTTGAGTCCATTGAGCGGGCTGAGGACCGAGAGCTGTTTAAGGAACTTTGCCAGGGACTGGGGGAGCCAGTGCTGCCCTCAGAGATCGCAGAGACCTTGGAGGACGGTCTGCGTGCTGCTGCAGAGATCGGTTATCCCGTTGTGCTGCGCCCGGCCTTTACCCTTGGCGGCACCGGCGGCGGCTTTGCGGATGATGAAGAAGAGTGCCGTGTGATGCTGAAAAATGCCTTGGCTCTGTCACCGGTGCACCAGGTGCTGGTGGAAAAGAGCATTAAGGGCTATAAAGAAGTAGAATATGAGGTGATGCGGGACGCCAACGATACCGCCATTACCATTTGTAATATGGAGAATATTGACCCGGTGGGTATCCATACCGGCGACTCTGTGGTGGTGGCTCCTTCTCAGACCCTCACCAACAAAGAGTACCAGATGCTCCGTGATTCAGCTTTGAAGATCATTCGGGAGCTGAAGATCGAGGGCGGGTGCAATGTACAGTTCGCGCTGGACCCTCACTCATTCCAGTATTATCTCATTGAGGTGAACCCCCGCGTCAGCCGTTCCTCTGCCTTGGCTTCCAAGGCCAGCGGTTATCCCATTGCCCGGGTCAGCGCCAAGATTGCCGTGGGTATGCATTTGGACGAGATTCCTATTGCCAACACCCCCGCTTCCTTTGAACCTACCCTGGACTATGTGGTCACCAAGATCGCCCGGTTCCCCTTTGACAAATTCGCCGATGCCAACAATACGCTGAACACCCAGATGAAGGCCACCGGCGAGGTGATGAGCGTAGGTCGCACCATGGAGGAGAGCCTGCTTAAGGCGGTGCGCTCCCTGGAGATTGGCGTTTGCCATCTGTATATGAAGAAGTTTGACGCTTACAGTCAAGAGGAGCTGCTGGACTATATCCACACCGGCACCGATGATCGGCTGTACGCCATTGCCCAGCTCATCCGGCTGCGCTGCGATTTGAACCGCATTTATAATGCCACGAAGATTGATATGTGGTTTTTGGAAAAGTTCAAGAACATTGTGGACTTTGAGGCGGTATTGCGAGCCAATCCCCGGGATGAACAGACCTTACGGGACGCCAAAAAAATGGGCGTGTCCGACAAATATATCGGCCAGCTGTGGGGTATGACGGAGGCGGAAGTCTTTAACCTGCGCAAGTCGATCAAGCTGTTCCCGGTGTATAAGATGATCGACACCTGTGCCTCTGAGTTTGACTCCTATGTGCCGTACTTCTACTCCACCTATGAGGAGGAGAATGAGTCCGTTGTATCAGATAAAAAGAAGATCGTAGTGCTTGGCTCCGGCCCCATTCGCATCGGTCAAGGCGTGGAATTTGACTACTCCACCGTGCACGCTATTTGGTCCATTCGGGACGCCGGGTACGAGGCAATTATCATTAATAACAACCCGGAGACCGTGTCTACCGACTACACCACCTCGGACAAGCTGTATTTTGAGCCGCTGACGGTGGAAGATGTGATGAATGTGATCGAGCTGGAGCAGCCCCTGGGCATTGTAGTGTCCCTTGGCGGTCAGACCGCCATTAACCTGGCGCCTCCGCTGGACGCGCTGGGTGTGCCCATCATCGGCACCGATGTGGCTGCCATTGACCGGGCAGAGAACCGGGACAGCTTTGAAAAGGTAATGGAAAAACAGGACATTCCCCAGCCTAAGGGCCTGGCGGTCACGGATATTGAAGAGGGCGTGCGCGTTGCCGCCTCCATCGGTTATCCTGTGCTGGTGCGCCCCTCCTTTGTATTGGGTGGTCGTGCCATGCAGATCGTTGCCAATGAGGAGAGCCTGCGCCACTACCTGCAAACGGCTGTGGAGATTAACACCGATCAGCCGGTGCTGGTGGATAAATACATTATGGGTAAAGAGCTGGAGGTGGACGCCATCTGTGACGGCACAGATGTGTTCATTCCCGGTATTATGGAGCATGTGGAGCGCACCGGCGTACATTCCGGCGACTCTATCAGCATCTACCCCACCTTCTCCGTCAGCCAGGCGGTCAAGGACAAGATTATTGATTATACCGTTAAACTGGGTACGGCCATCGGCATTGTGGGCCTTTACAATATCCAGTTTATTGCAGACAGCAACGACGATGTGTATGTGATCGAGGTGAATCCCCGTTCTTCCCGCACGGTGCCGTTCCTGTCCAAGGCCACTTCCGTGCCTATGGCGCACATTGCCACCCAGGTGATCCTGGGCCACAGCTTAAAAGAGCAGGGCATTACGGATGTGTATCCCACGGAGAAAAAGCGCTGGTATGTGAAGGCGCCTGCGTTCTCCTTTAGCAAGCTGAAAGGGATGGACACTTATCTGTCCCCGGAGATGAAGTCCACCGGCGAGGCGATCGGTTACGACAAGAGCCTGACCCGCGCTCTTTATAAAGCGTTACAATCCAGCGGGCTGCATGTGTCTAACTACGGCACGGTGCTGGTGACCATTGCGGATCAGGACAAGCCTACTGCGCTGCCGTTGATCCGTCGGTTCTACGACCTGGGCTTTAATATCGAAGCCACCGAGGGCACCGCCAAGTACCTGAAAGACCACGGCATTCGCACCCGGGTGCGGCAAAAGCTCACTGAGGATGACAGCGACGAAATCTTGATGGCACTGCGCCAGGGGCACATTGCCTATGTGATTAACACCATTGATATTAACCACGGCGACAGTCACTCGGACGGCTCTGAAATTCGCCGGGCTGCGGTGGAAAACAATGTGACCATGTTCACTTCGCTGGACACGGTAAAGGTGCTGCTGGATGTGCTGGAGGAGATCACTCTGGGCGTGTCTACCATCGACGCGGAGTAAGCGTATGTATAAACAAGGTATTTTTACAATAGAAGAAAATCGACCTCTGACCGCCAGCGTGTACCGTATGGTGCTGGCTGGGGACACCCGGTACATTACGGCGCCGGGCCAGTTTATCAACATTGCCTTGAAGGGCAAGTTCCTGCGCCGCCCCATCTCCGTCTGCGACTATGACAGCCGGACGGTGACCATCATCTATAAAGTTGTGGGGCAGGGGACGGCCCAAATGGCAAAGATGCAGCCGGGGGAGACGCTGGATGTGCTCACCGGCCTGGGCAACGGCTACACGATGGAGCCTGTGCACCACGCGCTGCTTATCGGCGGTGGTGTAGGTGTGCCGCCCCTTTACAATCTGTGCAAGTGCTTGCGGGCTGCCGGGCAGCAGGTGACGGTGATACTGGGCTTTAACACGGCGGACGAAGTGTTCTACGCTGAGGAATTCGCCGCACTGGGTGCGGAAGTGCGGATCACCACCGTGGACGGCAGTGTAGGCACCAAGGGCTTTGTGACGGACGCTTTCCCGGCGGATTATGATTACATTTATACCTGCGGTCCGCTGCCGATGCTGCGGGCGGTATATGACCGCTCTGCCACCTCCGGTCAGTTCTCCTTTGAGGAGCGCATGGGCTGCGGTTTTGGCGCTTGTATGGGCTGCTCCTGCAAGACAAAGTACGGCAACAAACGCATTTGCAAGGACGGACCGGTGCTGGTAAAGGAGGAGATCGTATGGTAGACCTGCGTGTGAATTTGTGCGGGCTGGAGCTGGACAATCCGGTGGTTCCTGCCTCCGGCACCTTCGGCTTCGGCAAGGAATTCAGCGAATTTTATGATATTAACATGTTAGGCTCTTTCTCCTTTAAGGGCACCACAAGGGATGCTCGTTTTGGCAATCCCACCCCCCGCATTGCAGAATGCACCGCCGGCATGATCAATGCCGTTGGTCTGCAAAATCCCGGGGTGCACCATGTGACCCAGCATGAACTGCCGGAGCTGAAAAAAATCTTTCACAAGCCGGTGATCGCCAACGTGAGCGGCTTCTCTGTGGAGGACTATGCCTATACCTGCCAGCTGCTGGACAAAGAGGAGCAGGTTGGGATTTTGGAAGTGAATGTATCCTGCCCCAATGTGCACGGCGGCGGTATGAGCTTTGGCACCGATCCGGCCTGTGCCGCAGAAGTGACCCGGGCGGTAAAGGCAGTGACCACCAAGCCGGTGTTCATTAAGCTGTCGCCCAATGTAACGGATATTGTAGCCATTGCCAAGGCTTGCGAAGAGGCCGGTGCGGATGGTATTTGTCTGATCAACACCCTGCTGGGTATGCGCATTGATCTGAACCGGCGTCGACCGGTGATTGCCAACACCATGGGCGGTTTTAGTGGCCCGGCGGTGTTTCCGGTGGCGGTGCGTATGGTGTACCAGGTGGCCAGTGCCTGCAACATTCCCGTGATGGGCTGCGGCGGCGTTACCAGTGCCCGGGATGTGGTGGAGATGATGATGGCCGGTGCCACGGCGGTACAGGTAGGCGCTGCCAATTTGGTAGACCCCTACGCTTGCAAAAAAATCATTGAGAATCTGCCGAATGTATGCGCAGACCTGGGGATTGATAAATTAAGTGATGTGATAGGAGTGGTAAAAAATGGGTAAAGATGTGATCGTGGCTTGCGATTTTGCAAGCGCAGAGGCAACCTTTGCGTTCCTGGACAAATTCACGGAGGAAAAACCCTTTGTGAAGATCGGTATGGAGCTGTATTACGCAGAGGGTCCGTCCATTGTGCGGGAACTGAAAAAGCGTGGACACAAGATCTTTTTGGATCTGAAGCTGCACGATATTCCCAATACGGTAAAGAAGTCCATGGCAGTGCTGAGCCGACTGGATGTGGATATGACCAATGTGCACGCTGCCGGTACAGTAGAGATGATGGAGGCCGCGCTGGAGGGTCTGACCCGGCCGGACGGCACGCGTCCGCTGCTGATCGCCGTGACCCAGCTGACCTCCACCAGTGAGGAGCGCATGCAAAAAGAACTGCTCATCAACGCTACTATCAACGACACCATTGTGCAGTACGCCAAGAATGCCAAGACCGCCGGTCTGGACGGCGTGGTGTGCTCGCCGCTGGAGGCGGGCATGGTGAAGGACGCCTGCGGCAAGGCCTTTATGACCGTGACCCCCGGCGTACGCTTTGCAGACGGCGACCTGGGCGACCAGGTGCGGGTGACCACCCCTGCCAAGGCAAAGGAGATCGGTTCCGACTACATTGTGGTGGGCCGCCCCATTACCGCTGCCGATGACCCGGTGGCTGCGTACAGACGCTGCTGCCGTGAATTTATAGATTAAGGAGTGTTATTATGACCATTACTAAGGAACAGATTGCAAAAGATTTGCTGTCCATTCGTGCTGTGTTCTTAAAGCCGGACGATCCCTTTACCTGGGCTTCCGGTATCCACAGCCCCATTTACTGCGACAACCGGCTGACTTTGTCCGCTCCTGCGGTACGGAAGGATGTGGAGGCCGGACTGGCTGAGATTGTAAAAGAGAAGTTCCCGGAAGCGGAGATGCTGATGGGCACCTCTACGGCGGGTATTGCCCACGCAGCCATTACCGCTACCATTTTGGACCTGCCCATGGGTTATGTGCGCTCCGGTCATAAGGACCACGGCCGCCAAAACCAAATTGAGGGCAAAATGGAGCCGGGCACGAAGGTCGTGGTGATTGAGGATCTGATCTCCACCGGCGGCTCTGTGCTGGAAGTGGTTGATGTGCTGCGCCAGGCCGGTGCTCAGGTGCTGGGTATTGCCTCCATCTTCACCTACGGTCTGCAAAAGGGCGTGGAGCGCCTGGCTGCTGCCGATGTGGTGAACTACAGCCTGTCTGACTTTGACACCCTGTCCAAGGTGGCTGCCGCCGAGGGTTATATCGCAGACAAGGATATTGCCAAGCTGACCGCGTTCCAGAAGAACCCCCAGGATCCGGCTTGGATGGAACTGTAAGCAAAGGAGTGGTCTTTATGCGCCATTGTTTAGATACAACGGACTTTACGGTAGAAGAGATTGACGATTTGATCCACTTGGCTACGGACATTATCGCCGACCCTAAGAAATACGCCCATGTGTGCGATGGCAAAAAATTGGCAACCCTGTTTTTTGAGCCGTCGACCCGCACCCGCCTGTCTTTTGAAGCGGCGATGATGGAGCTGGGCGGCAATGTGCTGGGCTTTGCAGCGGCCAATTCTTCCTCTGCCTCCAAGGGCGAGACGGTAGGGGACACGGTGAAGATCGTGTCCTGCTATGCGGATATTATCGCTATGCGTCACCCGCTGGAGGGTGCGCCCCGGGTTGCCAGCTTTAAGAGCGATGTGCCCATCATCAACGCCGGGGACGGCGGCCACAGCCACCCCACGCAGACCTTAACGGATTTGCTCACCATTTATCGGGAAAAGGGTCGTTTGGACCACCTGACCATCGGCCTTTGCGGGGATTTAAAATTTGGCCGCACGGTGCATTCCCTCATTAAGGCTATGTGCCGCTATACGGATGTGGAGTTTGTGCTGATTTCCCCCAAGGAGTTGGCAGTGCCGGATTATATCAAAACGGATGTGCTGGACGCCTCCGGTATGAAGTACACAGAGGTGGAGCACATGGAAGATGTGATGCCTCGGCTGGATGTGCTTTATATGACCCGTATTCAGAGAGAGCGCTTCTTTTCGGAAGACGAGTACCTGCGTCATAAGGACGCCTTTGTACTGGACCCGGAGAAGCTGGAAAGCGCAAAAAGCGATCTGACCATCATGCACCCGCTGCCTCGGGTCCATGAGATCACTGTGGATGTGGACGATGATCCGCGAGCCAAGTATTTTGAACAGGCCAAGAACGGCAAATACATGCGTATGGCGCTGATTATGACGCTGCTGAAGTGGGGAGGTGCACTGGAATGACCATTGATTCGATCCAAAACGGCTATGTACTGGACCATATCCCCGCGGGTATGGGTATGCGTATTTATAAGTTGTTGGGGCTGGACAAGACCGACGCCCAGGTGGCGCTGATCCAAAACGCCAAGTCCTCTAAAATGGGCAAAAAAGATGTGCTTAAGATCGCCACGGACAAGTTTGACTTGAACTTGGACGCGGTGGCGTACCTGGCGCCCCATACCACCGTGAATGTGATCTGCGGCGGAAAAGCGGCGGAGAAGCAGGCGCTGCGTCTGCCGGAAAAGCTGGTGAATATGGTGCATTGCCCCAATCCGGCGTGTATCAGCAACCACGAGCAGGTGGATGATGTGTTCACCCTGGTTGACCCGGACAAGGGCACCTACCGCTGCCTGTACTGCGAGACCGCAGCAAAATAAGAATAGACTATATAAAGAGAGCCACCGGCATTGCCGATGGCTCTTTTTTTGTTCTTATAAATCAGTCAATAAAGTTGGTGAGAATGGCTCGCTCCGTTTTGGGTGGCTCCACGCCAGCGGCGGCACCGGCGGCTTTGCATTTTAAGAAGTAGGCCATATTCCGTGCCAGTACCCGCATCACTTGCAGACCCTCCAGGTCTTTCATCACATCTTCCGGGGTAAAGCCGTGAACCATATTCCAGTACCGGGAGGAGATCACCGGCATTTGAGCAATGGTAAAGTACTTGTTCAGTTGGTCCAGGGTGGCGGTGGTGCCTGCCCGGCGGGCGCTGGCTACTGCTGCTGCGGGTTTTAAGTAAAAGGCTCTGCCTTTGCCGCAACCGTCGGAATAGAATACCCGGTCCATAAAGGCGGTCAGATTGCCGGTGGCCGCTGCGTAGTGTACCGGCGAGCCAAAGATGAACCCGTCCGCTGTCTTTGCCTTGGCTGCAAAGGCGTTCACCGGGTCGTCGTTAAAGGCACATTTGCCCAGCTTTACACAGCCGTGGCAGCCGATGCAGCCGCCGATGGGCTTGTTTCCGATCCAAAAGATCTCGCTGTCAATGCCTTCTTCTTGCAGTGTATGGGCGATCTCCGCCAGGGCTGTGTAGGTGCAGCCGTGTTGGTGGGGAGATCCGTTGACCAATAAGACTTTCATCCCTGTGCCTCCTTATCGAATTCGGTCAATGACCGTTTGCGCGTTCTTGTAAATTTCATCTGTATCTGTGTTTAAGAACCGGCCGTTTTCGTAGAGAATTCGTCCGTCTACCATAGTTAGGCGTACATTGGTTTTGGCACCGCTGTACACCAGGTTTTTGGTGATGTTGTTGATGGGCTGCATATTGGGCCGATGCAGGTCGATTACGGTTAGGTCCGCCAGCTTACCGGGGGCGATGCAGTCCGCCTCCGGCAGTCCCATACAAAGGGCGGAGCCTGCGGTGGCTGCTTTTAATATGGCGTTGGCGTCTGCCGCTGCGGCGTTCTTTTCCCGCAGTTTTTGCAGTACGCAGATCAGGTACATTTCCCGGAACATATCCAGTGCGTTGTTGCTGGAGGGACCGTCTGTGCCCACCGCCAGGGGAATGCCCATTTGCAACATTTTTTCCACCGGGGCAATGCCACTGGCCAGCTTGGCGTTGGAGCCGGCATTCAGCACTGCGTAAACGCCGTGTTGTTTGTAAATGTTCAGGTCTTCATTGCTGACCCACACACTGTGAAATGCACCGCCCCCGTAGTTCCACAGCCCCAGCTGCTCAAACAGCGCCGTAGGGGTCATGCCGTAGCGGCCGATGCAGTCCTGTACCTCGCTCTCCGTCTCACTGGCGTGCATATACACCGGCGCCTTGTACTTCTCTGCCAGCGCTGCAATGGCCTCCATAATGGAGCGGTTGGTGGTGTACTCTGCGTGGAACCCCAGCTGGTAGGACACCAGCGGGTGATAATTGTTGTAGGTGTTGTAGTATTCTTCCAGAAGTGCCGGGCTTTCCTTAAAATTATTGACCGCACCGCACATTACCGTGCGGAACCCGGCGTCCACCGCCGCTTTTGCCATGGCTTCCGGAAAGTAGTACATATCAAAGCAGGCGGAAATGCCGCTCTCCAAATATTCCAGGAATGCCAGTCGGGACAGATGATAAATATCCTCTGCGGTTAGCTTGGCTTCCAAGGGAAAGATTTTGTCATACAGCCAGCTTTGTAGGGGCAGATCGTCGCTAAAGGAGCGACCAAATGTCATGGCCGAGTGGGTGTGGGCATTCTTAAAGGCCGGCATCAGCAGATCGCCGTTCAGGTCAATCTCCCGGTCCGCTTTTGCCCCCGGGTTTGCCCCCAGGCACACAATACGGTTGCCGTCTACCCATACCTCTTGGTGCGAAATATTCATTTGGTCCTGTTGCAGTGTCAGTACAGGACCGTTATAGAATCGTATCATACTTCCTCCTGAAACAGGGCGCGCAGGCTCTCGGTGTACGGCGGGCGCAAAATGCCTTTGTCCGTAATAATGGCGGTGATCAGGTCATGGTCCGTAACATCGAAGGCAGGGTTGTAACATTTCGTTTGGGGTAGCGCCGTTGGGCGCTCAAAGTATAGCTCCTTGATCTCGTCCCCGGGGCGCTCCTCGATCTGAATATCTGCGCCGGTGGCACAGTGGGGATCCACTGTGGAGGTAGGCCCAAGCACATAAAAGGGAATACCGTAGTGCTTTGCCAGAATTGCCACCCCGGAAGTGCCGATCTTGTTGGCGGTGTCACCGTTCATGGCCACCCGGTCGCAGCCTACCAGCACCGCTTGGATCCAGCCGTTTTTCATCACCTGGCTGGCCATGTTGTCACAAATCAGGGTCACATCCACGCCGGCTTTTTCCAATTCATAGCTGGTGAGCCGCGCCCCTTGCAGCAGGGGACGGGTTTCGTCGGAGAACACCTTGAAGTTGTAGCCCTTTTCCTTGCCCAGCAGGATCGGTCCCAGTCCGGTGCCGTAGCGGCTTGTGGCCAGCTCGCCGGCGTTGCAGTGGGTCAGCAGACCATCGCCATCCCGGAGCAGGGACAAGCCGTAAGCGCTGATTTTGCGGCACATTTCTATGTCCTCAGCCTGCACCGCCAAGGCTTCTGCCACCGGGTCACCGCCATTTTCCATCACCTTTGCCAGCCGTGCAGTGGCCCAGCTCAGGTTCACAGCCGTGGGGCGGGCGCTGTCTAAGTAGGCTTTGCACGCCGCCGGGTCGTCCTTGCCAAACAATGCCATAGAGAATGCGGAGAAGATACCGATGGCCGGTGCGCCCCGTACTGCCAGCGTTTGTATGGCTTCAAAGGCCGCTTCCTTGCTGCCAATGGGCAGCCACTTTGCTTCATTGGGCAGCAGTCGCTGGTCGAGAATCTCCAGCTTTCCGTCTTGGTATTTCAAGTTTTCCATATTGTCACATCCGTTTCACAGTTTCAAGGATTAGGGATTGGAAATTCTCAGCCACCTTAGCGGCGGTTTCGCCCACCTCCTCGGAGGTTAAGGGACAATCCAGCAGACCGCTGGCCAGGTTGGTAATGCAGCTGATGCCGGCCACGCGCAATCCGCAGTGCCGGGCGGCCTGCGCCTCAATGGCGGTACTCATACCCACGGCGTCCGCACCCAGAGCGGCGCACATTTTGATCTCCGCCGGGGTTTCAAATGCCGGGCCTTGCAGTTGAATATAGACGCCGCTTTTCAGCGGAATATCCAGTGCCTTTGCTGTTTGGCGAAACAGGCGCTGCAAATCCTCGTCATACACATGGCACATATCCGGAAAGCGTACACCCAGCGCAGGGTCGTTCTCACCCCGCAGGGGAGAGGGGACCAAACTGGAAATGTGGTCCGTCAGTAGCATCAGGTCGCCGGCGTGCAGATCACGGCGAATACCGCCGCTGGCGTTGGTCAATAGGACGGTGTGAATGCCCATTTGGCGCATCAGGCGAATGGGCATCACCACCTGCTGGGGCGTATAGCCCTCATACAGGTGCACCCGGCCGTCCATGAGCACCACTTCTTTGTCGCCAATGGTGCCAAAGACAAATCGTCCTTTGTGTCCCGGCGCCGTAGAGACCGGAAAACCGGGTATATCGCTGTAAGGCAGAGCCTCTGCCCCTTCTATTCTGTCTGCAAGGGCACCCAGGCCGCTGCCCAGCACAATGCCGATTTGCGGCTTTCTGTCTCTTAGTACGCTTGCACTCAATGTGTCCATTATTTTCACCTCTCGGAATTTTTATGATTTCATTATAGTGTTTTTTCATCGCCAAATCAACAAAATCTATTGCATTGGCAGAAAGTTTTTGGTATCATTGAGTGGTAGTATTTTATTGTTGGAGGGACAATAGAGCGATGAAGAAGATCCTTTCCGTTTTGTTGTGTGTGACTCTGGTGGCAGTGGGCGTTTTTGCCTTTGCAGGGTGCACAAAAACATCAGATCTAAAGTATGATGTGGCGCTGATCACCGACGGTGGCAGTATCCACGATAAGGCCTATAACCAGTCCGCTTGGGACGGGGTGCAGACCTATGCCAATGAGAATTCCGCCAAGGCCGTCTATTACCAGCCGGCATTAGAGGAGAATCAAGAGCTGACCACCGATGTGGTGGAGCAGTATGTAAAACTGGCTGTGGACAAGGGCGCCAAGTACATTGTGTTGCCCGGCGAGACCTTTGCCGTGATCTGCTACGAGCTGGCCACCATGTATCCGGAGCTGCATTTTGTTTTGCTGGACGCTGTGCCCCATTCTGCCGGAGACAAGTCTGCGCGGCTGCTGCCCAATGTAATGAGCGCCAGCTTTGATGACCTGCAAAGCGGCTATTTGGCCGGCTTTTCTGCCGTGCTTCAGGGGAATACCAAGCTGGGTTACCTGGGCTCGGTGCAGAACGACCATTCCTCCAACTACGGTGCCGGATTTGTACAGGGCGCTGCCGCAGCGGCGGATACCCTGGGCGTACCGGTGCAGTTGGATTATGCGGATTATGACTCTCCGCTGCTAGATTATGACTACTCTGTGACTTTGACTCCGGTGTATAAGCCCATCAAAGAGGCAGACAAAACCTGCCACAAGGTGGTGGTGAAGAACGGCAACGGTAGCGGTACTTACAAAGAGGGCCAGAATGTGACCGTTTCCTGCGATCTGTTTAACGAGCAGGGGGAGAAGTTCGACCACTGGGAGGTTAAGAGCAACACCGAGGGTGTGAAGGACAAGAAAGTCAATGTGTCCAGCAAGAAAAAGACCGAGATTAACCTGATTGTGGAGAAGTGTGACTGTACCCTGACCGCCGTTTATACTAAGGCGGAGGGCAGCGTTGGCAGCGTGGCTGTTCTGAAAGCGGACAAATCCGCTACGGATAAAGTCTATGACAACACGGTCGGTGAAAAGGTGTGGGTCACCGCACCGGCAGCAGCCCAGGGTATGGTCTTTGATCACTGGGAGAGCACCGGCAACGCGGAGAATATTGAGAACGCTAAGGAAAAGTCCACCAATGTAACGGTGGAGGAGAACCCGGTGGTACTGACCCCGGTGTATGTGGCATCTACCGATCCTACATTTGCCGTAACGGTAGAGAACGGAACCGGCAGCGGCTACTATCTGCCCGGCGATACGGTACATATTACCGCTAACGTACCCAAGGACGGTTACTATTTTGACCACTGGACCAACAGCGATAAGGATGGCAATTCCGCCGGTCTGGCGCTGGAAAGTGAGTATTACTATGATACCACCTTTGAGATGGTGGATCGTTATGCCTCCATTGCAGAGAGCATGATTGACAAGGGCGACAAGGCGCTCTTTGCCGGCGGGTGCGATAAGTCCGCTTCTCTCTACACGGCGAAAAATGCTTTTGATCTCAGCGATGTGACTGTGATCGGCTCCGGTTTTAACGAAGAAGGCGCCGCCTATTCTGTGGTGAAGGAATACGGCACTGCAGCGGCTGCTTGCTTAAAGGACTTTAAGGGTGCGTCCATTTACAATGCCGGTTGCGCCAACAAGGCCATTACCTGCAACCTGCCGGACGGTGAGAAAAAGGAGGAGCTGCAAAAGAAGCTGGATGCTGTGTACACCCAGTTGGGCGACGGCACCATTCAGCCGATGGCCGCAGCGCCGGGCGCCGATGTGCGCAAGACTTTTGCCTCGAACTGTCTGACTCTGCACTACTGGATCTTGCAGTCCGTGAAGGTCAGCAAGTGATTTTGGAATAACAAACAAGAAAGAGCCTGCACCCGCCGGTGCAGGCCTTCTTTGTTTACTGGGGAATTGGTAAATCCCACCGGTTCGGAATTGACAAATCCCATCGGAATGAGTATAATTAGAGCATTACTCCGTAAAATAAGAGATATAGATTGGATGGTTTGATGGAAACAAAACAGAATCGAAGTACATTCTCCGGAAAAGTGGGATTTGTACTGGCAGCGGCAGGCTCGGCTGTAGGCTTGGGGAACCTGTGGCGCTTTCCCTATTTGGCAGCTAAGTACGGCGGCGGTATCTTCCTACTGGTGTATATTGTTTTGGCGGTGACCTTTGGCTTTACCCTGATGGTCACGGAGATCGCTATTGGTCGTAAAACTCGGCTTAGTCCTATGGAGGCCTTTGGCTCGCTGAACAAAAAGTGGAGCTGGATGGGCAAGCTGGTGACTTTGGTGCCGGTACTTATTCTGCCTTATTACTGCGTCATTGGCGGTTGGGTTACCAAGTACACCGCCACGATGATCTCCGGTGCAGTTCAGGACGCGGCCGGCGACAACTATTTTTCTACTTTCATTTCCGGTACAGGCGAGCCGCTTTTGTGGTTTTTGCTGTTTATGACCGCTACGGCGGTGATCGTATTTTTAGGCGTAGAAAAGGGAATCGAAAAGTTCAGCCGGGTATTGATGCCGGCGCTGTTGATTTTGACGATTCTGCTGTCTATCTTTGTAGTCACCCGTCCGGGCGCCGGCGCCGGCGTGGCTTATTATTTAAAGCCGGATTTCAGCAAGCTGAGCATGATGACTGTGCTGGCTGCTTTGGGGCAGTTGTTCTTTTCCATGTCCCTGGCTATGGGCATTATGATCACTTATGGTTCTTATTTGCGTAAGCAGGATCACATTGAGCAGTCCGTGCGCCAGATTGAAGTGTTTGATACTTTGGTGGCATTCCTGGCCGGTTTGATGATCGTACCGGCGGTGTTTGTGTATTCGGGAGGGGACGAAAGCGCCTTGGGCAAGGGCCCCAGCCTGATGTTTGTAACCCTGCCTAAGGTGTTTGCCGAGATGAAAATTGGCAGCTTGATCGGCGCCGGGTTCTTTATTCTGGTGCTGTTTGCGGCGCTGACCAGCTCCGTATCCGTGATGGAGGCCATTGTGTCCGGTTTGGACGATCGCTACCACTGGGGCCGCAAAAAGGCTACGGTGATCTGTTATATATATGCCGTGGCATTGGGCATTTGCTGCTCCTTGGGCTTTGGCAAGTGGTCCTCCTTTACGATTTTCGGTTTCTCCATTTTGGATTTCCTGGACTTTGTGTCTAACAGTCTGTTGATGCCTGTTGTGGGTATGCTCACCTGCATTATGGTTGGCTTTGTGCTGAAGCCCCAGCTGATCGTCAACGAAATTGAGCTGAACGGTCCCTTTAAGATGAAGAAGTTTTATTCCGCGATGGTTAAGTGGATCGCACCGCCTTGCCTGCTGGCCATTCTCATCAGTTCTATTTTAGATACGCTGGGTATCGTCAAACTGTAATAAAACATAATTTAAGCGCGTACAGAAATCTGTACGCGCTTTTTGCTGCCTTTCTTAGGCTTTAATATTCGATCTCTCCCTTATAGACGGTGTTGCAGTCGCCGGTAAGGGTAATACGGTCGTCGGTGTAGTTTACCAGCAGGTCGCCGCCACGCACCTTTACGGTAACATCAACGCCTTTTTTGCAGTAGTCGTTCTCCACCGCAGCTACAACGGCTGCGCAGGCGCCGGTGCCGCAGGCCGGGGTCTCGCCGTTGCCGCGCTCCCAAACCCGCATTTTAATGGTGCTCTCATTAACGACTCGCACAAATTCCGTGTTTACCCGTTCCGGGAATAGGGGACTGTTTTCAAATTGCGGACCGATCTGTTGTAAGTCCAGCTTGTCCACATTGTCTACAAATACCACGCAGTGGGGGTTACCGGTAGCCACGCAGGTGATGTTATATTCCTTGTTGCCGATGGTTACCGGATGACAGATGATTTTGTCGCCAGGCAGGTCAACCGGGATCTTGGCCGGGTTCAACTCTGCCTTGCCCATATCTACCGTTACAGAAGATACCTTGCCGTTGCGGGTAAACAGTTGCAGGTGCCGCACGCCGGAGGCGGTGGCAATGGTCATCTCGGTTTTAGGCACCATGCCGTTATCGTACAGGTACTTGCCCACGCAGCGAATGGAGTTGCCGGCCATACGGCCCTCGCTGCCGTCCATATTGAAAATGCGCATTCTGGCGTCGGCAATCACGCTCTTTTCAATCAGTACAATACCGTCTCCGCCGATGCCCTTGTGCCGGTCGGAGAATTCAATGGACAGACTCTCCGGACAGGTGATGATGCCGCACTGGTTGTTGAAGAAAATGTAGTCGTCGCCGCTGCCCTGCATTTTGGTGAATTTCAGCAGGCCCTTTTCGCTGCGCATGTGGTTGATGTCCACCAGCTCGGTGTTCATTTGATTGTAGCGAGAGGCGATAATATCTGCCAAGGCGTTGGCGGTGTCCAGGCTGGTCAGGGTGGCAATGCCCAGCTGATTGGCCCGGTTGTGCAGTTTAATATAGTCTGCAATGGACTTCTTATCGCTTTTGCCGGTGTAGACAATGTAGTCCAATTTGCCGCTCTCTACCAAGTCCATAATGGAGTTGTCCTGGCGCAGCTTGTTGACCACATGCACCTCAATACCCAGAGAGCGAATAGCCGCCGCCGTCTCCGGTGTTGCCCATAGCTCTGCGCCCAGGTCGTCCAGCTTTTTCGCCAGACCCACGATCTCAAACCGGTCTTGCTTGGTTACGGTGATGAGTACCCCGTGGCGACCCTGCTTTTGGCTTTCTACCTTATACCCGGCAGATACAAGCCCCTTAAACAGCGCTTCGTTCAAGTTTTTGCCTACGCCCAGCACCTCACCGGTGGATTTCATCTCCGGCCCTAACTGGGAGTTTACATCATTGAGTTTTTCAAAGCTGAATACCGGCACTTTTACCGCAAAGTACGGCGGCGTGCGATACAGCCCGGTGCCGTAGCCCAGGTCTTGCAGCTTTTCGCCTACCATAATTTTTGTTGCCAGTTCAACCATGGGCACGCCGGTGACTTTACTGATATAGGGAATGGTGCGGGAGGCTCTGGGGTTCACCTCGATTACATACAACTCGTTGCGATAAATCAGGTACTGAATGTTAACCAGTCCCTTGGTGCCCAGGGACAGCGCCAGCTTTTCGCTTACATCGCAGATCTTGTGGAGCATCACATCGTTCAGGTTGTAAGGGGGGTACACGGCAATGGAGTCGCCGGAGTGTACACCGGCCCGTTCAACATGCTCCATAATGCCGGGGATCAGCACATCTTTGCCATCGCTGATGCAGTCCACTTCCAACTCTGTGCCCATCATATACTTGTCTACCAGCACCGGGTTTTCGATCCCTTGTGCCAGAATCAGCTCCATATAGCGGCGCACATCATCATCCGTGTAGGCGATGGTCATATTTTGCCCGCCGATCACATAGCTGGGGCGCAGCAGCACCGGATAGCCCAGTTCGTTGGCTGCTACCAGTGCTTGGGGCATGGTCATCACGCTGGTGCCTTTGGGACGGAAAATGCCGAATTTTTCCAGCAATGCGTCAAACCGTTCCCGGTCCTCGGCAATGTCGATGGACTCGGCGCTGGTGCCCAAAATCGTAATACCTTTTTCGTCCAGGAATTTGGTTAGCTTAATGGCGGTTTGGCCGCCAAAGGCCACCACCACCCCAATGGGCTTTTCCACCTGAATGACTTGCATCACATCTTCCGGGCACAGCGGCTCAAAGTACAGCCGATCGCCGGTGTCAAAGTCAGTGGATACCGTCTCCGGATTGTTGTTAATAAGAATGACTTCATAGCCCAGTTCTTTCAGCGTCCACACACAGTGCACGGAGCTGTAATCAAACTCAATGCCTTGCCCAATGCGGATGGGGCCGGAGCCAAGTACAATGATCTTTTGCTTGCCGCTTTGGGGCAGGCTGCGGGCCTCGCAGTGGGCGTCATAGGTGGAATAGAAGTAGGGCGTCTCTGCAGCGAATTCCGCACCGCAGGTGTCTACCATTTTATAGACGCAGTCCTGATGATAGGGAATGGAGCCGCCGCTGATGCGCGCCAGGGCTTCATCGGTATAGCCGTAGTGCTTGCCCTGCATATACTGCTCCCGGGATAGGGGCAGCCCGGTGATTTCTTTTTCATAATCCGCCAGGTTTTTCAGCTTAGCCAGGAACCACTCGTCGATCATGGTGATTTGGTGAATTTCATCTACACTCACGCCCTTTTTCAGCGCAGCGAATACGGAGAACAGCCGCAGATCGTCCTGGTCGTGCAGCTTCTCGTGTATATCCAGTCCGTCCAGAGCCTTGTTATTCAGTGTGTCCAGCCCGATTTCTGCGCCGCGCACTGCCTTCATAATGGCGGCCTCAAAACAGGGTGCAATGCTCATCACTTCGCCGGTGGCTTTCATTTGGGTGCCCAGCTTGCGGGAGGCGTTGACGAACTTGTCAAAGGGCCACTTGGGTACCTTGACTACCACATAATCCAGGGTCGGCTCAAAGCAGGCACAGGTTTTGCCGGTTACATCGTTTTTAATCTCGTCCAGGGTATAACCCAAAGCGATCTTGGTGGTCACCTTGGCAATGGGATAGCCGGTAGCTTTGGACGCCAGGGCGGAGGAACGGCTGACCCGGGGATTGACCTCAATCACGCTGTACTCCATGCTCTCCGGGTTCAGGGCAAACTGACAGTTGCAGCCGCCCTCAATGCCCAGCTCGGTGATAATATCCAGAGATGCGGAACGGAGCATTTGGTACTCCTTGTCCGCCAGGGTCACAGCCGGGGCAATGACGATGGAGTCACCGGTGTGAACGCCCACCGGGTCAAAGTTCTCCATAGAGCACACGGCAATCACATTGCCGGCGCTGTCCCGCATCACTTCAAATTCAATTTCTTTCCAACCGGCAATGTACCGCTCCACCAGCACCTGGGTAATGGGGGAGAGCATCAGGCCGTTTTTGGCAATTACATCCAGCTGCTGCTCGTTATAAGCCACGCCACCGCCGGCACCGCCAAGGGTAAAGGCCGGACGAATAATCACCGGGTAGCCAATCTCTGCGGCAATCTGCCGTGCGTGCTCCGGGGTGGTGGCAATGTCGCTGGGGACCACAGGCTGGCCCAGCTTCATCATGGTGTCGCGGAACAGCTGCCGGTCCTCGGCTTTGTCAATGGCTTGGGCAGTTGTGCCCAGCAGGGTCACGCCCATTTTGTCCAAATAGCCGTCCTTTGCCAGCTGCATACTGATGGTCAGACCGGTTTGGCCGCCCAGACCGCCTAAGATGGAGTCCGGGTGCTCTTTTTCAATAATGCGCTTCACGGTCTCTTCCGTCAGCGGCTCTAAATAAATATGGTCCGCCAGCGCTTTGTCCGTCATAATGGTGGCCGGGTTGGAATTGACCAACACCACTTCCAGTCCGGCGTCTTTCAGCACCCGGCAGGCCTGGGCGCCGGCATAGTCGAACTCTGCCGCTTGGCCGATAACGATGGGGCCGGAGCCGATCACCAGTACCTTTTTGATATTCTTATTCAGCGGCATGGCTCTCGCCTCCCATCATCTGTAAAAATCGGTCAAACAAAAAGCGGGTGTCGTGGGGCCCGCTGCACGCCTCCGGATGGAACTGTACCGTAAAGGCGTTCTGGGCAGGGTAGTCGATCCCTTCGCAGGTGCCGTCGTTGGCGTTCACCCAGCGCAGGGTGCCGCCGCTGGCCTCAATGGTATCGTTCACCACCGCGTAGCCGTGGTTTTGACTGGAGATATAGGTGCGCCCGGTTTGCAGGTCTTTTACCGGTTGGTTCACGCCACGGTGACCGTATTTCAGCTTTTCCGTCTTGCAACCCATAGCCAGCGCCAGCAGTTGGTGCCCCAGGCAAATGCCAAAAATAGGCGCTTTGCCGATGAGCTTTTTCAGCTGAGCAATGGCAGCGGTGTTCCCTGCCGGATCTCCGGGACCGTTAGACAGCATAATGCCGTCCGGGTGCAGCGCTAAGATGTCCTCCGCCTTGGTGTCGTAGGGCATGACCGCCACATTGCAGCCTCGCTTGTTCAGCTCTCTTGCAATGTTGGCCTTGGCGCCGTAGTCCAGCAGCACCACATTGTGCTTGTGTTCGTCGGCAGACAGCAGTTGAGGCTTGGGAGCAGACACGCTTTTGACTGCGTCTGCGACCGCATAGTCCCGTACTTTGTTATAGTCCACCACACGGGGATCGTCACAGATCACGGCGTTCATTACACCGCTTTCCCGAATGGTCTTTGTGATCTCTCTGGTATCTACGCCGTAGACGCCGATAATGCCTTGGGATTTTAAGAAATCGTCCAGGGTTTCCCGGCAGCGGAAGTTGGAGGGTGCCTCGCAATACTCACGCACGATATAGGCGCTTACATAGCTTTTGGGGCTCTCCATATCTTCCGGGATAAAGCCGTAGTTACCGATGAGGGGAAAGGTTTGCAGCACGATCTGGCCGTAATAGCTGGGGTCCGTCAGGGTCTCGATATAACCGCCCATACCGGTGGTAAATACCAGTTCCCCCTGAATTTCGCCTCCGGCACCGAAACGATAGCCCTCAAAGGTTTGTCCGTTCTCCAGACAGAGATATACTTTCTGTTTCTTCATAGTTTAACCTAACAGCTTCACAAGCACGGCCTTTTGGGCGTGCAGGCGGTTTTCTGCCTCGTCAAAGATCTCATTGGCGTGGGCTTCAAACACTTTGGCGGTAATTTCTTCCTCTCGGTGTGCGGGCAGGCAGTGGAGCACCATAGCGTCCGGTTTGGCGGCGGCCATTACTTCGTCGTTGATCTGGTAGTTCTTAAAGATCTTTTCCCGCTCTGCTTTTTCTTCTTCCTGACCCATAGAGGCCCACACATCCGTGTAGACCACATCTGCGTCTTTGGCGCAGGCCAAAATATCATCGCTGCAAGTGAAGGTGCCGTTCTCCTTGGCCCAGGCCATGATCTGGGCGTCCGGTTGGTAGTCCTTGGGGCAGGCGATGGCGCACTCCATACCCATGGAGATGGCGCCTACGATTAGGGAGTTTGCCATATTGTTGCCGTCGCCGATAAAGCAGAATTTCAGCCCGTCAAAGCTCTTCTTATACTCGCGAATGGTCATCAGATCCGCCAGCACCTGGCAGGGGTGGCAGTAATCGGTCAGGCCGTTGATGATGGGAATGGAGCCGTACTCTGCCAGATCCTCCACCTCTTTTTGCGCAAAGGTGCGGATCATAATGCCGTCCAGATAGCGAGAGAGTACCCGAGCCGTGTCCTGTACCGGCTCGCCGCGGCCGATCTGCAAATCTCGGTTGGAAAGGAACAGTGCCTGGCCGCCCAACTGGTACATACCGGTCTCAAAGCTGACCCGGGTGCGGGTAGAGCTTTTTTGAAAGATCATACCCAGGGTCTTTCCCTTTAAGTGGTGGTGTTCAATGCCATGCTGGTTCTCATATTTCAGCTGGTCTGCCAAGTTGAGAATGTCCAGAATATCGCCTTTGTCCAGGTCCGCCAGTTTCAGTAAATGTTTCATGCTTCAAGCACTCCTTTCAGTATCTCCAGTCCCTCGTCCAGCTCCGCATCGCTGATGTTCAGCGCCGGCAGCAGACGAAGCTTTGTTTTTGCCGTTAAGATCAGCAGGCCGTTTGCCAGGCAAGCCTTGGCCACTTCTCCTGCGGGTTTGTCCGTTTCGATCCCCAGCATCAGCCCCATACCGCTGATGCTCTGGACGCCTTTCACTTTTGCCAGCGCCGTGCGGATCTTCTCGCTCTTGCGCTGTACTTCGCTTAGGAAGTCGTCGTCGATCCGCTCCACAATGGAGCAGGCACCGGCAGCCACCACCGGGTTGCCGCCAAAGGTAGAGCCGTGGGAGCCGGGGGTCATGGTGTCTTGCAGCTTTTCCCCAAACAGC
This sequence comes from Oscillospiraceae bacterium, assembly GCA_025757685.1. Lineage (NCBI taxonomy): Bacteria > Bacillati > Bacillota > Clostridia > Eubacteriales > Oscillospiraceae > Oscillospiraceae bacterium. The sequence continues at coordinate 930,497 of CP107220.1, read as the reverse complement.
ACGGCGCCGATGGGAAGTCCGCCGCCCAGGCCTTTAGCCGTGGTTACAATGTCCGGCGTAATGCCGTATTGCTGGTAGGCAAAGTAAGTGCCGGTGCGCCCGTTGCCGGTCTGCACTTCATCTACCGCGATCAGAATGTCTTTTTCCTTTGCCAGCTTGGCAATGGCGTTTACGAATGACGGGTTCAGATTGTTCACGCCGCCTTCGCCCTGTACGCATTCAAACAGCACAGCGCACACATCGTCCGTGGCTGCCGCTTGCAGTGCCTCTATATCATTGGCCGGGCAATATTTGAACCCGGGTGTAAAGGGGTCAAACACCGTGTGAAAGCTGTCTTGCCCTGTGGCCGCCAGGGTGGTAATGGTGCGGCCGTGGAATGAGTTGACAAGGGTAATGATGGTGCTGCGCCCGGCGCCGTATTTGTCAAAGCTATACTTGCGGGCAAATTTGATGGCACCCTCGTTAGCCTCTGCCCCGGAGTTGCCGAAGAACACCTTTTTCATCCCGCTCTTTTCACACAGCAGCTGCGCCAGCTTGGCGCAGGGGGCGGTGTAGTAGAGATTGGAGGTGTGCTGCACCCGGTGCAGCTGTTCTTCCACAGCTTTGGTCCAGACCGGATCGTTGATGCCAAAGGCAGTTACCCCGATGCCGGATCCGAAGTCGATGTATTTTTTGCCGTCCTCGTCGTAGAGGGTAGAGCCTTGACCTTTCGTCAGCGCCACATCAAAGCGCCCGTAGGCGTGGGCTACATATTGATTATCCAGTTCTTTTGTGTTCATGGGTCTTCCTCTTTATCTGCTGCGGAACATGGTGCCCATACCTTCATCGGTAAGCAGCTCCATCAAGATGGAGTGGGGCACGCGGCCGTCGATTATAAATGCTTTTTTGACCCCGCGGCGCAGGGCCTCGGTCATGGAGTCGATCTTGGGGATCATGCCGCCGCCGATAATGCCGTCGGCAATCAGCGCCGGGGTGTCGCTGATATAGACTCTGTGTATCAGCGAGCTTTCGTCGTCTTTATCTCGCAACAGACCCACTACATCGGTCATGGAGATCAGTGCCTCTGCCTGCAAAGCCCCGGCCACTGCGGCAGCCACCGTGTCTGCATTGATGTTGTAGCAGTTGCCGTCTTCATCGTAGCCGATGGTGGAGATCACCGGGATGAAGTTCTTGGAAATGGCTTCTTCCACCACTTCCATATTGATGTCTGTGATCTCACCCACATAGCCATGGACGTCGTCTGCCGGCCTGCACTTTAGCATATTGCCGTCCAGCCCGCACAGGCCGATGGCATGGCCGCCCAGGTTGCCGATTTGGCACACCAGGCTTTTGTTCACCTTACCGGCCAGTACCATTTGCACCACTTCTGCCGTCTCTTTATCGGTAACCCGCAGACCGTCCACAAACTTGGAGTCCATGTGCATACGCTTCAGGGTCTTGTTGATCTCCGGACCGCCACCGTGCACCAGCACCACATGGATACCGATGGTGGACAGTAGTACCAGATCGTTCATGACGGTTTCTTTCAGTTCTTCATTGATCATGGCGTTGCCGCCGTATTTTACAACAATGACTTTCTTGCGGTACATCTGAATGTACGGCAAGGCTCTTGCCAGAATCTCCGCTTTTTGGTGATTTGCAATTTCCATTCTCTCACTCCGTTCGCTTATATTTCTTAGTAAAATCAGGTGCGGTAGTCGCCGTTGATTTTTACATAGTCGTAGGTCAGGTCGCAGCCCCAGGCGGTGGCTTTCTCGTCCCCCTGGTTCAGATCCACTAAAATATAGATCTCGTCCTCTGCCAGTACCTTGGCGGCCTCTTCCTCAGAGAAGTCCACACCGGCGCCGTTTTGGCACACGGTGACCGTACCGGCTGTGGATTTTAAGGCCACATCCACCTTGTCAATGTCGAATTCCGCCGGGGCGTAACCGATGGCGCACAGCACCCGACCCCAGTTGGCATCCTCGCCGAACATGGCACATTTGAACAGGGTAGAGCCGATCACTTCCTTGGCAACGATAATGGCGGTGTCCTTGGTGGGCGCGCCGGAGCACACGCATTCCAGCAGCTTGCTGGCGCCCTCGCCGTCCTTGGCCAGCATACGGGTCAGGTTGGCCATCACATCATAAAGGGCAGCCTTAAAGGTGTCCAGTGCCGGGCCGGGTGCGGTGATTTCCCCGTTGCCCGCCAGACCGGAGGCCATGATTTCTACCATATCGTTGGTGGAGGTATCGCCGTCAATGGACAGGCAATTGTAGGTGACTTTTACGATCTCACTTAGCGCCTGTTGCAGCATTTTTGCGCTGATGGCGCAGTCGGTGCTGATAAAGTTCAGGGTAGTGGCCATATTGGGGTGGATCATGCCGGAGCCTTTGGCCATACCGCCCAGGCGGCAGGTTTTGCCGTCCAGCTGGAACTCTACTGCATACTCTTTCTTCACTGTATCGGTGGTCATAATAGCGGTAGCCGCTTCTTCGTTTTTACCATAATCCAGTTCTTTCACCAGCGTAGGCACGGCAGTAATAATCGGCTCAATGGGCAGCACCTGGCCGATGACACCGGTGGAAGCCACCAGCACCTGTTCAGCAGGCAGACCCATTTCGTCTGCCACCAGCTGGCACATTTTGGCTGCTTTTTCTACGCCGTCTGCGTTGCAGGTGTTGGCGTTTTTTGAGTTGGCAATGATGGCTTTGGCCTTGTTACCGCTTTTTGCCAAGTGGTCTTTAGTTACAAGTATTGGTGCACCCTTCACTTTGTTTTGGGTATATACCGCAGCGGTGTTGCACAGCACATCACAGGCCACCAGGCAAATATCGTTTTTATGTACATAGTCCGGGTTTGGGTTTTCTACTGCCGGCTTTTTAATGCCGCAGTAGGTGCCGCTGGCTTTAAACCCTTTTGCGGCACAAATGCCGCCGTCAATCATGGTCATACTTTATTCTCCTATCGTCAGCCCGGTGACTTCATCCAGCCCCAGGGCAATGTTCATACACTGAATGGCAGCGCCGGATGCGCCCTTGCCCAGGTTATCGAACCGAGCAGTGAGTAGCAGCCTTTCGTCGTTGCCGTTGATCTCAATTTCCATGTCATCCCGACCGGCCATATTGTTGGCGCCGATCATACTTTCGCTGTAACCCAGGGGGCGTACCTTGACCACTCGGCTGTCGCCGTAGTGCTCTGCGTAGAACGCCTGCATATCTGCCGGGGTCATTCGCTTTTTCAGTAGGTTGGCAAACAGCGGCACGGATACGGTCATCCCGCAGGGATAGTCACAAATATGGGGGGCAAAAATGGGCGTGCGCGCCAAGTGGCTGATGGCGCCCATTTCTTTTAAGTGCTTGTGCTGCTGGGTCAGCGCGTACTGCCGGGGACTGTCCAGTTCAGGATCCCGATCTGCCGCTTCATATTGGGCAATGCCTTTGTTCCCTGCGCCGCTGTAACCGCTCATGGCGTAGCACACAATGGGATAGTCGGCGGGCAAAATGCCGCCGGACACCAGGGGATAGACCAAAGCGTTAAACCCGCTGGCGTAGCAGCCGGGCACCGCAATACGGTTGGAGCTTACGATCTTCTCTCGAAAGGCGGGTGCCAGCTCCGGAAAGCCGTAGGCCCAGTCCGGCAGGGTGCGGTGGGCAGTGGAGGTGTCAATCAACTTCACCTTAGGGTTGGTAACCAGTGCTGCCGCTTCAATGGCTGCCGGGTCCGGGAGACAGAGAAAGGTAATGTCCGAATCGTTTATGCACTTGGCTCGCTCTGCCGGGTCCTTTCGCTTGTCCTCGTCAATTTGAATCAGCTCCAGCTCCGGTCGGTTCTGGAACCGGGAAAAAATCTTCAGTCCGGTGGTGCCGGCTTTACCGTCAATGAATATTCTTGTCATTTTTATACAGTCCGTCCTTTTTTTAACTTCTATTTATTATACACGCATAGAAGACAATGTCAATAGAACGACGGAAAAAATATCATAAATATGCAAAAATAAGAATAAATATACATTATGTATTCAATTCCATAGACAAGGTGCTCTATAATCAAAAAAATATGGCCCTTTTTGGGGCCAATGGCTTGACAAATTACAGATTTTCTCTATTCTGTTAAACTGTCTTAGAGTGTGTAATTTTAGGCAAAGGAGGGTGAATATGCAAAAGGAAGTGATGGTGGCGCTGATCTCCTTGGCAGGTACCATTGCCGGCTCTTTTGGAGGCGTGCTCGCGTCGTCCAAACTGACGACCTATCGGTTGCGGCTGCTGGAAAATAAGGTGGACAAGCACAACCGCTTTGCAGAGCGGCTGCCGGTGGTGGAGGAAAAAATAAAGGTCCTCAACCATCGGGTGGAGGACCTGGAGCACGCCGAGGCGGCTCAATCTATGCGTTCAAAGTAAAGCAGGGTGTCTACCGGGCAGGGGAGGGTGACCGTTTCGTTTGAATAGATCTTGTCGCCCAGTCGCCATTTGCCGGTGGGTATGCGCACCTTGCGTCTGCGTTGCCCCTTTTTCAGTACCGGCGCCACTAAGATTCGGTCGCCCAGCAGGTATTGGTCGGTAATGCCGCCGTAGCCGCAGTGAGGATAGGCGTATTCCATGGCCCGCACCATGGGCGCTCCGGTTTGGCTGGCCGCTTTGGCACAGGCGATGATATAGTCGCCGTATTTGGCATGCAGGGCGCTCATTTCTCGGCAAATGCGACGGGTCTCTGGATTGCCCAGATCCCAAATGTTCAGGCTGTACTGCATCATGGGCATCAGCGCAGAGGCCTCGCAATAACGGGCAAACAACTCGTGATCCAACTTTTCTGCCGGGCCGCGAAAGTCAGTGATCTGCCCGCCGCCGATCATATCCGGGCAGCTGTAAGGATAACCGGACAGCCCCTGAATGAGCACATTGGGCAGCAGTGCGCCCAGTCCCAGGAAGTTCCAGCGGTGGCTTTTATCCGCCAGTCGCTGGGCAACGCCCATGCCGCCGCATTGGAAGCAGGCCCGTAGTTCATTAAAACGATAGTGCCGGGCAGACAACGCCCACAGCTTACTTTGACCGTTGGCGTCTACGCCCCCGTAGGTGCGGTCATCGTCCCGGTAATACATGGCGTCACCGGCGTCCTGCTTAAATCCGTCAATGCCCAGTTTATCGGTCAAATACCGGGTGCAGGCAAAGAACCAGTCCTGCGCAGCCGGGTTGGAGAAATCCAGCAGATAGTCGGCGCCGTTCCACCATTTCCGCTTGGCCGGTCGTCCGTTCTTGTCCAGCACCAGCAGGTTTTCGTCCTTCAGCTTTTGAAAGTCTGCTGCCTGATCGCTGACAAAGGGTGCGATCCACAAAATAACCTTGAAGCCTAAGGAGTGCAGTTCGTCTGTCATTTTTTTGGCGTCTGCGAATTTTGCCGGGTCAAAGCGCCAGTCTCCAAAGGCACGCTGCCAGCCGTCGTCAATGATCAGCTCACCGGCAGGCATACCGCAGTCCAGAATAGACTTGGCATAGTCCACAATGCCCTGTTGGGTCTGGTTGTGTTCAAACTGGATCCAGGTGCAATACTGGGGAATGCGGAACATTAACGCATCCGGGTAGGTGCCGTCCGGCGGCATAAAGTGATCCACCGCATAGTGATAAGCGCCGCGCAGGGTGTGGTCGTCTGCCTGGTACAGGCCGATCTTGGCTTTGCGGCCGGTGCAGGTGATGCGGCCGAAAATGAAGCGGGTCTGAAACCCGGCCTCCGACCATATAACCCGCCCCTTGTTGCTGACAAAGAGTGTGTTTGCCTGGCCGTATGAGCGCACCACCGTGGTGTCTACCAGCATCACTTTCTTGGCGTTGACCGGCATTAGGTAGCCGTAGTTGGTGTGGCCGCCGTACCAATATTCACCGGGCAGCATGGTCAGTTGCAGCTTGTGCATTGAATAAAATCCCCCAAAATATCGATTTTCCATAGCATACCATTCCGGCAGGGTTCTGTCAAATTCTGCCGGTGTGCATAGGATAAAATAAGAACTTGATCGGAGTGATAGAAATGAAAGTGACGAATATGACTGCCGGTACGCTTGTGCGTACCGTAATGCTGGTGGTGGCTCTGCTGAATTTGGTGCTGACCAGCTTTGGTAAAAACCCGCTGCCGTTCTCAGATGAACAGATCTATACCGGCCTGTCCGCTTTAGTAACGGTGGCAGCCGCCTTGGCTGCCTGGTGGAAGAACAACAGCTTTACCTGCTGTGCCCGCCAGGCTGATGAGGTGCTGCGGGTGTTGCAACGAGAGGGCGCCACAGAGGACGAGAGCGTGGCGGAGACCCTGGAACAGGAGGGTGACTGATGTCTGCACTTTATTATTGCCGGCAGACGACCACTGCCTGCAAGGGCATACCGTACCCCAGTAAGACCCATCCTTATCGGTACGGCACCTCCGGCTGCGTTTATACCAGCGGTTGTGGGGTGTGTGCTTCCTTAATGGCGCTGCGCAATTCCACCACTCGAGTGTTCAATACCCGGCAGTGGACCCATCGCTGCTTGGGTATGGGTGCCCGGGCGGCGGAAGGCACGGATATGGCCGTGGTGGCCCGGTATATGAAAGAAAAATACGGTCTGGACTACGCCATCACCACAGATATGGACCGGCTGGTGGCACATCTGAAACAGGGCTATAAGGCGATTATCAATGTAAGCGGCGGAGGCAAAATGCTCTTTTCCAACAGCGGGCACTATGTGCTGGCCGCAGGCATCGACAAAAACGGCAATTTAATTATTTTGGACCCGTATTGGTATGACGGCAAGTTCACTTTGACTGCCGCACGCCGCAAATACACGCGGGTGAAAAACGGCAGAGAGGTGTATGTTCGCCCGGCTGACTTGAAAGGCGATGTGCTTTCCCTGTGGTTGTTTACCCCAAAGCGCGATGTGCGCCTGGCGTATTCCACACAGGATATACATTACCGCAAGTCTGCGCCCACGGCACCCACCGTAAAACCCGGCACATATCATTTGACAGCTGTGCGGGGAATCTACAAGGGCGCAGGCGCTGCCAGTGGGCGAAAAACCGTGGGAAAATTGACGGAGAACGGCAAGGCCCACGCTACCGCGTCTAATCCTAAAGCAGACGCATATCTGAAGAAAGGTACCGCCGTTACCCTGACGGATATTCGTTTGCTGTCCACCGGCAATTTGTGGGGGCATTGCCCCTCCGGCTGGCTTTGTATTTGGGAGAAGCAGGGAAATAAGACTTTCATCAAGTAGGCACAAAGAAAAAGGTGTGCGCAGTTGCGCACACCTTTTTTGTTTTAGGCAAAAAAAGACGCTCAACGCAAATGCGTTGAACGCTTTTTGGAGCTGATAACCGGATTCGAACCGGTGACCTCGTCCTTACCAAGGACGTGCTCTGCCACCTGAGCCATATCAGCATATATTGGCGACCCGGAACGGGTTCGAACCGTCGACCTCCAGCGTGACAGGCTGGCGTTCTAACCAACTGAACTACCGGGCCAATTGGCTGTGTTGCGAGTTGTATTATAACCGCTACGAACGCACTTGTCAAGCACTTTTTGCAATTTTTTGAAAATATGGTGCTTTTGTTGAATCTTGATACCCTATGTAGTATAATAGAAACAGGTTCTGACTTGGAGGAACAAAGTATGCGATTGACTTCCGGTGCCTCGGACGGCACGAGAAATTATATAGTAGACGGTATTCGCTATGTGTGCGCCAATTTTAAGGAGCGGGCACCCGGTACCCATAGTGAGCGCAAAGCACAGTCTTTTCTGGCCGGTGAGCTGGAGCAGTGGGCGGACGATGTGCAGGTAGAGAATTTTGATGTGCACCCCCACGCCTTTATGGGTTGGATCCCGGCGGCCGGTGTGGTGGCTATGCTCTCCGTTCTGTTTTACTGGCTCACTTTTCGCGGCGCGGTGCACGGTGCTGCGCTGGCGGTGATTGCGCTGTTGCTTACCGTTTTGGCGGTAATTTGTTTGGTGGGGGAGTTTTTGCTGTATCGTGAATGCATTGATCCGCTGTTTCCAAAGAAAACCTCCCGCAATGTAATGGCGGTGCGCAAGCCCAGCGGAGAAGTCCGGCGGCGGATCATTTTTGGCGGACATACGGACGCAGCCAATGAGTGGACTTATTCTCTACACGGCGGGCTAAAGAGTCTGGCGCTGGTGATGGCAGGGTCTATCGGTGGGCTTCTGTTTGTGACTGTTTTTAACATGATTTGGCTTTGCAATGCCATTTTCGGCAGCGGTTACACCTCGGCCTTTTGGCTGGTGATGGGGGTGCTGGAGTTGGTGTTGGTGCCGTTTTTTGTTGCCATTCTCTTTTTTATTAACTGGCGTGTGGTGGTTGACGGTGCGAACGACAATTTAAGTGCGGATTTTATTGCTATGGGTGTTCTGCGAGAGATGGCGGAGCAAGATGTTCGATTTGAGCACACGGAGGTGTGTGCGCTGCTCACCGGCTCGGAAGAGGCAGGACTGCGGGGAGCCCTGGCCTATGCCAAGCGGCACAAGAGGGAGCTTCAGCAGGTGGAAACGGTATTTATCGCCATGGACACCATGCGAGAGATTGAACAGCTGCAGATCTACACCAGCGGCTGTACCGGTACCCAAAAGAATTCCAACGCCGTAGGCGAGCTGATTTATGAGGCCGGGGAGAACTGCGGTATTGAAATGCGAGAGACCGACTTATATCCCGGCGCCATTGACGCTGAGGGCTTTAGCCGCTATGGGTTGGAGGCTGCCGGCTTTTGCGGGGTGAACCACGACCCGCGCACATACTACCACACCCGGCTGGACACGCCGGATAATATCAGTGAGGCTTGTATCAATCTGTCACTGGATATTTGCCTGGAGGCCGCCGGTCTGTATGACCGCTCCGGCGGGCTGGACGCCTTCCGTGAGGAGGGCAAAAAACGCTTTAAGCGCGGCCACAATTAAGTCATTTTGCAGAGTGCCTGCCGTACCGGCACCGCTGCGAGTAATATAAGGGGGAACTGATTTATGCAAACCATTACACCAAACAGCAGTTTGGCCCAGGTGATTCAAAATCCACTGGGTCGGGATTTGCTGGAAAAAGTGCTGCTGAACTTCGGCTTTAAGCCGGAAGATTTTGAGCGCTCCGCATTGTCTAAGCTGAAAGTGAAAGCACTCAGCCCACTTACCGGCGGCGTGATCAAAAAGAGCACGGTGCAGATGTTCTGCGATCTGCTGAACAGCGAGAGCAACGCCATTATTGCGCCGGACGACAGCCCCATTACGCCACAGTGGTGGAAAGAGGCTGTGTTTTACCAAATTTATCCGCGCTCTTTTAAGGATTCCAACGGCGACGGTATCGGCGACATTAACGGCATTATCGAAAAGCTGGATTATCTTAAGGACCTGGGGGTGGACTGCATTTGGTGCAGCCCCATGTATAAAAGCCCCAATGACGATAATGGCTACGATATTTCCGACTACTACGATATTATGGACGACTTTGGCACCATGGCGGATTTTGACCGTCTGCTTAGTGAGGTCCATCAGCGTGGCATGCGGCTGATCATGGACCTGGTGGTGAACCATACTTCTGACGAGCACCCCTGGTTTGAGGCCGCCAAGCAGGACCGGCATAATAAGTACCATCAGTATTATATTTGGCGCCGGGACGACGGCAGCCACACCCCGCCTAACAACTGGGAAAGCCTGTTCTCCGGTTCTGCCTGGAATTATTATGAAGCGGTGGACAGTTGGGCTATGCACGCCTTTTCCAAAAAGCAGATGGACCTGAATTGGGAGAATCCGGCGGTACGCCACGATATTTATAAGATGATCAACTGGTGGCTGGACAAGGGCATTGACGGCTTCCGTATGGATGTGATCAACTTTATCTCCAAGTGGCCCAGTTTGCCGGACGGAGACCCGGTGGTGGGCAAGACGCTGGGCTTTTGCGGGGCGGAATTTTACTTCTACGGTCCCTGCCTGCACGAGTATTTGCATGAGATGAACCGCAACTGCTTTGGTCGCGGGGACAAGGAATATGTGACCGTTGGCGAGTGCGGCGGTTTAGGTATTGAGACGGCCAAACTGACAACGGCAGATACCCGCCAGGAGCTGTCTATGGTGTTTAACTTTGACCACTTGGATAATGCGGGGCATATGCGCTTTGACGAGTACCAGTATGATCTGCGCAAGGCGGTAAAGACCATACTCAAGTGGCAGGTGGAGTACACCAATCACTGCTGGCCTACGCTGCTGTTTGAAAATCACGACAATCCCCGGGTGACATCTAAAGTGGACCCAACGGATACATACACCTCGGAGATCGCCAAGCTGTGCGCCGTGCTGGAAATGACCTTAAAAGGCAGCCCCTTTATTTATCAGGGTCAGGAACTGGGTATGACCAACACCCATTTTGACAGTATGGATGACGTGCGGGATGTGGAGAGCATCAATTTTTATAATAAGCTGGTGGCCAAGGGCAAAAAGCCGGAGAAAGCGCTGCGGATCATTAACGGCGGCTCTCGGGACCACGGCCGAACCCCAATGCAGTGGACGTCAGAGCCGGGCGCCGGGTTTACCGACGGCACCCCTTGGATCGGAATCAACAAGAATGCCGTGCGCGTGAACGCTGCCGATGAGGCAAAGATGCCGGACAGCGTGCTCAATGACTTTAAGCGTCTGATTGCTCTGCGCCACGCCAATCCGGCGCTGGTGTACGGCGAGTTTACCCAATTGTGCCCGGAGGATAAGAATGTGGTTTGCTATAAGCGCACCTTGGACGGCAACACTTTCTTTGTGGAGCTGAATCTGACCGGTAAGCGGCAAAATCGTCCTTATGACCCGGTTGATTTCAAACGCTTGTATTCCAACTACCACGACCACCGGGATGTGCTGATGCCCTTTGAAGCCAATGTGTATTTGGCAGAGGGTGAGGCCAAGGCTTGATGCGGGACTGGCACATTCACCTGGAGCGGGGTCCGTACACCGTAGAGTGGGCGGAGCAGTTTGTCCGCCGGGCGGATAAACTGGGAATTCGCGAGATCTGCCTGTTAGAGCACTCGGTGCGCTTTTTTGAATTCCACCCCACCTTTGCACAGGCGCGGGCGTACAACGATTATCAGCGACATTGGTTTGACGAAAAAGTGCAGACCGCCCGCCATTTGGACGAATTCAAGCGATTCGGCGATAGACTGCGGGCAAAGAATTACCCGGTGAAGATCAAGCTGGGGCTGGAAATCTGTTATTTTCCCCAACACGCGGATGTGATCGAACAGGTAACCCGGGATGGCTATTTTGACCTGCTGCTGGGCAGCGTCCACTGGATCGACAACTGGACCTTTAACCAGCGGAAGAACCAGTGGCAGGGCAGGGATGTAAACGCCTTGTACCGCCGGTATTTTGAATTGCAAAACCAGGCGGCAGACAGCGGACTTTTTGATATTCTGGCCCACCCGGACCTGATCCGCTGTTTCGGATTTGCACTGGATTTCAACTTAAATGAGCAGTATAAAACCCTGTGCCAAAAGGTAAAGGCACAGGGTATGCTGCTGGAGATGAACGGCGCCAAGGGACCGGGTCTGCACCCGGATTTCTTGGCTGTCGCCAAGGCTTGCGGCGTGCAGTTCTCTGCCGGATCAGACGCGCATTGTCCGGAGGATGTGGGCAAAAATTTGCCTGCCATCTATCGCCGGCTGGCAGAGGGCTAAATGCCGTAGATCCCGCTTTGTTCGTCTAAGAACCAGGGGATTTTCGGCGGGTAAAAAGTAAATAACATAAACAGCGCACTGACTGCCAGGAGTAGGAAAACACCTGCGGTTTGTGCGCTTTTTCCTTGCAATTTGCCGTTGCGTGTCAGCACAGCGTCTATCCAAAAAGCGTTGCCTACGCCCAAGATAAAGGAAATAATATCCAGCGCCATAACATCCCTGCCGATGATCCCCTTATAGGTGAAGAAAAAGGCTGTGATCACTCCAATGCCGGTAATGGCGCCCACACAGTGCCGCGCCCAAGCGCCCGATTGCCCCTTGGTGCTGCGCAGGTTGATTAGGCACCACAGGAGAAAGGGAAACCATAAAAGTTTGAGATGCTCCCAGGGGCTTTCATTTACCGGGCACACCAGCGCCACCAGGCGGTTGTTTCCGGTCCATTGGTAGATAAAGTGCCACAAGGTGCCCACAACGCTCACAAAGGCAAAGCCGCACCATTGCAGCCCGGTTTTGTTTCTCATACAATCACCGATAGAAGTGTATGCAAATTTTGGGGTTATTATACTGTGGTGCCTTGATTGTTGTTGGGCGTTTTTGCGGTGCGGTGTGGGCACCGCACCCTACATTGCCAACAAATAGAGCGGGCGGATACTATCCGCCCCTACGGTCGATCGGATACAAAAATGCCCTCGTAGGGGCGGCAATCTGCCGCCCGCCATGTCCACCGGACTGTTTCTTCCAAATTTGTCTTCGCCAAATTTGGAGCAGCTTGTCGTTGGTTCGAGTCAATAAATAGTGAAAGAAAAGCCGATACGCAGAAGCGTATCGGCTTTTCTTTGGCTCCCCAAGTTGGACTCGAACCAACGACCCTGCGGTTAACAGCCGCATGCTCTACCAACTGAGCTATTGAGGAATATCAACACTCATAGTGTAGCAGAATTGGCAGGGCGTGTCAATAGAGAATTTGCGCTATTTTTCATTCTTTTTGCCTAACAGGCGGCGCTGCAAGGGCTGCATGATCCGATTATAAACAGGAATCAAAAGGCTAAAGATGACCAGCACCTCCACAAAGAGCAGCAAGGCGTACAGCCAATTATATGCCGTGGTGCCCACGGTCATCACTTTGCCCAGCAAACGGGGCAGGGGGTATGCCCAGAGGAAGAAGTGAAAAAGATAAATAAACAGTGTGTTCCGCCCCAAATACTCCAAATAGCGGCTTTGCAGGCAGTTTGACAATGCCGCAAAGAACAGACAGCCGCTAAGCGCACTCGCCACCATGGGCACCAGCTCGCCATAGTAAGAATATGCCATCACCAGCCCGTGGCCGTTGATGTGCAGATTGAGCAACCCAAAGCCAACGGATGGCACGATGAATAGTAAACCGGGGGCTTTTAATTTTAACACACTTTCTCGCAGCAAATACCCTACGGCCATAAAAAACACAGCCACCATGCCGTCTGTGTAGCGCCAAAACATCGCGGCGGAGTCACGGAAAAAGTGCGCATAGGTATATCCGGCAAGCAGAAAAATCAGCGCAGCCAGAAACAGCGGCGTGCGCTTGCCTTTTGTCCATTTCAGCAAGAAGTAGAACAGGATCTCCGCCACAAAAAAGCAGTAGATAAACCAAGCTCTGCCGGTGTATTCATTCATATTCGGCAGTCCGCTGACAGCGCCCAGCAAGAACGATTTGACCGGAAATGCAACGCCTCTTATCACTTGCTTGGCCACGCCTACAGCAGCGCAGCACACCAAATACAGCAAATAGGGCAGAAGCAGATAGACGCATTTCTTCTTTAGAAAAGCACCGAATTTAGGCTGTTTGGCGCTGAAAGTCAGCCCGGAGGCAAAGAAAAACAGCGGCATAAAGTAGGATCCGATCCAGCCGTTCACCACGGTTGGCAGTGCTTCCGTATGGTACAGGATCACCGAGCAAATGCCCAGTGCCTTGAGTATATCTACGCTGCCGATCCGCTTAGCCATCCCGGTTACCTGCCTTTCTGCTTCCACTATACCATAAACGGCTGCAATTTCCAAGTGGTACAAGTTGCTTTTTTGCCTTGCCGTAAGGTCGGGGGTGTGCTATACTACTTGCAAAGATCAAAAAGGGGGTGTCTGCTTGCAGAACCCATTGTCTATATTGCCTGCCCGGCTGCTGCCCTGGTTTGCTCAGAACGCCCGCCCGCTGCCTTGGCGGCAGGACCGCCGGCCGTACCATGTGTGGCTGTCGGAAATTATGCTGCAACAAACCCGGGTAGAGGCGGTTTGGAACTATTATTTGCGTTTTCTTGCCGCTTTGCCTACGGTGGAGGATTTGGCTGCCGCAGAGGAAGACAAACTGCTCAAATTGTGGGAAGGTCTAGGGTATTATAATCGCGCCCGTAATCTGCAAAAGTGCGCCCGGGTGATCGTCAATGACCTGCACGGTGCATTTCCTACGGATTATGACGGCTGGCTGGCGCTGCCGGGAATTGGGCCGTATACCGCCGGAGCGGTGGCGTCCATCTGCTTTGATTGCCCGGTGGCGGCGGTAGACGGCAATGTGCTGCGGGTGATTACCCGTTTTACGGAAAATGCGGCTCCCATTGACTTGCAGACCACAAAAGCCCGGATCAAAGCAGATCTGGAGCAGGTGTATCCGGCAGGGGCTTGCGGTACTTTCACGCAAGCGCTGATGGAATTGGGCGCCTGCGTTTGTACGCCAAAATCGCCGAAGTGTTCGGTTTGTCCCTTAGGCGATGTGTGTGCCGCCAATACTTCCGGTAGCCAGACGGATTTTCCGGTAAAGTTGCCTAAGCGGGCAAAGCGGCACCAAAACCGTACGGTGTTTTTTTTGACCTGCGGGGACAGAGTGGCCCTTTCCAAACGAGGCGATAAGGGGCTGCTGTCCGGTCTGTGGCAGTTGCCCGATACAGACGATTTTTTGAACGAGGGGTCCGCCATTGCTTACTTGCAAAATGTTGGTTTGGAGCCGCTGGAATTGCAAAAGATCGTACATGCAAACCATGTTTTTACGCATATTCACTGGGATATGCGCTGCTATTATATGACCGTGCGAGAGACCGCCGGGCGTTACACCTGGGTGCCGCTGGAGGAAGTGCGGCGGGACTATGCGCTGCCTACGGCTTATCGCCAATTTTTTGAGGTAGAAGATGACCACTGATTTTATACACGGCAGACCGATGAAGCAGATCGTTCTGTTTTCGCTGCCGATTATGCTCAGCTCCCTTTTGCAATACACCTATAATATGGTGGATAATATTATTGTTGGGCGCTATGTGTCTACAAACGCGCTGGCCGCCGTGGGCAATATTGCGCCCATCAACAGTTTTGCCATCGGCGCTGCATTCGGACTAACCGCCGGCTTTACCATACCGGTGGCGCAGTGCTTTGGTGCCGGGGATCAAGAGGAAACCAATCGCCAGGCCGGTAACGGTATCGGTTTGTCGCTGATTACAGGTGTGCTGTTTTCCGCGCTGGCGCTGCTGGTTCTGCACCCGATGCTGGGGTGGATCCATACCCCGAAAGAGATCTATGACCTGTCTGTGCAGTACGCGGCAATTATGTATCTGGGTGTGCCGGCACAGCTGCTTTACAATGTGTTTACCGGTATTGCCCGCAGCGTTGGGGACAGCAAAAAGCCCCTGTTGTTTTTGCTGATCAGCGTGGCTGTTAATCTGGTGCTGGACCTGCTTTTTGTGGCGCATTTCGGTTGGGGCGTGGCAGGCGCCGCTTGGGCAACTTTGATCTCTCAAATCGTGGCAGCTGTGTCTGCCGGGATTTATGTGTTCCGGGGCATACCGGTTTTGCAGCTGAAAGCGCGTATGCTGGTACCTACTGCTAAGCGTACCCGCCGCCAGCTGGCGCTGGGCATTCCGGTGTCCTTGCAGTTTACCATTACCAGTATCGGCTCTATGATTTTGCAAAGTGCTGTGAACGGCTTTGGCGCCAATGTGGTGGCGGCGTTTACTGCCGCCGGTCGTGCGGAAAGCATCACCAATATTCCTATGAGCAACCTGGCGGTGGCTGCGTCTACCTTTGTGGCCCAGAATTACGGTGCCGGGCAGTATCGGCGAATTCTCACCACCGTGCGCAAGGTGTTTGTGGTGGATCTGGGGTTGTCTGTTCTCTGCTCCCTGGTACTCTTTTTCGGTGGAGAGCAGATCGTGGGTCTGTTTATGACGGATTATAACAGCCAAATTGTGTACGCTGCAAAAGAATACCTGTTTGCCATCTCCCTGTGTTACAGCTTGGTCAGCGTACTGTTTGTGCTGCGTAATACCCTGCAGGGGCTGGGCTGTACCTACGCAAATGCAGTGGCAGGCGCCGGAGAGCTAATAGGCAGAATTGCCGTTTCGTATCTTTTCACACCGCTGTTTGGGTTCAAAGCTGTCTGTTTTGCCGGTCCTGTGGCCTGGCTACTTGCAGACCTACCCCTAATTGTGCTATACTGGAGGAAAGCCAAGCAAATGCGTAAGTTGTCAAATCAATAAGGGGGATTCATAATGACTTATTACATTGCTATGGGCATCGGCGTGGCCGTTTCGTTGGCCTTCGTCTTTGTCCGCTCCGGGGGGAACTCTGTTCGAAACCTGATTTTCAAATCCGTGTCCAGTCTGTTCTTTATGCTGTCGGCGGTGTTTGCTGTGATCGAGAATTACACCAATGCTGCCCAGTATGGCTCGCTGATCATTATGGGCGGTGCCTTGGGACTTGTGGGCGACATTCTGTTGGATTTGAAAGGGGTTTACAAAAAGGACGCCAATAATTATCTAAAAGGCGGCTTTATCTTCTTTCTGATCGGTCATGTGTTTTATACCGCGGCCTTGATCCATTTTACCAAGCTGGATTGGTGGAAGGTCCTGATCAGCGCAGGTATTGCCGTTGTCGTTGGCGTGGTTCAAATTGCCACAGCCAACATAATGCGGGTGCATTTTGGCAAGTATCGCCGCATTGTATTCTTTTATGTGTGCTTTTTGATCATGACCAATGTCACCGCTATTTTCGCCGCTTTTACTACCGGCGAAAAGTCCATGATCCTAATGGCCATCGGCGCAACGCTCTTTACCATTTCGGACGCGATTCTCAGCAATACCTATTTCGGTCGCGGGTTTGACGGTAGCATTTGGCTGTTCCTGAACCACTTTACCTACTACGCCGGACAGTATTTGATCGCTTCCTCTGTGTTCTTCTTTGGCAAATAATATCACTGCTTTTCGGCTCCTCTTGTGTGCAAGGGGAGCCGTTATTTTCTTTCATGGGGCGGGGGCTTGGTCACACTGTTAGGGTCGCCGAATTTGGTGTGGTTGTGACCCTCCGATTTTGCCAAACTTGCATTTTTTCTTCAAATGGCGTATAATGTTATCCGTTTGAGTAATCACTCAAAGGGGGAACTTTTATTTCTATTCAGAAAAAGAAATTAGCTGCGGCTGCCGTTAGCGCTTGCCTGATCCTGTGCAGCGCCGCGCCGGCATTGGCTTCGCCTGTTGCCGCTGCTACGGCGCAGACCCAGATTGCGCCCGGTCCTGCCTTGCCGGTGAACATTATGAACACCGAGCAGCAGACGAACGCGGTACACGCCAAAATCAAGGTCACCGACCTGACCGGCAAGCATGCCACCCTGTCCTGGGACAGCGGCAGTCCCTTTGCCATCTATAATGTGTACCAGTATGATTACATTCTCAAAAGCTGGAGCCTGCGTACGCAGGTGCGGGTAAATATGGTGGAATTGACGGACCTGACCCCGGCCATGTTCTATAAATTCAAGATCACTGTGCCCGGCAGCGACGGTCTCCAGGAGAGCACCGTGGGGGAGACGGATTTTTATACCCGACCCTCTGCCAGTAAAATGGCGTTATCCGTGCTGGGCGCCACCGAGGTGACCCTGAAATGGAGCACCAAGCATTCTCCTGCCTACTACGAACTGTACCGTGCGGAGAAGAACGGCAAGTACAAAAAAATCGCCAAAATCAGCGGCAAAAAGCGCACTTTTACCGATATAGATGTGTCGCCCAAGACCGTGTATTCTTACAAGATTCGCGGCGTGGTGGAAAACAGAGAAGCCAAGACCAAAAGCCGCTTTTCCGATCCGGTGACGGTGAAAACCACCAAGACCCTGAAGCTGCCGAAAGTCTCCGGCGCCTGTAAAACCTACGCTTATTATGATGCGGTAACAGATAAAACATCGCCTGCCTATGCGGTGCTGAATTCCGGCACCTACCGGGGCGTAACCTATAAGACCACCACTGACGAGACCACCGGTATTCGTATGGTAGGGGAATATTATTGCGCCGCCCTGGGCACCTTTTACGGCACCACCAAGGGCACCAAATATAAGGTCACCCTGGACACCGGCAAAACCTTTAAGATCATTTTGTGTGATACCAAATCCAACCGCCATACGGACAAAAAGCACCAGTACGCCAAGAAAAATAAGGATGTGGTGGAGTTCTATGTGGACCGCACCAAGATCCCCGCAGAGGTCAACGGCAATTATAACCGCTTGGAGCCGTTTCACGGCAAAATTCAGTCCATCGAGCTGTTGACGGAATGGGATAATGCGGAATCATAAAGGCATCAAAAAAGCACCCGATTGGGTGCTTTTTTTGTGGTTAAAATGATGTTTGAATTACAGAATTCTCTTGCGGCCGACATGTTTTAATCACCACTGTTTCATTAAATGTCTATTCGTTCAAAAAAAGCTTGTATTTTGTAAAAATGAGTTGACATTCCATTTATTAAAATATATAATACCCAATGGAAAAAGGAGGAGTGGGTGAATTATGCCCATTTCTCCTACTTTTATATCCTGCGGCGCAGGTGCGCTGCACAAAATGGAGCGTGAATCTTTATGGCAAAAAAATGGACAGCTGTGCTGATGGCCATTCTCATGGTGCTTACCGCATTTCCGGTGACCACCGCGATGGCAGCCGGCAGCAGCGAGGCAAGTAAGCCGGCAGACGGTACGACTCAGGGTCGTCCCTTTGTCAGCGATAATCCGTCTCATTGGTACCGTATTCCCAGTATGGTTACCCTGGATGACGGTACTGTCGTTGCAGCTGCTGACGCCCGTTGGGACGGCGGTATGGACGGCGGCGGTAACGATGTGATCACCGCGCGTTCTACGGATAACGGCGACACTTGGTCTTACACATGGGCCGGCTATTACGGCGATAACGGCAATGAGTTTAACAAGGCATCTACCAGTTATTGCGACAGCAATATTGCAACTGACGGCAAGACCCTGTATATGCTGTCTACCTTCTTTGCTTCCGGTGTTGCTATTAACGGCACTTCTGCGAACGCACAGCCTTCTAAGGACACCGGTTTGGACAGTCAGGGTCGTCTGCTGCTTGCTCGTAACGGCGGCGACTATGACTATTATGTGGGCGCGGTAGGTGCCGACGGCTATGCCAGCATTTACAGAACCAGCGACAGCACGGTTGTCAGCGGCTATAAGGTGAATGGCGAGTTTGAGCTGTTTAAGCATGACGCTTATGTTGGCTGCGTTTGGTATTCTAACTGTGAGTTCCAGGTCAAGAAGTGCCAGTACCTGTTTTTCCGTACTTCCACGGACGGCGGCAAAACCTGGAGCGCGCCCTCTCTGGTAAATGCCAGAAAGAGCGGCGAGAAGTTCTTGGGCGCTGGTCCCGGCCGTGCCGTTGTCACGGATGACGGCACCATTTGTATGCCGGTTTATGTTTACGGCGACAATGCTTGGGGCTCCGGCGACGCTTCTCAGGCAACCAGCTTTATTTACAGTAAAGACCATGGCAAGACTTGGAGCCGTACGGCGAACTTTACCAGCACGTCCTCTTTTGGCGGCAGCGGTTGGTCCAGTGAGGCGCAGCTTGTAGATTTAGGTAACGGCGTAGTACGCTGCTTCTACCGTAACGGTAAGAAAAAGATTATGTACTGCGACGCCACTTGGACCGGCTCTCTGTACAGATGGGGCGATGTGGTAGATACTGGTATTGACATTTGGGGTAACTGCCAGCTGTCTGCCATTATGTATCCCTATTTGATTGACGGCAAGCGTGCCATCTTGGTTTCTTCTCCCTCCTCAACAGAGGGTCGTAAAACCGGTGCCATCTTCACCTTGCTGCTGAATGACGACAATACTGTTTCTACCGAATATGCCAAAAAGACCATTACCGCAGAGGGCGCCATGTTTGCCTACTCCTGCTTGACGGTGCTGAAAGACGGCCGCGTGGCAGATTTGTACGAGACGGACGCCTGTGACTTTACCTATAAAGTTTTTGATATCCAATCCCTCACCGGTATGGATGCGGATGTTCCAACCACAACGGATATTCAGATGAATGTGGGTCAGAAGAAGACCTTAACCTTCTCCGAGCAGAATGTGAATAACTCTGCAAGCGATGTTGTGTCTTTGTCTGCTGCGAAGGAAGAACCCGGTGCCACTGCCAATAAGGCAACGGACGCCAATTACAGCGGCGATTCCGTTTCTGTAAAGCGTGCTTTGTACACCTTTACCTCTACCGGTACAGAGTACACCATTGCCCACGCAGGTATGTACTTAAGTGTGGGTACAAACGGTAAGGCCGGCTATCCCGGTGCGTCTACAGCTGCCAATGTTACATTGCGTGCAGTAGACGGCGGCTTCCAGCTGTTGCAGGACGGTCATTACGGCCTGTATTTTATGGAAAAAGATTCCAAGGGCAATGTGGTGAACCACTTTGAGCGTTGGGATTTTGAGGGTAAAGATAAGGATACCAAAACAGAGGAAGAAGTGCTGAAAGCCACCACCTTCCAGCTGTATCGCAGAATCCGCACCGGCGAGACCGGCAGCACGGAGTTGCCCGGCTACATTCAAGTGAATACTGTGGATGACGGCGAGGAATATTTGATTGTCTATCACGGTACGGACGGCTATTTCCTGCTGAATCCCTCTACCTCTACAACGAATATGTATGCCCATTGCTTAAAGGCAAACGGCGGCAGCACCATTGACGGTTACAATGTTACTGTTACCGCCAACGCAGTAGGTAATGCTGTGGTACAGGCAGGGCTGAATACTTATAATATAACGGTTGTGGACGGCGACTTGGCTGTGACCGGTGTGGTTAAGTATGACCCGGTGATTTATACCCACGGTGATGCTTCCCGTAAGGGGCAGCCGTATATGTATTGCGGCTCTTTGATTTCCGACGGTTCCCAGGCCGGCGAAAAAGAGACCCATTATACGGTTAATGACAGTCGTTATACCATTACCGGCATAAAGTGTGTGGAGGATTCCGCTGCGAATATTAACTATGCGCACGGTAAGCTCAGCGGCACTTTGCATATTGCAGATACTGCCGAGTATGCAAATTATAACAAAGGCGAAACGGTCACCATTGAGACCAATCTGACGGATACGGACGGCAATATTTGGACCCAGACGGATAAGCTGTATGTGGCTTCTAACCCGGTAGCGGGGCACTCTGTTGGTACACAGAATTTGTACACAAATGTAGTCGTTGCGTCTTCTGCTTTAGGCGCTATATATGTGGCAGAGGATTCTTATGGTAATACTGACAGAAAAAATTACACCGGCACAATGGGTATCGAAAATGCGTATAATATCGAAGATGCGAATGCTTTAACTTTTGAAGATAGCTGGGGATCAGCCCGCGGAAATTTGTATTCTACTAGTGCCGGTGATAAAATTGCCGGTCTGTCTGACAACTACAAGAAAGCCAGTGGAGATAATTGTCTTAAAGTGAAAGACAACTCAATGGTATCTGCGTACTACTATTATGATATGAGTAGTGATTCAAATGCAGGTATTACCCGGAATAATGCAGACGGCACCAGTTATTCCTTTAAGCTGGCCTATGTGCCTATGAAGAGTAGCGGTTCCCGTACAGACAGCAGCACGGTTTCTTTCCCGTCTGCAGATTCTCTGAACTATGTGACCGGTACCGGCTTCTCTGCCGATCGTATTTACTTTGACAATTACACCATGGGTGCCGGTGTTAAACAGTATCAGACCATAACCGGCACATCTTCCGTGCAGCCTAATCAGCAGGAAGAGCAGTCTGTGTTGGCTGAGACTCAGTCTTATTGCACGAATACTAAGAAATCCGGCCTGATTTCAAATACTGTTAAGAACTATTTAAACCTGGGTTTGACCCTACGTGTAAAGGTCTGCAACAAGAGCAACGAACGCACGCCATATAATGAAGCGGTGAGCAAGGTGCGTGTGTCCACGGACTACACCAAGGAGACTTGGGACAAGTACACCACTGCGCTGCTGAACACAGAGGCATACCTGAACAATTACACCCTGCTGACCACAGACGAGACCACCCAGGATGTGGGTACGGTTTTGGATTCTACTTATACCGGCCTGACCAAGCGTGCAGACTTTACGGAGCTGGAAAAGGTGGTAGAGCAGAACAAGGCGGCTTATGACAAGGGCTTTGCCGGCAATGTAACCGATACAGACCAGAATAAGTACACGGTGGACAGCTGGCAGAACTTTAAGAATGCCTATAAAGCCGGTACGGATTTGCTGGCGCAGTATCCGGAAAAGGGCAGAAATAATGTGGCAGGCTTTACCGTAGGTCCCGATTCTGCGGAAAAGACCACCCAAACCCAAATTGACGAAACCGCAACCCAGCTGAAAAACTCCGGCCTTGTGGTTGCCGCAGACGCCAGCGCCTATGAATCTGCCCGCAGCATCAGCGCCACCATCGACCGCACCGCGTTCCCGGACGGCGGTACCGCCATTACCAATACGGTAACCAACGGCAACGGTACCATTTATAAAGCCTACAACGGCAAGGATTATGTGAATGTACCTGCTGCCCAGCAGGGTACGGTAGACGGCTTTACTACGGATTTGCTGAGTAATATGAATGTAGGCGAATCCTCCGAAAGCGGCCGCACCTTTACCGTTGCCTGCACCGTCAACGGCAATGCCTTTGAAACGAAAGAGGGTAAAACGCTGTATTACTACGGCACCATTGCCCATTTGGATTTCTCTGCTTACAAGTCTCAGGATACCGTTTGCGTTGTGCATACGGCAAACGGCGATACAAAGATTGACCTTGCCAAGTGCAATTATCAGTTGTCGCTGCTGGTTCAGCAGGATACCACCATTACGGTGACCACTGCCACCAGACCCAATGTGATTGTTGCCGACTACTTTGGCACAATTTTGGGCGCATTTGAGGGCGCCACCAGTGTAACTGTAAAGGGCAACACCGTAACGGTGGGCGATACAGTGATTACCGCCAAGGATTCCCCCAAGTACACCTTTACCGGTTGGACTTGGAGCGAAGGCACCCATCAGGTTCCGGCGGGTCAGGTTGCGCAGATTGTGCAGAAAGGTACACGCACCGGCGTGGATGTGAACTACACCGTCAGCAACAGCGGCACGGCTGCCAACGCCTTGATTAACGGCGCTACCCAGTACACCGCACCGGGTATCAACAAACCCTTAGAGCTGACCTCTGACAACGCAGTGTACTGGACCCGTACCGTAAACGGTGTGGAGACTTTGGCTTCCTACGGGCAGAATGTTACCCTGTTCAGCGCCAATACGGATACCACTTACTCGGCATACGCCAGCTTAAATGATCTGCCCAAAAATTTGCAGGAGCAGGCAGAGAGCGGCACGCCGGCTTTGAATGGCGTAGGCTTCTTTGCAGACAAAAAGTTTACCATGTCCTGTGATTATTCTGCCGGTGCAGATGTGACCGTCTTGGAGGTGGGTGTGATTTACTCCGCCACTAAGAATGGAAAGGACACTCTTGTGAAGGGCGGCGACGGTGCGACAACGGTTGTGTCCCGCAATGTTGCCAACTGGACAGACAGTCCCAATTCCGGCACCTTTACCATGACCAAGAAGGGCAGCGATACGGGCAGCCATTATATGCGTATGTATGTGAGCTACCGTACTTCCCGTATGAACACCCAGGTACCCTTTGTGGTTTATGGTGATATTTATCAGTGCGTAAACGGCGTTGTTTCCGCAGTTAACTAAAGAAGGAGGACAATAGAATGAAAGCATACGATACTCCGACTTTAGATGTAGAGTGGTTCACCGCCCAAACAGCACTGAGCCAGAGCACCACGGACCCGGATAAGGAAAATCCCGGCACGGAGTTCTAATTTAAGCATAGAAAACACCCTCGACCATTTGGTCGAGGGTGTTGTTTTTGTTCGATACCGGGTTTAGCCGTTCACGACATTCTGCGGTTTGCCGTCTAAGTAAGCGGCAATATTCGCTTGCAGAATGCCAAGCAGTCTGGCGCGGGTCTCATAGGCTGCCCAGGCGATATGGGGGGTAATGCGGCAATTTTTTGCGTGCAGCAGGGGGTTGTCTGTTGCCGGCGGCTCGGTAGAGAGCACATCCAGCCCGGCGCCTGCCAGCTTGCCGCTGTTTAGGGCGTTTGCCAGCGCTTGCTCGTCCACCACCGGTCCGCGGCTGGTGTTGATAAAGATCGCGCCGTCTTTCATCTTGTCAAAGGCCGCCGCGTTCATCATACCCTGGGTGTCCGGTGTCAGGGGACAGTGGCAAGTGATGATGTCGCTGTTTGCCAGCACCGTATCCGCATCTGCAAATCGGGTGCTGTGCAGTCCGTCCAGGGGCTTTTCGTGTGGGGTGCACACCAGCACTTGCATACCGAATGTTTCTGCAATCTGCGCCACTCTGTGCCCGATGGCGCCAAACCCAAAGATACCCAAGGTTTTGCCGTCTAATTCCATCAGCGGTGTTTTCCAAAAACAAAAGTCCGGGCAACGGCACCATTCACCGTTTTCTACCGCCTGTGTATGCACTGCAACCTGGTTGGTAAAGGACAGGATAAAAGCAAACACCAGCTGCGCCACCGCATTGGTGGAGTAAGCGGGAATGTTGCACACGGTAATACCCAGTTCCTTGGCTGCCGCACAGTCCACCACATTGTAGCCGGTGGATTGCAGCCCAATGTATTCCAGCTCCGGGCGCAATGCTTCCAGTGTTGCACGGTCAAGGACGGTTTTGTTGATAATCAGCAAATTTGCACCTTTGGCGCGTTCTACCACTTGGTCAGCCGTTGTACGGTCATAGACCTTATAGTCGCCATAGTTGCCCATCCAGTCCCAGCTTTGGTCGCCGGGGTTGGTGGTATAGCCGTCTAAATTTACAATTTTCATAAAATCACGCCTTTCTGTCCAAATTATAACCCAGTCTGTCTTAAAATGCAACCTGTACTTGCGCCGGGCACGCCGGGCGGTTATAATAATAAGCAAGGACGTACCCGCATAGTATGTACGGGTGATTTTTGTGAAGCGTGTTTTTCCCGCTGCGCTGTGCGTGGCGTTTGTGTTTGTGACCTGCCTGTCTCTGCAAGTGCTGTTGCGGCAGTCTGTGCCCTCGGCGGTGCAGTACCCCAAGGCGCGCTACAATTTGGTCATCGACCCGGGCCACGGCGGCATGGATGTGGGCACGGTGGCGGCGGACGGCACGGCGGAGAAAGAGATCAACCTGGCCATTGCCCGGGATTTGTATGCTTTTGCGGTGATCAGCGGCATACCCGCCTCTATGACCCGCACCGGGGACTACCTGGTCTACAAGGCCGGAGACGACAAAAAACGCTCAGATTTGTATAACCGTTTTGACTATATTAACAGCGTGGATAACGCAGTGCTGGTTTCTATTCATCAAAACCATTTTGCCGATACCTCCCAGTGGGGGATGCAGATCTGGTACACGGTGAACGATCCGTTGAGCAAGGCACTGGCTGCTAATATTTTAGCTTATGACAAGCAGCACTTGCAGCCGGGGAATCGTCGGGAGAACAAGCCGTCGGACGACAGCTATTATCTGCTTTATAAAGCCAAAGCGCCCTCCGTGATGGTGGAGTGCGGCTTTATGAGCAATGTAAAAGAAAATAATCAGTTAAAACAGGATGTTTATCGGCGCCGCGTGGCCTTTTGCATTTTGGCTGGGCTTAGCGACACCATGAAAACAGGGGAGTTACCGTAATGGCAAAACAGAGGAGTATGTATATTTGCAGCGAATGCGGCTACGAGAGCGGCAAGTGGTACGGCAAGTGCCCTGGCTGTGGCGAGTGGAACACCATGAACGAGGAGACCCCGGCGGTCAAATCCACAGGCACCAAGCGCAGCAGCGGCGGTTATGTCTCGCGACCGTTAAAACGTTTGTCGGAAATTACGGAAGACGTGGAGCGGCGTATTTCCACCGGCATTCATGAGTTTGACCGGGTGCTGGGCGGCGGTATCGTAGAGGGCAGTCTGGTGCTCTTAGGTGGCGATCCGGGTATCGGTAAATCTACCATTTTGCTGCAAGCCTGTCAGCACTTGGGACAGCACCATACCATTCTCTATGTGAGTGGCGAGGAGTCTGCCAATCAGATCAAGCTGCGTGCCAATCGGCTGGGTGTGACTACGGACAGTCTATACATTTTGGCAGAGACGGATGTGGGCAGTATTGCCGAGACCATTCGCAGCGAAAAGCCGGATATTGTGATCATTGACTCCATTCAAACCATGGTGTACGATCAGGTGACTTCTTCTGCCGGATCCGTGACCCAGGTGCGGGAGTGCACCAATATTTTTATGCACACAGCCAAAACCTACGGTATCCCTATTTTTGTAGTAGGCCATGTGAACAAGGACGGCGCCATTGCCGGACCTAAGGTGCTGGAGCACATTGTGGATACGGTGCTGTACTTTGAGGGCGAGCGGAACTACTCTTACCGTATTCTCCGTGGGGTGAAGAACCGCTTCGGCTCCACCAATGAGATCGGTGTGTTTGAGATGACCCAAGAGGGGCTTTTGGAAGTGGAAAATCCCTCGTTGATGATGCTCTCCGGTCGTCCTAAGAACACCAGCGGCACCTGTGTGGCCTGTGTCATGGAAGGCTCTCGCCCCATTTTGGCTGAGGTACAGGGATTGGTAACAGCAACCGGCTTCGGCACGCCCCGGCGTATGAGTACCGGCTTTGATTTTAACCGTATGGCAATGCTCATTGCGGTATTGGAAAAGCGGGCGGGCTTTTTTTTCAACACCATGGATGCTTATATCAATGTGGTCAGCGGTCTGCGGTTGGACGAGCCGGCGGCGGATCTGTCTGTGGCAATGGCGCTGGTGTCCTCGCTGAAGGACGCGGTGATCGGCGACAAGGTGCTGGCCTTTGGCGAGATCGGTTTGGCAGGCGAAATTCGCGCTGTCAGCCATTGCGAACAGCGCGTGCAGGAGGCCGGTCGCCTGGGCTTCCAGCGCTGTGTGATCCCATTCCATAATTACAAATCCCTGTCCAAGGAACTAAAAAAAGAGTTGGATATTGTGCCGGTGCGCACCGTTCGCGACGCATTCAGTGCCTTGACGGTGAAAGACTGATAACGTTAAAAAAATTGCAGGAAATTTTATGTCAGAACAAGTTAGTTTTTCATTATCGCCAACAGTATTGGCTTTGATCTGTGTTTGTATTAAGTGCTTGACGATGAAAATGCTTATCGTTTTGGAACATACCGCGCTCAAAATGTAATGGCGGGAAAAGTGCAAAATATTAACAGTGTGTATTGGTTATAAAGTGTTTTCACCGGTACGGTGTATATCACTCCTATAATAAAATAAAAAAGACAGGAGAATAAAATTATGGCAAACATTTCATCCGGCATATTAGGTGACTCTAATTTGCTGAACTTAAAGGAGATCCCGGTTACGGATATGCGCTCGGAGGTAGCCAGTTTCTTTGTGAACGGCGAGCAGGCGGTGCAGTGCTTTAAGACGGTTCGGGATCAGGTGATTTTTACAAATAAGCGTATTTTTGTGGTCAATGTGCAAGGACTGACCGGTAAGAAAGTGTCTTACTTCTCTTATCCTTATGCTAAAATACAGTATTTTGGCGTGGAAACAGCAGGCGTTTTGGACATTGACAGCGAGTTAGTGCTGGTGTTTAATGACGGCAATCGATTGCAGTTTGACTTTAAGTCTAAGGTAGACATCCGCACTATTTGCGCGCTGATTTCTTCCTTTGTGTTGTAAATACGACAGAAACATACATAAACTAAAGAGGCACAGTCGACGAGGTCATCTCGACGACTGTGCCGTTTTGTTCTTTGTGCGCTGTTTTTACGCATTTGTCAGGTATTTTGCTTTTGTCAAGGGTAGGCTTATTGCCCGGCGGTTTGGGGCTGATTTTTGCCGGTGGCCACCGTGCCGTCGTCCATTTGGTGATCCAGCAGGATTTCCTCTTGGGTCAGCATAAAATAGCTTTGCCAGGCAGGGTCCAGCGGCGTGTTGCCGTCTGCATCGGCCCAGGTCAAATCTATATGGTAGGTGCCGCTTTCCAGTTTTACCAGGTTCCAGGCGTGGGCGGTGTCTTGGGACACGCCGCTGACCTGTGTGCACCACAAATTTGCCTTGCGGCAAAGGTATTCAAATCCGCTGGCATAGCCCTGACAAATGGACGACCCGCCCTCAATGGCGCCGTAGGCGGTGGCAGAGGGTTTGCCGCCGGCGGAGTCGTTGTCAAAAGTGGTGCGCAAGGAGATTACCGCTGCCAGGTAGCGGTACTTGTCGTAGGTGCTAAAGGTCTTTGGAATGGCGCTGACGATCAAATTGCATTCTTCTTCAAAGATCTGTATTTCCTCTTTTATCTGCTTGGTATCCGCTGCGGCGCCTGTTGCGTCGTAGGGCAAAAAGTAGCAGGCCCGCAGAGCCGTGGTGCGGTCGCCCTCTACGACTTCTTCTATATCAAAATAATTCTCATATTCCGGGTGGTCACGACACAGCGCGGATGCAGCCATCAAAACTGAAAATAAAAAAAGCCACTGTAACCGAAATTACAGTGGACTTGGTGGAGCATAGGGGATTCGAACCCCTGACCTCCACACTGCCAGTGTGGCGCGCTCCCAACTGCGCTAATGCCCCGTAGCTATCTTGCTTTGGTAGTATAGCATAGCGTATATGGGAAAGTCAAGAGAATTTTTACAAAAAATGCAAAAACACAGATTTTTCTCTTTTGCATAGAATGAGATAGGTTCGTAGGAGGGGTGACAGTGGCGAGTATCAGCCTTTGTATGATCGTGCGGGACGAGGAAGCGGTACTGGGACGGTGCCTGGAGAGCGTGGCACCGGCGGTGGATGAGATCATTGTGGTAGACACTGGCAGCATGGACGGCACCAAGGCGGTGGCGGCTGCCTATACCGATCGCATTTTTGACTTTGCCTGGGTAGATGATTTTGCAGCGGCACGCAATGCATCCTTTGCCAAGGCCACCGGGGATTATATCCTGTGGCTGGACGCAGACGATGTGCTGTTGCCGGAGGATCTGGACGCATTGCTGTGCCTGAAAAATCGGCTGGACCAGGTCCCGGCAGATGTGGTGATGATGCGCTACAACACCGGCTTTGACAGTCGTGGCAATCCCACTTTTTTCTTTGATCGAGAGCGGTTGGTGCGCCGTGCGGCGAGACCGGTTTGGCACGGTCGGGTACACGAATATATTCAGTGCCCGGGCACCAGAATTACAGTGAATATTGCCGTGACGCATCGATCAATCAAGACAGCGTACACCACCCGAAACCTACGAATCTATGAAAAGATGGCGGCGGCAGGGGAGTCGTTTACGCCCCGAGATCGATTCTACTACGGGCGGGAGTTATACTACCATCGGCAGTATGACCGTGCGGTACAGGAATTGCAGGCGTTTTTGGCGCCCGGCGACGGCTGGCTGCCGGATCAGTTGGAGGCCTGCAAGTTTCTGAGTGCAGCCCTGCACGTCCAAGGGGATCGGAAAGGTGCGTTTGCTGCATTGTGCCGGAGCTTTGCCTTGGGAGCACCTCGGTCGGACCTGGTATGCGGTTGCGGTGATTTGTTACTGGAACAAGGGGATTATCCGGCGGCGATTTGTTGGTACAAGTGGGCGCTGGAACTGCCCCAGGACCTGCATAGCGGCTTTGTAAACACGGATGACACCGGGTACTTGCCGTACCTGCGGCTTTGCGTTTGTTATGATCGTATGGGGGATTATGCAGCGGCTGCCCGCTGCAATGCCCAAGCCGCAGCGTACCGACCCGATGATGCCGCCGTGCAGCAGAACGCAGCCTATTTTGCCGCATTGCAGCACCCTGCCAACCTGCCGTCTATTGGAGAGGATAAGGAGCAAAACCGATGAATACAACGATTTATAAGAACCAACCTTGCTGCGACGCTTGCTGCAAGCCTGCCTGTTCCTGCTGTCCCACCGTTGTTGGGCCTACCGGTCCAACAGGGCCTACCGGTCCCACCGGCCCCACAGGTCCGGGTGTTGGCGCAACCGGCCCTACCGGCCCTATGGGTCCTACGGGCGCTACCGGTGCGGCAGGCAGTAACGGCCAAATGGGACCCACAGGTCCCACCGGCGCACCGGGTAGCAACGGGCAAATGGGTCCCACCGGTCCAACAGGTGCAACCGGAGCTGCTGGTTTTGCAGGCGCAACAGGACCTACCGGTGCCACGGGTGCTACCGGCGCCACAGGTGTTGCAGGTCCTACCGGTGCCACGGGTGCTACCGGCGCAACAGGCCCTGCCGGTACAGCGGGTGCAACAGGTCCTACAGGCGCAACAGGTCCCACCGGACCTACGGGTGCCACCGGTGCAACAGGTCCTACCGGACCTACGGGTGCCACGGGTGCTACCGGAACGGTGCTGCCCGGCGAATTGGTGACCAATGGCACTATGGAGCAGTTCACCGATACCGTTCCCACCGGCTGGACGGTGAACAACGATGCTTTGGCTGGGCAAGCCACTGCCGCCGGTCAGGTGCACAGCGGTTTGTCAGCGGTGCAACTGGCATCAGGTGCGCAAATGCGCCAGACGCAAGCAGCTGCCCCAGGCAGCTATTACCGGCTTTCCTTTTATGCCCAAGGGGTAGGGGATCAACCGGCAGTGACTGGCAGGATCATCTTTACAGACGCAGCCGGCGGCGAATCAAATGCGGCTGATGTGTCGGTGCGTTCTCAGGATATGGTTAAGACGGCGCCGAATTTTGGTTATTATCAGGTAATCAGTACGGTGGTGCCGGAGAATGTGACCACAGTGACAGTCTATCTGGAAGCAACCGGCGGCACGGATGACAGCGCAATTCTGGACGATGTATCTCTGACCGTGGTTTAACTGCGGGGGCTCGGTGTGCCTAGGCGCACCGGGCTTTTTCATTGCCAAAAAAGGCAAAAAAGTCTACTGCAAATGGTCTTCGGTCAAATCGGAAAAAACAAAATAAACGAAGGCAGTCGGAGACTGCTGCCTGTTTGTAAATCGGCTGCAATTTTTCGCCACAAGGCCGTCGGTATAACCGTTGGCCTTAATTTTTTAAAAATATTGCAATTTTTCTTTGTATTTTGCGAATCATCTGTTATAATAGGCACATTCCAAGGAGAGGATGTGGAGTAATGGGCGGATATTTTGCCGCAGTATCCAAAGAAGATTGCGTATTTGATTTGTTTTTCGGGGTGGACTACCACTCCCACCTGGGCACACGCCGGGCGGGAATGGCGGTGTATGACCCGGAAAACGGTTTTGACAAAGCCATACATAATATTGAAAACGCGCCGTTTCGTACGAAGTTCACCAAGGAGTCCCAGGAGATGCACGGCACCATGGGCATCGGCTGTATTTCTGATTTTGAAGCGCAGCCCATACTGGTGCGCTCCCATCACGGGACCTTTGCCATTACAACGGTAGGGAAGATCAATAATGCAGACGCTATTGTGGATGAGATTATCGGGACCAACGCCCATTTCTTTGAAATGCACAACGGCGAGATCAATCCCACGGAACTGGTGGCAGCGCTGATCGACCAAAAAGAGAATTTTGTAGAGGGTATTCGCTACGCGCAAGATGTGATCGACGGCTCTATGAGTATGCTGCTTTTGACCCCCAAAGGGGTGTATGCTGCCCGGGACAAGCTGGGGCGCACACCCATTGCGCTGGGCAAAAAGTCGGACGGTTACTGCGCCAGCTTTGAAAGCTTTGCCTATTTGAACTTGGGCTATACCGATGACAGAGAACTTGGCCCCGGCGAGATCGTGGTGCTAACGCCGGACGGTGTGCAGCAGTTGGTTGCACCGGGCAAAAAA
The DNA here is from genome assembly GCA_025757685.1 of Oscillospiraceae bacterium. NCBI lineage: Bacteria > Bacillati > Bacillota > Clostridia > Eubacteriales > Oscillospiraceae > Oscillospiraceae bacterium. Next base: position 898,769 of record CP107220.1, on the reverse strand, counting down.
ATGAAAATTTGCACCTTCCTATGGGTGTATTACGGTTATCCGTCCTCGTCCTATCAAGGGATCAGCGTGGAAAAAATGCGTTACCACTGCGGCGAGCTGCTGGCAGGCCGAGACAACGCCAAGCCGGACATTGTGGCTGGTGTGCCGGACTCCGGCATTGCCCACGCCATCGGCTATGCCAACGCCTCCGGAATACCGTTTTCTCGTCCTTTTGTTAAGTACACGCCTACCTGGCCCCGCTCTTTTATGCCACCCAACCAGACTAAGCGCAATCTGATCGCTAAGATGAAGTTGATTCCGGTGCACGATTTGATTGAGGGCAAGAGCCTGCTGCTTATTGACGACTCCATTGTTCGCGGCACCCAACTGCGGGAAACCACGGAGTTTTTGTACGCCAGCGGCGCAAAAGAAGTGCATATCCGGCCGGCGTGCCCGCCGTTACTGTTTGGTTGTAAGTACCTGAACTTTTCTCGTTCCACCTCAGAGATGGAACTGATCACTCGTCGTGTGATCCTGGAACTGGAGGGCGGCGATCCCACAAAGGAAGTGCTGGCAGAATATGCCGACCCGGACAGCGAAAAATACGCCGCCATGGTGAAAAAAATCGGCGAAAAGCTGCACTTTACCAGCTTGCGCTATCATCGACTGGACGATATGATCGCTTCCGTAGGCATTCCTGCGGATCAGCTTTGCACCTACTGCTGGAACGGCAAAGAATAAATAGTGCAAAAGAAAAAGAACAGTTATCCTTGCGGATAGCTGTTCTTTTTTGCTATTGAAATAGATGCTATTTATAGATTTATATCAATAACCGGTTACTCTGCTTTCATGTTCGCAAAGCACTCGCTGCAATAAACCGGACGGTCTTCCCGCGGCTCAAAGGGAACCTTGCAGGCTGCGCCGCAGTTGGCGCAAACAGCGTCGTGCATTTCGCGGGGACCGCGAGCGGCGGCTTTTCTTGCGCTACGGCAAGCTTTGCAGCGCTGGGGCTCATTGACAAATCCCTTTTCAGCATAGAACTCCTGTTCACCGGCTGTAAAGACGAATTCGTTCCCACAATCCTTGCAGACTAATGTTTTGTCTTCGTACATTGGACCTTAACTACCTCTCATAAGATTTATTCAAAAAGAAGCGTCAACTTCTTACGAATACGCTGTAATGCGTTGTCTACCGCCTTTGGGCTTTTGTTCAGTCGTGTGGCAATATCCGCATATCGAAAACCGCTGATGTGCAGGCGCAGCACCTCATTTTCCATGGGAGATAACTGCTGCTCCAGCGCGCGGCTCAGGCGCGCCACACTCTCTGCGGCCAAAAAATCGTCCTCCGCGCTGACGGCTGTACCGGCATGGTCCAGATAGTCCTCCAAGGAAACCATATTATCCGTGGGAACATCTTTGCGCCGACTGAATTTTCGCAGCGCGGTTTGTATTGCATTTTCAATACAAGTGCCGGCAAAAGTGCGAAAAGCGGCGCCTCGTTTCGGTTGGTACGCACGCAGGGCGGCCAGCAGACCGATCATGCCCTCCTGGACCAGATCGTCCTTCTCCAGCGGAGAGTGAATGTACTTCATGGCAATCATCTCCACAGTGGGGCGCATGGCGTGGACCAGTGCATTTATGGCTTCTCCGCTGCCGCTTTGAGCGGCGGAAACCAGCGATTCAAAATCTGTTTTTTTTGTTGCTGACATAATTTTCCTGCCTTATGATTGATTATACAACGGTTATTGGTCATAGTCAACAATTTTTCATTCTGCAAGAAAAAATTATTATTTAACTTGGATAATAATGTGCAAAACGCGCAAAATGGTGATTAATTAAAAATGCTTATACATTAAAGCGGAACAGCACTACATCGCCGTCCTGCATCACATACTCCTTGCCCTCACTGCGGACCAAGCCTTTCTCTTTGGCAGCCGTCATACCGCCGCAGGCCACCAGATCGTCAAAGGAGACCACCTCGGCGCGAATGAAGCCCCGCTCAAAGTCTGTGTGGATCTTGCCGGCAGCCTGGGGCGCCTTGGTGCCTTTTTTGATGGTCCAGGCACGCACTTCCGGCTTACCGGCGGTCAGGTAGGAAATCAGACCCAAAAGGGAATAACTCTTCTTGATCAGCCGATCCAGCCCGCTTTTTTCCAGCCCCATATCACTAAGGAACATGGCCTTTTCGTCCTCGTCCAGTTGGGCGATCTCTGCCTCCATTTCAGCGCAGATGGGTAGTGTTTCTGCACCCTCTGCGGCAGCGATCTCCTCCACCGCTTTGTAGAACGGATTGCTCTCAATTCCGGCGTTAAAGTCGTCCTCGCCCATATTGCAGGCATAGATCACCGGCTTGATGGTCAGGAGGGATACTTCTTTCAGGTACTCTTGTTCCTCCTCACTGATCTCCACGCTGCGGGCGGTTTTGCCTTCTTCCATCTCCGCGGCCAGTCGCTCCAGAAACGCCACCTCCGGCGCCAGCGTCTTGTCGCCTTTCATGGCTTTTTTACGGCTGTCGATTCGTCGATTCAGAATATCCAGATCCGAGAGGATCAGCTCCAAATTGATGGTCTCAATGTCTCTTGCCGGATCCACAGAGCCGTCCACATGTGTGATGTCGTCATTCTCAAAGCAGCGCACCACATGGATAATGGCGTCTACCTCTCGGATATGGGAGAGAAATTTGTTGCCCAGACCCTCGCCCTTGGACGCACCCTTGACCAGCCCTGCAATGTCCACAAACTCAATGGTGGCCGGCGTGAATTTGTCCGGGTGGTACATTTCTGCCAGCTTGTCCAGCCGTTCGTCCGGCACGCTGACCATACCCACATTCGGCTCTATGGTGCAAAAGGGGTAGTTGGCGCTTTGGGCGCCTGCGTTTGTAATGGCGTTAAAAAGTGTACTTTTGCCAACATTTGGCAAGCCTACGATACCAAGTTTCATTCTTTTAGCTCCGATGTCTGAATTACACGTTTTTTAGTGCGAATATAAGTATATACCAATGCTGCTGTTTTTACAAGGATAAATTTTTCTTGACATAGTATCGCAAATATCCTAAAATATATATTAAATTTTTGTGATAGGAGAGGAATTTAATGGAACTCAATGGCTCTCAGATCGTTCTTGAAGTCTTGAAAGAACAGGGCGTAGATACCATCTTTGGTTATCCCGGCGGTACGATCCTGAATATTTTTGACGAGCTTTATAAATATGGCGACACCTTTAAGCATATTTTGACTGCCCATGAGCAGGGCGCCTCCCACGCGGCTGACGGTTATGCCCGCGCTACCGGCAAGGTGGGTGTGTGCTTTGCCACCTCCGGCCCCGGCTCCACCAATCTGGTGACCGGTATTGCCACGGCCTATATGGACTCTGTGCCGGTGGTTGCCATTACCTGCAACTATGCCACCTCCGGCTTGGGGCGAGACAGCTTCCAGGAGGTAGATATTTGCGGTATTACCATGCCCATTACCAAGCATAACTTCCAGGTAAAGTCTGTGGAGGAGCTGGCGCCCACGCTGCGCCGGGCGTTCCGCATTGCCCAGACCGGACGCAAAGGTCCTGTTCTGGTAGATATTCCCAAGGATATAACTTCTGCCACCTGTGCTTATGTGGCGGAACCGAAAGTGGAGATTGAGCCGTTTAAGATGCCCAAGCAGTCTTGCATAGATCGGGCGCTGGAATTACTGAGAAATGCCGAGAAACCGCTGATTTATGTTGGTGGCGGCGCCATTCTCTCCAAAGTGGGTGAAGATCTGATTACTTTTGCCGAGAAACTGGATGCACCGGTGGTGTCCTCTCTTATGGGTCTGGGTGCATTTCCGTACGGCCACCCGCTACACGTGGGGCTGATCGGTATGCACGGCCATTTTGAGGCCAATAAGGCGGCGCATGACTGCGATGTGCTCATCACTTGCGGCGCCCGTTTCTCTGACCGTGTGGCCGGCAACCGCAAGAAGTTTGCGCCTAACGCAGAGATCTTACATATTGACATTGACGCAGCGGAGATGGACAAAAACATCTTTTCCAACTACCACCTGCGTGGCGATTTGGCAGAAATTCTGCCCATGCTGACCCGTAATGTGGAGCAGATGGATCACAGCGACTGGAAAGCGGAGATCGAGGCCAGCCGCCATCCCTTTAAGCAGCTGCAGATCGGGGATTATGTAAATCCCCAGGTCTTAATTGAAAAAATTGATGAAAAGACCCCGGACGACACCATTGTGGTCACCGATGTGGGTCAGCACCAGCTGTGGGCGGCACAGTTCTATAAGTTCACCCGACCCCGCACCCTGCTGACCTCCGGCGGACTGGGCACCATGGGCTATTCCATGGGCGCTGCCTTTGGCGCGGCGATGGGCTGCCCGGATCAAACCGTGGTGATGTTTGCCGGTGATGGCGGCTTCCACATGAACCTGTCTGAGCTGGCCACCATGGCATCCTACAATATCCCGGTTAAGATGTTCATTATGAACAACACTGTGCTGGGTATGGTGCGCCAGTGGCAAAAGCTGTTTTATGACAACCGCTTTTCTGATACAGATCCCCACCGTGTTACGGATTTTGTGAAGGTGGCAGAAGCCTTTGGCGTAAAGGGGCTGCGTATCCATACCAATGATGATATTGACGCTGTGCTGGCAGAGGCGCTGGCTTATCCCGGTCCGGTGTTGGTGGACTGCCGTATTTCGCCGGACAGCAATGTGCTGCCGATGATTCCGCCCGGCGGCGCACACACGGACATTATCGAGCAGTTTAACTGATTGGAGGCAAGGAAGATGAAAGAGAAATTGGTTTTATCTGTTCTTGTGGATAACGAGAGCGGCGTGCTGCAACGGGTGGCCAGCCTGTTCTCCCGCCGTGCATACAACATCTCCTCTCTGACGGTAAGTGAGACGGAGGACCCGAACTTTTCCCGTATGACCATCGAGACCAACACGGAGCCGGAGAATTTTCGCCAGATCAAGCGCCAGCTGTTAAAGTTGGAGATCGTGGAGAAAGTATCTGAGCTGACTCCGGACAATTCCGTGTCCTCTGAGTTGCTGTTGGTGAAGGTGCACGCCCAGGGCATTCCGGAGAAAAACGCCCTTTTGGCATTCAACGCCGGTTATGGTGCTCGTGTGCTGGATATTTCTGCTGAGACGGTGACCCTGGAGTTCACCGGTGCGGGGGAGATGCTGGACGCCTTTATTCAGCGACTGGAGCAGCGCTTTAGTATTGTGGAAATGGCGCGTACCGGCGTGACCTCGCTGGAGCGCGGCGCCGGTTCCTTTACGGACGATATTTAAGGACGGTGACGATCATGGGAATGACAATGACGCAAAAGATCCTGGCGGCGCACGCCGGTTTGGATCATGTGGTAGCCGGTCAATTGATTGAGGCCAAGCTGGATATGGTACTGGGCAACGATGTGACCTCTCCGGTTGCCATCAATGAGATGAACAAATTTGGCAAGGACGGCGTGTTTGATAAGACCCGCATTGCCCTTGTAATGGATCACTTTACGCCCAACAAGGACATTCAGTCCGCGCAGAACTGCAAGCAGGTGCGTACTTTTGCCCGTGCCCATGGCATTACCCACTATTTTGATGTGGGCAACATGGGAATTGAGCACGCGTTGCTGCCGGAGCAGGGGATTGTGGCCTGTGGTGACTGCGTGATCGGCGCAGACAGCCACACCTGTACTTACGGTGCACTGGGTGCGTTCTCCACCGGCGTAGGCTCCACGGATATGGCTGCCGGTATGGTTACCGGTAAGGCTTGGTTTAAGGTTCCCTCCGCCATTAAGGTTGAGATCACCGGCAAAAAAGCACCCTTTATCAGCGGCAAAGATGTGGTACTGCACTTGATCGGTGAGATCGGTGTGGACGGCGCCCTCTACCAGTCTTTGGAATTTACCGGCGATGGTATTGCGGAGCTTTCTATGGACGATCGGCTGTGCATCAGCAATATGGCCATTGAGTGCGGCGCCAAAAACGGAATTTTCCCGGTAGATGATGTGACCTTGCAGTATGTGAACGGCCGCGCAGAGCGGGAATATACGATTTTTGAGGCAGACCCGGACGCAGAATACACCCGCACGGTAAAAATTGATTTGAGCACCTTAAAGCCCACCGTGGCATTTCCGCATCTGCCGGAGAATACCCATACCATTGATCAGGTGGACGGTGAAAAGATCGCGATTGACCAGGTGGTGATTGGCTCCTGCACCAATGGCAGAATGGAAGATATGCGCGCTGCCGCTGCAATTTTGAAAGGTCGCAAGGTGGCGCAGGATGTGCGCGTGATCGTGATCCCGGCCACCCAGCGCATTTACTTGCAGTGCATTGAGGAGGGCCTGACCCAGATCTTTATTGAGGCCGGTGCAGTCGTGTCTACACCTACCTGCGGTCCCTGCCTTGGCGGTCACATGGGTATTTTGGCTGCCGGTGAGCGAGCAGTTTCCACCTCAAACCGAAACTTTGTGGGCCGTATGGGTCACACGGAGTCTGAGATTTATTTGGCCTCTCCCGCTGTGGCTGCCGCCTCTGCGGTCAAGGGCTATATTGCCGACCCGGCTACGGTATAAGGAGGTACGGTATGATAGCAAAAGGTAAGGTACATAAGTTCGGCGACAATGTGGACACGGATGTAATCATTCCTGCCCGCTACCTGAACAAAAGTGACGAGGCCTGGCTGGCTTCTCATTGTATGGAAGATATTGACAAGGATTTTGTAAATAAGGTGCAGCCCGGTGACATCATGGTGGCCAAGGCAAACTTTGGTTGCGGCTCCTCCCGTGAACACGCCCCCATTGCCATTAAGGCCAGCGGCATCAGCTGCGTGATTGCCTCCACCTTTGCTCGTATTTTTTACCGCAATGCCATTAATATCGGCCTTGCGATCTTAGAGTGCGACCAGGCTGCCAACGAGATCAACCAAGGCGATGAAGTGCAGGTGGATTTTGACAGCGGCGTGATCACGGATCTGACTACCGGCAAGGTGTATCAGGCCCAGCCGTTTCCGCCGTTCATTCAGAACATTATCAAAAACGGCGGTTTGATGAAGTCCATTGGTTAATGATTGCAGCAAAGGGTTTAGTGATGAAGCAGTTTGTTTTGAACGAAGATAATTTAAGAAAAGGCTGGAGCGGCGCGTCGGAATTTTGGTTCTCCCGTCAGGATATGCAGGTGCACAGCATGGCGGAGTTGGCGGATTTGGATCACCCGGAGGATACCGGCACATCGGCGTATCTGCTGTCTTTGGGCTATATTCCGTACTTTTATGTAACGGACGGCGAAGTAATGCGCGCGTTTGTTCATTCTATCGGCAATGCCAAGATCAAGGCAGTGTTTGATCAAACGCCGGATGATGCCGTGGTTGAGACTTTTTGGAAATATTTTAATGCCTATAAGGAATTTTCCGAGAAGTTTGACGCGTTTCAGACCGAGTATGTGCGCAAAAAGGCTGCGGATTGGTGCTATGAAAACGGCATTGACTACACCTTTGGTACAAAGAATTAACAAAACAGCAAAACGCCCGACAGTTCCAAACTGCCGGGCGTTTTTCAATGTGAAAATCAGATGTACGAGTGCTCCATAGTCGCCACGACTCGCAGCCGGGGGTCACGCTGCTGCACGGCCGCTTGTACTTCCTTCAAAATTTGGCTGCGGTGCTTTTTGTGCTCTTTGGGCACCACAATGTCCATGATCAGGTTTATGTGGTCACTGCACTCCACCAGCCGAAAGTCATGAAAGCGCAGCTCAGGATCGTAGTCTTGGAGAATTTCCGCCATGAGTTTGCGGTATTTATCCACCGTGGCGTCATGAATTGCAATGGGATCCATGTGAATACAGATAACAATTTGCAGTTCTTTACTAATTTGGTGCTCCACACGGTCAATGGCGTTGTGCACCGCCATAATATCCTGATCTGCCGGTACTTCCGCATGTGCAGAGGCGATGACGCGCCCCGGGCCGTAGTCGTGAATAATTAAGTCGTGCACGCCTACAATCAGCGGTTCTGCCAGCATACGGCGCTCAATCTCATCCACCAGCTCTTTGCTGGGCGCCTGACCCAGCAGGGGACCCATAATGTCCTTTAAGGTGCTCACACCTCCGGCGAGGATAAATGCGGCGACCAGCAGCCCCATAATGCCGTCTGCCCGGTCAAAGGCGGTAAAGGCAGACAACAGCAGTGCCGCGCCGGCTGCGGCGGTGGAAATGCAGTCGTTCAGGCTGTCCTGGCGTACCGCTTTCAGATTGAGATTGTTGCTCTCTTTATACAGTACCTGATTAAAGTAAGCCATCCACAGCTTGACTCCAACGGACAGCACAAGCACCGCCACGGTCACGGCACTGAACCGCACCTCTTGGGGATGAATGATCTTTTCAATACTGCTTTTGCCCAACTCAAATCCCATTAGGAAAATAAAGAAATCGACGATTAGGGCACTGATGTATTCCATCCTGCCGTGGCCGAATGGGTGGTCGTTATCTACCGGCTTGCTTGCGATTTTTGCGCCGATTACGGTGACGATGTTGGAGGAAGCGTCTGACAGGTTATTGGCGGCGTCTGCGGTGATAGACACCGAGTGGCTCACCGTGCCGCAAATAAATTTCAGCACGCATAGGAGCAGATTGCAGAGAATGCCCACAATGCCGCTGAGTACGCCGTAGCGCTGCCGGTCTTTGGTGCTTTGCTTTGCATCCCGTGGAATGAATTTGTGTATCAAAAACTTGGTCATAGTCGAGGCCCTCTTTTTTGTGTTATTTTTAAGTTTATCACAATTACGACTTCAAAACAAGGGCAAAGTGTGGTAGAATAGGGGCGGTGATGAGATGAAGAAACTACTGATTATCGGCGGTTCGCCTCGGCCAAATGGGGTCAGCGAAGAATTGATCCGCCAGGTGAAGCCGTATTTTATCGACTGTAAGATCGTAGAATATAATACGTACAAGTTGGCGCCGGCGCCCTGTACCGACTGCCGCTTTTGCGAGCAGCATGCGGGCTGCGCCAACAAAGATCTGGATATTTTTTTTGAGGACTTTGAAGACGCGGACTATATTGCGTTCTTTACTCCGGTGTATAATAATTTTTTTCCGGCTCCGCTGAAGGCAGTGATCGACCGGTTCCAGCGGTATTACAGCGCCCGCTTCAAACGGGGCGCCAAGCCGCCTATTGCTAAGCCGAAAAGGGTAGGCGTGGTGATCGTAAGCGGCTCAAATGCGCGGCAGTGTGCCGACTATATGACTGCCACCTTGCGCCAGTCTTTTACGGTCCTTAATGGAGAAGTTACGGCACGGTACTATATTCCGGGCACGGACCGGGGGCAGTACACCTTTAACAACATTGAACTGCAAAAATTTATTCATCAGCTGCGGGGCGAGGGCGCCGGGCGATAAAGGAATAGGGGAGCGCTGCGGTGCTCCCTATCTTTCTGCGTGCATATATAATAATTTATATATTATATTGCAAGCCGTGCGTCTTTGTGTTATAATAATTTAAATTTATTATGGGATAGTGTCAGTATGCGTATTCTTGGTATTGACCCCGGGTATGCCATTATCGGCTGGGGCGTGCTTGACTATAAAGGCAATAAATTCTCTGTGGTGGACTACGGCGCCATCACCACGCAGGCCAAAACGCCGTTTCCTTTGCGGCTGCAAATCATCTACACGGATATGATCGGCCTGTTTGATACCTATCACCCGGAGGTGATGAGTATGGAGAAGTTGTTTTATAACAACAACGCCAAGACCGTGATTGATGTGGCGCAAGCCAGAGGGGTCATCACCCTGTCCGCCCAACAAAAAAATGTGCCCATCTTTGAATACACCCCCTTGCAGGTGAAACAGTCGGTGGTGGGCTATGGCCGGGCGGAGAAGAAGCAGGTACAGGAGATGACCCGCCTGATTTTGAATTTAGAGAAAATACCCAAGCCAGACGACACGGCTGACGCACTGGCTATGGCCATCTGTCACGGCCACGCCAGCGGCAGCCTGCTGGGGCGGTTGGGCAACCTGCGATAAGGAGTTACTTATGATTTACAGTTTGGACGGTACGCTCACTTATTTTGACCAGAATTTTGCGGTGGTCAGCTGCGGTGGTGTGGGGTTTAAGTGCTTCACCACGCTGACTACCTTACAGTCCCTGCCGGGCGTGGGCAAGCCGGTGCAGCTTTTCACTTACTTGTCTGTGCGGGAGGATGCACTGGATCTTTACGGCTTTGCCACCACGGCGGAACTGGATTGCTTTAAGCTGCTGATCTCCGTAAACGGCGTGGGACCTAAGGCGGCGCTGGCGATCTTGTCGGAGCTGTCGGCGGATCGATTGGCCGTTTGCATTGCCGGCGGGGACGCCAAGTCCCTGACGCGTGCGCCGGGTATCGGCAAAAAGATTGCCGAGCGCATTGTGCTGGAATTGAAAGATAAAATGGGCGTGCTGGATTTGGGCAGCAGCAGAGAGGTGCAGGCGGCAGCCGCTGCCAATACCGCCGGCTCTGTTGCGGCAGAGGCGGTGGAAGCGCTGGTGGCTCTGGGCTACGGTCAAAGCGACGCCGCTGTGGCCGTGGGTCAGATGGAACCCGGCCTGTCGGTGGACGAGATGATCCGCCGAGGGCTGCGCCAGCTGGCCGCCAATTTGTAAGCCTAAAACAGATTAGGAGTTGCCTATGGAAGATATGGATTTGGAAAATCGTATTGTGTCTACCGGCCTGACGGAGACGGATACGGATATAGAGAATTCCCTGCGTCCCAAGACCCTGGAGGACTATATTGGGCAAGATAAAGTGAAAGAGAACCTGGCCATTTACATTGAGGCGGCGCGCACCCGTGGCGAGGCGCTGGATCATGTGCTGCTGTACGGTCCGCCCGGATTGGGCAAGACCACGCTGGCGGGCATTATTGCCAATGAGATGGGCGTGAACATTCGCGTCACCAGCGGTCCGGCCATTGAGAAGCAGGGCGATCTGGCGGCACTGCTTACCAACCTGCAAGAGGGGGATGTGCTCTTTATTGACGAGATTCACCGTCTGAACCGCAGCGTTGAGGAAGTGCTGTATCCGGCTATGGAGGACCGTGCGCTGGATATTATCATCGGCAAAGGTCCGTCCGCCCGTTCCATTCGGTTGGATCTGCCCAACTTCACCTTAGTTGGCGCCACCACTCGTGCCGGGCAACTGTCGGCGCCACTGCGTGACCGCTTTGGCGTGATCTTGCGACTGGAGCTTTACACGGATGAGCAGCTTGCCACCATCGTTAAGCGCTCGGCGGGCATTTTGAATATTCCCATTGAACAGGACGGCGCCTTGCAGATCGCTTCCCGCTCCCGAGGCACCCCGCGTATCGCCAACCGTTTGCTTAAGCGCAGCCGTGACTTTGCCCAGGTAAAGTACGACGGTGTAATCAACGCTGAGGCGGCGGAGGATGCCCTCTCTCGTATGGAGATCGATCAGCTGGGACTGGACGGTATTGACCGTCGCTTGCTGACCACCATGATCAAAAATTATAACGGCGGACCTGTGGGACTGGAAACCATTGCCGCAGCCATCGGTGAAGAGGCAGTGACCATTGAGGATGTGTACGAGCCGTATTTAATGCAGATCGGCTTTCTCAGCCGCACCCCCCGTGGGCGCTGCGTGACCCCGGCGGCCTACCGGCATTTGGGATTCCAGCAGGACGGGCAGCAAACTTTACTTTAACCATCATAAATTGAAATTCAAACCGGTATAGACGGAAACACACAGTTCTTTTTAACAACAAAGGAGTATGGTATGGGCAGATTGTTTGGAACAGACGGCGTGCGTGGCATAGCCAATAAAGATTTAACCAACGAGCTGGCGCTCTCGATCGGCAAGGCGGCAGCCAAAGTTTTGGCCGGTGAGCTGGGCAGAAAACCCACGGTGCTCATCGGTAAAGACACCCGGGCGTCCGGCGATATGCTGGAGGCGGCACTCACCGCCGGGCTTTGCGCCGTGGGGGCGAATGTGCTCTCTGTGGGCGTAGTGCCTACCCCGGCTGTAGCCTACCTGATCGGCCGCTACGGCTGTGACGCCGGCGTGATGATCTCCGCTTCACACAACCCTTGCGAATACAACGGCATTAAGATCTTCCAGTCCACCGGCTACAAGCTGGATGACGCCATAGAAGAAGAAATTGAGGCTATTATTCTGGATGGTGCAGAAGAAATCCCGGAGAAGCTGGGCGGCGATGTGGGCAATCGGCTCTATTGCAAGACGGCCGTGGAGGATTATGTGCGCCATGTGGTGGAGACCGCCGATGTTCGCTTTGACGGGCTGAATATCGCTTTGGACTGCGCCAACGGCTCCGCTTCCGTTTGTGCCAAACAGATCTTTACCGCACTGGGTGCCCGGTGTTATATGCTTTCCGACACACCGGACGGTGTGAATATCAACGATCACTGCGGCTCCACCCACCCGGAGGAGCTGATGCAGTTTGTAACGGACAACGGGCTGGACTTAGGGTTGGCATTTGATGGCGACGCAGACCGTATGCTGGCGGTGGACGAAAACGGCCAATTGGTGGACGGCGACAAGGTGATCGCCATTTGCGCCAAGCGGATGCTGGACGAGGGCACTTTGGCTAAGAACACCGCCGTGGTAACGGTGATGAGCAATATGGGCTTCTTTAAGTTTTGCGAAGAGAACGGTATTGCCTGTGAAAAGACGGCAGTGGGTGACCGTTACGTGCTGGAGCGTATGCTGCAAAAGGGCTATAACATCGGCGGCGAGCAAAGCGGGCATGTGATTTTCCTGGATTATGCCACCACCGGTGACGGTGAGCTTAGCGGTGTGCAGCTACTTAAGACAGTGGTGAAAAGCGGCAAAAAGCTGTCTCAGCTGGCAAAGATTATGACCGTTTATCCGCAGGTGCTCATCAATGTGCAGGTGACACCGGAGGGCAAGCAAAAATATAACAACGACGAATATATTATCTCTGCCGTTCAACAGGCTGAGATGGATTTGATGGGCGACGGCCGCGTGCTGGTTCGGGTCAGCGGTACAGAGCCTTTGGTGCGGGTGATGTTAGAGGGCAAAGATCTGGAAAAGATCACCCGACTGGGCAATCGAATTGCAGATGTGGTACGGGAGAGATTGAGTTAATGCGTGTAGCCAGTGACTGGAAAGATTATGAACTGATAGACTGCTCTGCCGGCGAAAAGCTGGAGCGTTGGACCAGAGAAATCCTGATTCGTCCGGACCCCCAGGTGATTTGGAATGGCCCGCGGGAGAACCGCTTGTGGGCACAGCCGGGGGCACGCTATGTGCGCTCCCGCACCGGCGGTGGCAAGTGGCAGACCTTTAAGCGCATTCCTGCTGTGTGGCAGGTGCGCTATAAGGACTTGACTTTTAACATCAAGACCATGGGTTTTAAGCACACCGGCCTGTTCCCGGAACAGGCTGTGAATTGGGATCTGGTGCGTGGCATGATCGAGGGCGCTGACCGTCCGGTAAAGGTACTCAACCTGTTTGCCTATACCGGCGGTGCCACGGTTGCCTGCCTGAAATCCGGTGCAGAGGTAGTCCATGTGGACGCCTCCAAGGGTATGGTCCAGTGGGCCAAGGAGAACGCGGCCGCCTCCGGCGTGGCAGACGGCGCTGTGCGCTGGATCGTGGACGATTGTATCAAGTTTGTGCAGCGAGAAATTCGTCGGGGCAACCGGTACGACATTGTGATCCTGGACCCGCCCAGCTACGGCCGGGGGCCAAAAGGTGAGATCTGGCACCTGGAAGATAATTTATATGATTTTGTGACCCTGGTGCAGCAGGTGCTCAGTGAAAACGCGCTGGCTGTGGTGTTGAATTCTTATACCACCGGCCTGTCTGCCTCGGTAATGCAATATATTTTGGAAGATGTTTTGGTGCGTCAAATGGGCGGTTCTGTGTCTGCGGACGAGATTGGCCTGCCGGTGACAGAAACCGGCGGTGTGCTGCCCTGCGGTGCCACCGCTGTGTGGAAAGGCAAAGATGGCAATTCTTGAATTTAACGATGTAACATTTACATATCCTGCGGACCCGGACGCACCTAAGGACGCGCCTGCGCCCCGCCCGGTGCTCAGCCACCTGAACCTGCAGATTGAGAAGGGCTCCTTTGTGGCGGTGCTGGGGCATAACGGCTCCGGCAAATCCACATTAGCCAAGCTCTCTAACGGCATTTTGTTTCCCCAAAGCGGCCAAGTCATCGTAGACGGCACGCCGCTGACGCAAGACGAAGATGTGGTCTATAACGCGCGCCGCAAGGTGGGTATGGTGTTTCAAAACCCGGACAACCAAATCGTCTCCTCTATTGTAGAGGAGGATGTGGCCTTTGGGGTGGAGAATTTGGGCGTGGAGCCAAAGGAATGCCGCCGCCGGGTGGATGCTGCGCTAAAGACAGTTGGCATGTATGCGGAGCGGCTGAAATCGCCCTCCAAGCTTTCCGGCGGTCAAAAACAGCGGGTAGCCGTGGCAGGCATTATCGCCATGCGGCCTCTGTGTATTGTACTGGACGAACCCACGGCGATGCTGGATCCCAGCGGCCGCCGAGAAGTGCTGGACACCGTGAAGAAATTGAACAAAGAAGAGGGGATCACCATTCTGCTCATTACCCATTATATGGATGAAGCGGTGCAAGCCGATCGGGTGGTGGTGATGGACGACGGCGTGATCCGACTGGACGGCGCTCCCCGCGCGGTTTTTGCCCATGTAGATGAGCTGAAAGCCCTGGGCCTGGATGTGCCCCAGGCAACGGAACTGGCGGATCGGCTGGGCTTTGCCGAACACGCAGTTTTGAACACTGCAGAATGCGTGGATGTATTGATTTCCAACTTGGAGGAACAAAAACTTGGCTGTACTGACCTGTGAAAAACTCAATTACCGTTACAGTGTGGGTACGCCTTTTGAGACGGCGGCGCTGCAGGATGTGTCTTTCTCTGTGGAGGAGGGCGAGATTGTCGGCATTATTGGTCACACCGGCTCCGGAAAATCCACGCTCATCCAGCACCTAAACGGCCTGATAGAGCCCCAAAGCGGCAAAGTCTATGTGGACGGCGCGGATATTTGGAGTAAGCAAAACCGCAAGCAAATTCGCCGTGTACGCTTTCAAGTAGGGCTGTGTTTTCAGTACCCGGAGTACCAAATTTTTGAAGAAGATGTATATAAAGAGATCGCTTTCGGTCCCAAGCAAATGGGACTGGACAGCGAGGAAATTCGCCGCCGGGTGTTCCATTCTATGGAATTGGTGGGTCTGTCCCGTGATTTTGCGGAGCAATCGCCCTTTGATCTGTCCGGTGGGCAAAAGCGCCGTGTGGCCATTGCGTCCATTTTGGCAATGGAGCCAAAGGTTTTGATTTTAGACGAGCCTTGCGCCGGGTTGGACCCTCGTGGTAGGGATCAAATTTTAGATCTGATCCGTAGTTACCGGGACCGTACCGGGGCAACGGTGCTCTTCGTCTCCCACTCTATGGAAGATGTGGCGCGCATTTGCCGCCGCGTGCTGGTGATGCACCGGGGGCAGGTGGCCGCCTACGGCCCGGTTGCCGATGTGTACGCTAATGCGGAGGAACTGCGCCAAATGGGGCTGAATGTGCCCCAGGTAACGGATATTTTCTTAGAACTGCTGCGGCGTGGCGTACCGTGCCGCACGGATATTTTTACGGTTGACGACGGCGTGCGCGAATTTCAGCGCCTAAAGAGAGAGGGGGTTCGCCTGTGAATTCCAGTATGACCATTGGTCAGTATTTTCCCGGCAATTCCCCGGTGCACCGTATGGATGCGCGTATGAAGATCGTGCTCACCTTTTTGATGGTGGTGGCGGTGTTCTTGTGCAAGAACTTTTGGTCCCTGGGGCTGGCCATCGTCTTTATGATTCTGGCGGTGGGTCTGTCTAAGATACCGCCTAAAACCATCTTGAAGAGCATTAAGCCCTTGGTCGTGATTATTCTCATTACCGGCGTTATTAACCTGTTTTACGGCGAAGGCGAGCCGCTGGTGAGCCTTGGAAAGCTGAAGATCACTATGGATGGTGTGATGACTGCCGTTTTTATGGCTGTACGTATTATCGAGTTGGTGATTGTAGGCAGTCTGCTGACTTACACCACCTCGCCGACGGAATTGACGGACGCTCTTGAGCGGCTGCTTAAACCCCTAAAAGTGTTTAAGATTGATGTGCATGTGATCGCTATGACTATGACAATCGCCCTGCGGTTTATTCCCACTTTGATCGAGGAAATCGACAAAATTATGGCGGCGCAGAAATCTCGGGGCGCCGATATGGAGAGCGGGGGACTGATTCGCAGAGCCAAAGGATTGGTGCCCATCTTGATTCCTTTGTTCATCTCCTCTTTTCGCCGCGCCAATGAGCTGGCGGACGCTATGGAGTGCCGCTGCTATCGTGGCGGTGCCGGGCGTACCAAGATGAAAGAAATGCACCTGCATACCGGTGACTTTTTTGCGCTGGCGGCGGTGGTGCTGTATATTGCAGGCATTTTTGTGGTGAATCACTTTTTAGGTTCGGTACTTTAAGTTATGCGAAATTTGTTGTTAAACATTGGATATGACGGCGCAGATTACCACGGCTGGCAGGTACAAAAAAATGCCGTTACCGTGCAGGAAGTGTTCCAAAACGCAGTAGAAAAGGTGTTTGGCGCGCGGCTGCCGGTAAAGGGCTGCTCCCGCACAGACAGCGGTGTGCACGCAAATTGTTATTTTGTCAGTTTTCAAACAGAGCTGTCCATTGCCTGTGACGGTGTGGTGCGGGCGCTGAATACAGTGCTGCCCAAGGATATTGCGGTACTGGACTGCCGAGAGGTTCCTCTTGAATTTCACCCCCGGTACTACTGCCGAGAGAAAGAATATGTATATAAACTGTACAACGGTGCCATTCGGGATCCGTTTTTGCTGCGCTATGCGTACCAGTACCGCTACCCCATTCATTTGGAGCGTATGCAGCAGGGGGCCAAGGCGTTCCTGGGCACCCACGATTTTCGCGGCTTTTGCAGTGCACGCAGCGATGTGGAGGACACAGTGCGCACCATTACCGCCTTTACCGTAGAGCGGCAAGGGGATATGGTACTGTTTAAGGTGAGCGCAGACGGCTTCCTTTACAATATGGTGCGCATTCTCGTTGGCACGCTGCTTTTTGTCAGTGAGGGCAAGATTGACCCGGCGGATTTGCCGGCGATTATTGAAAGTGGGGAGCGCATTCGCGCCGGTAAGACGGCGCCGCCCCAGGGGCTGTACCTGAACCGGGTGGAGTACGACCCGGCAGACTTTAAAATGTAAACAGAAAGGCGGTGCTTTTGTGGAAGCGGAAGACCGGCAGGCGCTTCGGCGGGAACGCAAGCGCCTAAAAGATAAAAAAGTACGCAGGATCGTATGGATTGTGTTGGCTGTGTTGCTGGCGGCAATTGTGATCCTAAAGCTGTGCGAGGTGGATTTCGGCAGCCTGAGCGGCGGCAGCGGTACATCGTCCGTGCTCACCGGCAATTTTCCTTATGCACTGGATGGCTCCGATGGCGTTACGGTTCATAAGCAGGGCGCGAAACTGGCGGTGCTCACCGGCGGCTCCATAACAGTACTGAACCCATCAGACGGCAAGGAGGAATTCACCGCCGTGCACGGTTATGCCAATCCGATTACCGCTGCTTCTGACTCGTATCTGGTTACATACGATCAGGGCGGCTCCAAGCTGCGGCTGGATTACAGTGGTGAGAATTTGTATGAGATCGAGAGCAAGACCGGCCTGTTGTGCGCCGATGTGGCGGACGACGGCAAGGTGGTCTACGCCACGCAGTCTGCGGATAAACGCAGCGATGTTCAGGTGATCACCAAGACCCGCGGGGATAAGATGAAATACAGCCTGTCCTATGGCTTTGTGACCAACATTGCCATTCGGGACAACGGCAGTCAAGTCGCTTTTGTAGCCATGAACAGTAAGGATGCACGCTTGCAGCCAAAGCTCTATTTGATGCGTGTAAAGGACACGGAGCCTTATGCCAGCTTTGACCTGCCCGGCACCCAGGTGCTGGACATAGCCTATCGGGGCAGCAGCCTGTATGTGGTGGGCAGCAGCTTTGTGAGCGTGGTAAACGGAGATAAGCTGGAGACGGTGCTGAAAAACGGCGAAGTGCAAACGGTGGCCTATGATTATAGCGCCAGCGGCGATTTGGTGGTGGCGTACAGCTCTTATAGCAATGCCACGCAAAATACCGTAGCGCGGATCACCGCCGGCGGCAAGGTGCAAAAGCCCTTTACCGTGCAGGGCGCGATCAAGGATCTGTCTGCCTCCGGCAGTCGGG
The DNA here is from genome assembly GCA_025757685.1 of Oscillospiraceae bacterium. Lineage (NCBI taxonomy): Bacteria > Bacillati > Bacillota > Clostridia > Eubacteriales > Oscillospiraceae > Oscillospiraceae bacterium. The sequence continues at coordinate 880,521 of CP107220.1, read as the reverse complement.
TAGCCGTGCTTTTTGCCGATAAAATCAAAATTTATAAGCTGTCAGACGGCAGTGTAGTACATACAGCGGATTGTACGGACGCAGTCCGGTCCATCACCATGATGTCCTCCAATGTGTTTGTGCAGCGCCAGTCTGTGATTGAGAAAGAAGAGACCAAGTCTTGAGTATTTTGGATTATATATTGATCGCCCTGGTGGTACTTATGGCGGTATGGGGCTTTCGACGGGGGCTGCTGTCCGGTTTGATCGGCACAGCCAAGTACGCTGTTGGTGTGCCGGTGTCCCTGTTCGTCAGCCATCAGTATTATCAAGTGGTGTATGACAAGCTGGTGGAGCCAAAGGCCCTTGCCAAGGTGCAGGAGAAAATCACCGGCGCCTCCGGCGTGGACACCTTTATGGCTGCCTTGCAGGACAAGATGCAGGCTCTGCCCCAGGCGTTGCAAAGGGATTTTGACTTCGCCGCGCTGAAAAAAGGCAGTGCCAAAACTGCTGCAGATTTTGTAATGCAGCAGTTGGTGGAACCGGCGGCTTGCCTGCTGGTAAAAATCGCATTATTTTTATTATCGTTCATAATTATTGCCTTGATTTGTTGGCTGCTTTCCGCTATGCTAAGGAAGAAGCAGGGTAAAAATACGATATTTACCCGGACCAACAGCCTATTGGGCGGTGCCTTTGGGCTGGTTAAGGGGTGTCTGTTTTTGGTGCTGGTCAGCGGCGTTTGGGCGTACCTGGCCGGTAACAACTGGCTGCCGAAAGATAACGGCGTATATGCGTTCTTTGCAGACAGCGCCATTTTAGAATATATGGAAACTTTGCTTCCCACACTATAGGAGGACCTGTTATGTCTACACTAAAAGAAAATGTGCACGACCTGTTTGACGGCTGGAATACCATTCCCAACTGGCTGTCCTTTATCCGCATTGCACTGATCCCGGTGTTTGCTGTGCTGTTTGTTCAGGGGCATCAACTGGTGGCGGTGATCGTGATGATTTGCGCTGCGCTAACCGACCTGTTCGACGGCAAGATTGCCCGCAAGTTTAATCAAGTGAGTAATCTGGGAAAGATCTTAGACCCCATTGCGGATAAGCTGTCCCAAATGGCGATTGTAATCGTGCTATTGTACACCTACTGGGAGAACCCCATTAAGTATCTGTTTTTCTTTTTTATTGTGAAAGAGGTGCTGATGTTGCTGGGCGGCGCGCTGCTGCTGTCCAAGGGTATGCGCCCCACCGCCGCAGAGATTTGGGGCAAGGTAGCCACCAATGTGTTTTACATTGCTATGATTATTATTTTAGCCTTTGGCGAGAACGGCGCTTTGTGTAATGTGACCCACTTTACGCTGCCGTCCGTGGTGACCTGGGTGCTGGTGGCACTGTCCGCCGTGTCTGCCTTGGTATCTCTCCTGGGCTATGTGCCGGGATTTTTGAAGCAGCTGAAAGAGAACAAGGCACAAAACACTGCCAAATAAGCAATATTCATCAGGAGATCGATTTATGAAACAACAGATGTGTGCCCGCTGCGGTGAACGCCCGGCGGTGATCTATATTCAAAAAATGGAGGGCGATGAGGTAAAGCCGGAGGGGCTTTGTATTCAGTGCGCCCGGGAGCTGAACATCGGCTCTATTAACCAGATGATTGATAAGCTGGGTATCTCTGACGAAGAACTGGAGCAGGCGTCTGAGCAGATGAGCCAGTTTATGGAGAATATGGGCGATTTTAACTTTGGCGATATGAGCGGGATGTTCAACGCGGAGAATATGGACGGCGCCCAGACCATGCCCTTTGCCAATCTTTTTGGCGACGCCGGAGAACTGGCTGTGGATGAGAATGAAAGCGGTCAAAAGCAGGGTAAGAAGCGTGGGAAAAAAGGCAACAAACGCCAAAAAGATGACGGCAAAAAGTACCTAAACACCTACTGCACCAACCTGACCGGCAAAGCCCGGGACGGTAAGCTGGACGCCATTATCGGCAGAGAACAGGAGATCTCCCGCACGGTACAAATCCTGTGCCGCCGTACCAAGAATAACCCCTGCCTGATCGGCGAGCCGGGCGTGGGTAAGACTGCCATTGCCGAGGGGCTGGCCATTCGCATTGCTAAGGGGCAGGTGCCTGCGCGCCTGGCAGACAAAGAGATCTATTTGCTGGACCTGACCGCACTGGTGGCCGGCACCCAGTTCCGTGGCCAGTTCGAGGGCCGGATCAAGGGCCTGGTGGACGAGGTGAAGGCCCAGGGCAATATTATTCTGTTCATTGACGAGGTGCACAATTTGGTGGGCACCGGCGACAGTGAGGGCACCATGAACGCGGCAAATATCCTGAAGCCTGCGCTCTCTCGCGGCGAAATTCAGGTGATCGGCGCTACCACCTTTACCGAGTATCGTAAGTTTATAGAGAAGGATGCGGCCCTGGAGCGCCGGTTCCAACCGGTGAAGATCGAGGAGCCATCCGTGGAAGACGCCTACAAAATGCTGCTGGGCATTAAGGGCTACTACGAGCAGTACCACAAGGTGCAAATTTCTGACACCTTGGTTTATAAAGCGGTGCTGATGAGCGAGCGGTATGTAACAGACCGTTACCTGCCGGATAAAGCCATTGACTTGCTGGATGAAAGCTGCACCTGCGCCAATTTGCGCAACCCGGCCATCAGCCAGGCGCAGATCCTGGAAGGTAAAAAACGGAATTTGCAGGAGAATATTGAAAATCTGTCTGAACCCACAGAGGAGGACCAGCAGATCGACTATGAGCTGATCTCCAAACTGAAAACCGAAGTGATGGCCATTGACGAAAAGCTGCCTGCTTTGCAGGAAAAGGCCAAAGACAATCAGGTGCTGGAGTCGGATATTGCCAGCGCGATCTCCATGTGGACAGGGATTCCTGCTGCAAAAATCGAGCAGGGGGATATTCAAAAACTGGCCGGTTTGGAGCCGGCGCTGAAAGCCCATATCATCGGCCAAGATGAAGCCATTGAAAAAGTTGCCGCAGCCGTGCGCCGAGGCCGCGTACAAATCAGTCCCCGCAAGCGGCCCCAGTCCTTTATTTTTGTGGGTCCCACCGGCGTAGGCAAGACGGAGCTGGTCAAGCAGTTGGCCGCCTATATGTTTGACACCCCGGACGCCCTGATCCGCCTGGATATGAGCGAGTATATGGAGAAGTTTTCTGTCTCTCGTATCATCGGCTCGCCTCCCGGCTATGTGGGCTATGACGATGCCGGGCAGTTGACAGAGAAAGTACGGCGCAAGCCTTACAGCGTGATTCTGTTTGACGAGATTGAAAAGGCCCATAAAGATGTGCTGAACATTTTGCTGCAAATTCTGGACGAGGGTCGGATCACAGATGCACAGGGCCGCACGGTGAATTTTGAAAATACCATTATTGTGATGACCTCTAATGCCGGATCGACCGACGCTGCCACTGTGGGCTTTGGCAAGTCCCAGGCGGATATGAACCGGGATGTGACCATGAAAGCCCTGGAGCGCTTCCTGCGTCCGGAATTCCTGGGTCGTGTGGACGAGGTGATCGTCTTTAACAAGCTGACCTTTGAGAACTTCCAGCGGATCGCCCGCTTGATGGTGGACGAACTGGTGCCCGGCATGCAGGACAAGGGCATTACCCTGACCTATGACGACAGTGTGCCGGTGTATTTGGCAAAGATCGCCTATGGTTCCAAGAAGAACGCCCGCGGTTTGCGTGACGCGGTGCGCCGCCAGGTGGAGGATCAGCTGGCAAGTGCATTGGTGTTCCATCAGGATCAGGACATACAGGCGATTGCTTTGACAGCAGGTGACGACGGCGTGCAGCTGCAAATCAATCCGTAAATGGAAACGGTAAGAGCAGAGAGTGTGACTTTCTGCTCTTTTTATATTGACAGGCAACCCACAGGGTTGTATCATTAAATCATAGAACATTTGTAGGAAATGGTGATATAGGATGAACAAAGAACGATTGGTGAAGACATTTATGGATCTGGTAGCACTGGATAGCCCCTCCTTTGACGAGCAGGCGGTTTGCCGTTACATTCAGGAACGATTAACTGCGCTAGGCGTGCAGGTGGCGGAAGACGACTCCGCCGCTGCCACCGGCAGTACCTGCGGCAACTTGCTGGCAACCATTCCCGGTGATCCATCGCTGGAGCCGGTGCTCTTTGCTGCCCATATGGATACGGTGGAGCCGTCCCAGGGCAAGCAGGCGGTCACAAATGAGAACGGGCGCATTACCTCCTGTGGTGATACGGTATTAGGTGCTGATGATTTTGCCGGTGTATCGGCAATCTTAGAGGGTGTGGCTTCTTTGTTAGAGAGCGGCGCAACCCATCCGACGCTGGAACTGCTGTTTACCACCGGAGAGGAGCATTTTTGCTTGGGTGCTAAGGCGTTTGATGCGGAGCGCCTGCAGTCCAAGACGGCGTATGTGATGGATTTGTCCGGCCCGGTAGGGGACTGTGCTGTGGCAGCGCCTACGCTGATTACTTTTTCCGCAGAGGTGGTGGGCAAGGCTGCCCACGCCGGTTTTGCGCCGGAGGACGGCGTGCACGCCATTCAGGTGGCTGCTGCCGCAGTTGCCAATCTTCCCAGTGGGCGATGGGGCGATGTGACGGTAAATGTGGGCACCATTACCGGCGGTCGCGCCACCAACATTGTGCCGGACAGTTGCACCGTCACCGGTGAAATTCGTGCCCTGTGCCACCAGGACGCCCTGGATCGACTCAACGAAATTCACAGCGAGTTTGTGGAGCAGGCACAGGCGGTGGACGCCAAACTGAATTTTAACCATACCATACATATTACCGGTTATCGAGTAGACACGGACGCACCTGTTGCCCAGCGGTTCAGACGAGCCTGCGAAGCTGTGGGAGTTGCGCCTCGGTTTACGGACACTTACGGCGGCAGTGACTGTAATATCCTGTCCGCGCACGGCATACAGGGTTTGGTGGTGGCTACGGCTATGAATAACTGCCACGCTGTGAACGAATACACCACTGTGGAGGAACTGTGCAAGGCAGGCCGGCTGGCGCAGGCATTAATGGAGAAGCAAGACTGATGAAGAGCCCTTTGCGTATAATCGCATTTTGCCCCAGTCTATGCTCAACGGAGAGGCGCAGACCTTGTATGCCTTTGCAGAGCAGGAGAGTAGGGAAGCGGTGGTGCTATATAATACGGAGACCATGCTCACTCCGGAGAACACCATTGAGTATATGATTTAAGTTCATTTGCTCGACGCAGCAGTCAGTTGATTAACTGGCATACCAACGGCTTCTTAACTGTGTATAATAGAAATAAAAAAGGAGACTCGCAGGAGTCTCTTTTTTGCTTTTAGATAGAATGTTCGCCCTGTCTATTGCAAGAGGCAAAGTCTTATGCTATAATAAAGTTTTAAGTTCACACACTTTTTAATGATTTTAGAAGGAGAGAAATGATGAAAAAGACTTTGTCCGTATGCCTGGCATTGCTAATGCTGCTTAGCTGCTTTGCCGTGCCTACCACCGCCTTTGCTGCAGCGCCCAAAAAGCCCACGGTGTCCTCCGTCAGCGCCGGTGCAGCTGCCTTTACCGTCAAGTGGAAGAAGGTCAGCGGCGTGACCGGATACCAGGTGCAGTACAGCACCTCCTCCAAATTCACTTCCAAAACCAGCAAAACCGCTACGGCCAAGAAAGATAAGACTACGGCCAAGACGGTCAGCGGTCTGAAAAGTAAAACCAAGTATTATGTGCGTGTGCGCACCTATAAAACCAGCGGTAAAAAGAAAAAGTACAGCAGTTGGAGCAGCGCCAAATCCGTTACCACCAAGGTGGCGAAAGTGAACTTTAAGTCTGTTTCTGCTGAGCGTTTGGGATTTACTGTCAAATGGAGTAAGGCGCCTTCTGTTTCCGGATACCGGGTGCAGTACAGCACCTCTTCTAAATTTGACAAAAAGGTGACCAAAGCGCTGAAGGTCACCAACGGCAACGCCACCTCTGCCACCATCACCGGCCTGAAAGCCGGCAAAAAGTATTATGTGCGGGTGCAGGCTTATGTGAATCAGGGTAAGAAGTCTTATTCCGGTGCGTACAGCCCCGCCAAGACGGTTACCACCGCCAAGGATCCGTTTAAGAAAGGCAAATACGCCGGTGTGCAGCTGAACACCACCGCGGACGCAGTACGGTACTACGTTAAGGCATATAATGCCACAAAGAAAGAGACCGCCAAGTATCAGAATAAAGAAACGGACGAAATCCTTACCTACTACAAACTGCTGGGCGTTAAGACTCTTGGCGCAGACAATGTGTACATTAACGGCAGCCGCAATAAGTTTATGGACAGTTATTTGGACTCCATGATCAGCGACACCAAAGTCGGTACCGGGCTGCCGCCCAGCACTTCTGTTAATAAGTCAGCAGATACGGACCTGAACGGCAAGTCTCTGATTACCTCCCGTCTGAGAGACACGGATGTCGCCAGCCTAAGCATTAAGGACAATAAAAACGGCACCGTCACCCTGACTATCAAGCCCAAATCGGTGCAAATGAGTTCTCCCGGTGCAGATGCCCAGGGCCGGTTCTTCAGCACCCTTGGCCCCATGTATGACACCTTTGACCAAATGCTCAAGCAAAATGGCGGCAAATGGACCACCGGTAATGCCAAAAAGAACTTGCATATGAATTACACCGGCGGCACCGGCACCATAACCATTAACACCTCCAGCGGCAAGATCACCAAGGCAACTTACAATATGAAGGTGAATGTTGATGTGCAGCATGTGACCATCTCCGGTATGAAGGACCAGCGTGTGCAACTGCGCGTAATCGTCAAAGACACATTTCCCATGAGCCAGGAGCTGTTCGACTCTTCCAACTTGGAGCGCCTATAAAACGATCAAGAAGCCACTGTCTGTAACAGACAGTGGCTTTTTTGCGCCGATCGGCTTACTTATTTTCTTGCTTTTGTGGGTCGGTACTGACGGAGTTTGCATAAATCCTGTGCATGCGCGCATCGTCAAAGTGTTCGTCCAGATAGCATTCAAAGGCATTACGAGGCGCTGCACCTTTGTCTCTTTGGTCCATACGCAGCGCAGCGGAGGCGGACAGAATGGCATCAAAAATAAAAAAGATGATAAATGCCCAAGTGAGCACTTTTCCAAGTTTTATAGGCAGTTTACCAATCAGCTTAGCCATAGGCGGGTAGATCAGCTTGATCCACGCAATACCCAGTATGCCCCAAAAGACGGAGTACAGTAGGCACACTCGACCATTGATATTCAGCGGTACATTGCTGTAATCCCAGGCAACGGACCCGAACACCAGCTCTTGCCCCAGAGAACAGATATATTCCGTAACCGTGCCTACCACAAAAGACACCAGAAAGATCTTCCACCACGGAGAATTTCGGAATTTATACAGCGCCATGGTAAGTACCACTGCACCCATACCATAGGCCACAGAAAGGGGACCGTACACCAAAGACTGTCGGCTTTCAATATAGCCGTGGCGTATGTAGCACCACAAGGTCTCTACTAAAAAGCCTACCACACAGGAGATCAAAAATACCCATACCAGTTTGCTAAAGCACAGACCGGGGGCAAAGGTTCGTCTTTCTTTTTTGTTTTCATTTTGTTCGTTCGACATAAAAATACACCTCTTCAAAAAGCTTACCAACTTTCGGAAGAGATGTAAATAGGCATTATATACGAACTGTCTAACAATGCTATACAAATAGTAACATTATAAATCCAGCTCCGCCCACACCTGGTGCAGCAGAGCAGCACCTTGATTTTTGCCGGCAATGGCTTGCAATGCCGCCGCGGAGTGGGTCCGATTGCGAAACAGTCCGCGACAAAATCGGTGTAGGTATGCAAAGGGAAGCAGACAGGGCTGCCGGATCAAATAAGGGAACTGGTAGGCCATATAATCCGCTTTTGGGAAGCAGTAGCGAAACAATGCGACCAAACGGGTAAAGGGTGTTTTGCTGCCATCTGCGGCCTTTTGCCGGGCCAGGAATACAGCACCGGTGTTGCCGTTGCCGTGACCGAACACGCCGCCGCCTAAAATCACGGCAGCGAACTTCTCTACCGTGTCCGTATCCAATGCCGGCACCGAACAGGGAAGGGGCGTATCCAGCCACTGCTTACACAGGGCAAGGATACAGCCAAAGGACCGCTCCAGTCCGCTGCGCTCGGCCAATTCCAGTACCTGTGGTGCAAGTGTCGGATCCTTGCGAAGGAGCAAGTCTGTGTCCAGCAGCATACGCACGCCGGCACCGCCGGTTTTGATGTGGTGCAGCAGGTGCAGCATGGTGTAATAAACGGCATATACCGGTTGCAGCACCCAGATATTTTTGGATTTATTGTATGCCACTTCCGGTGCAAAAGGGTTTGCCAGCAGGGCGCGAGAGCCGTCGTTAATGCTTTCCAACCGTGTGTGCAGTTCAAATTCAAATCCATGCAGGGTGAGCATCACCACATCGTCGTGGGTCACTTTTTTGGCAAAGCCACGCTGTTCCAAAGTCTGTACCGCTTCTCGCTGGTGCTCTGGCGTCAGCACAATATCCGTATCGCCGCAGGTGCGCAAGGAGGGATCCGGGTAGGCTGCCGCAGTGCAGGCGCCTTTCACCGTTAAGTAGGGGATGTGGGCGTCCGTTAGTGTTTGCTCCATCACCTGCACGGCCGCCATACGCTTTTCGTAAGCCATTAGGGTTTGACCCATCCCTTGGCGAAAGGCCACTGCAAGGGCTTTTGGAGGGCGATGATCGGTAGGAAGATCTGCCAAGATACGACCCACAAGACCGGTCACATTATGACTTTGCGCCAAGTTATACAGTGCCTGCCAGTCTACGGTGGGAAGGGCTTTTAATTTTTGTCCGCAAACATAATCCCGCAGCAGAGAGAGAAAGACCTGTTCTGTCTGGTTCATACCGTCCTCCAAAAAGAATAAGTCCCTATTCCGCAGAATAGGGACAAGAATTAGTGAATCATTTGGCTCATGTCATACAGCCCGGCGTCTTTTCCGCACATAAAGACGGCAGCATTCACAGCGCCTACGGCAAAGATCTCTTTGCTTCGTGCAGAGTGAGACAAAGTAATGATCTCGTCCCTGCCGGCAAAGATGATCTCATGTTCGCCTACAATGGTGCCGCCTCGTACAGCATGAATGCCGATCTCGTCCCGGGTGCGCTTTTCGCGCTTGGCGTGCCGGTCATATTCGTACTTCATGGGGTGATCGATCTCCTTGCACATGGCGTCTGCCAGCATCAATGCTGTGCCGCTGGGCGCGTCGATCTTCTGATTATGGTGCTTTTCCACAATTTCAATGTCAAAATCCGGTCCCAGTACATTGACCGCTTTCTGTGCTAAGGTCGCCAGCAGGTTAATGCCCATACTCATATTATAAGTGAAGAAGATGGGGCTCTTTTCAGCTGCGGCTTCAATCTTGGCCTTTTGCTCCGCCGTGTAGCCGGTGGTGGCGATTACCAAGGGCATAGACTTGGCGGCGGAATAGGTCAGCAGATCGTCTAAGAGGGCAGGGTTGGAGAAGTCGATAATCACATCCGCTTCTTCCTGCACCTCTGCAATCGTTTTATAGATAGGGAAGTCGGCCGCCTGGGTGTTAAAATCCACACCGGCTACTACCGTGCAGTCCTCCCGACCGGCTACAACGCTGCGGATCACATGACCCATTTTGCCGTTGGCGCCGGTAATAATTATTCTCGTCATAGCTTTGAACTTCCTGTGCTTTTTATTTGATCAGGCCGTACTTTTCCAGTGTTGCCTGCATCTTCTGCTGATTGGCCTCGCTCAAGGGTACCAGCGGCATACGGCAGGGACCGGCTGCGTAACCGATGCGGTTCACAGCGTCCTTAACCGGAATGGGATTCACATCGCAGAACAGGGTCTTTGCCAGCTCAAAATAGTGATCCATCAGTGCCTTGGAGCCGTCCACATCGCCGTCCAGGTACTTAGCCACAATGTCGTGGGTTTCCTGGGGGCATACATTAGACAGTACGCTGATTACACCTTTACCGCCGCGCTCCAGAATGTCTACAATCTGGTCGTCGTTGCCGCTCCAAATGTTCAGTGCGTCACCGCACAGCTCGTGTACTTTAGCTACCTGATCCAGGTTGCCGGATGCTTCTTTAATGCCGTTAATGCGGGGCAGCTTGGACAGCTCCAGCGCCGTCTCCGGCAGCAGGTTCAACCCGGTGCGGGACGGCACATTATAAAGCACAATGGGCTTATCCGTTGCATCGTGAATCGCAGTATAGTGGGCGATCAGACCGGCCTGGCTGGTCTTGTTGTAGTAGGGGGTCACCAAAAGCAGAGCGTCTGCGCCGTATTCGCAGGCTTCCTTGCTCATTTCAATGGCGCTGGCGGTGGAGTTGGAGCCTGTACCGGCGATCACCGGCACACGACCGTTCACATACTCGATGCACCACTTGATGCACTCCAGGTGCTCATCAACATCCAGGGTAGAGCTTTCGCCGGTGGTGCCGCAGATTACGATGGCGTCTGTACCGTTGTCAATCTGCCAGTCCACAAACCGGGCAAACTCGTCATAATTTACGCTGCCGTCCTCATGCATAGGGGTAATAATGGCAACGGCTGCGCCTGTAAAGATAGGATCCTTCTTCATATCAAAAATCTCCTTTTCGCTGTGTTATCAGTCCATATAACCCTCGGCTGCCAGCAATTCTGCCAGCAGCACTGCGCCGCCGGCAGCGCCGCGCAGAGTGTTGTGGGACAGACATACAAACTTGTAATCATACTGTGTATCCGGGCGCAGACGGCCGATGGACACGGCCATACCGTGCTCCAGCTCACGCTCGCTGTGAATCTGCGGGCGATCCGGCTCGGTAAAGTAGTGCAGGAACTGTTTGGGCGCGCTGGGCAGCTCCAGCTCCTGGGCACGACCGGCGTAGTTCTTCCACACCTCAATAATCTCTTCCTCAGAGGGTTTCTCACCTTCAAAGTCCATAAATACGGCGCCCAGGTGACCGTTGGTCACCGGCACGCGAATGCACTGCGCAGTAAAGGCCGGTGCATCTGCAGACACGATCTGGTCGCCCACAATGTGGCCCATCAGCTTCAGCGGCTCTTTCTCGCTCTTTTCTTCCTCACCGCCGATGTAAGGAATCACATTGTCGATCATCTCCGGCCAGCGCTCAAAGGTCTTGCCTGCACCGCTTATGGCCTGGTAGGTGCACACCAGCACCCGTTTAATGCCGTACTTCTGGTGCAGGGGGAAGATGGCGGGCACATAGCTCTGCAAAGAACAGTTGGACTTTACGGCGATAAAGCCGCGCTTGGTGCCCAAACGTTTACGCTGGGCGGGAATAATGTCAATATGCTGGGGATTCAGCTCCGGCACCACCATGGGCACATCCGGAGTGAACCGGTTGGCAGAGTTGTTAGATACCACCGGGCACTCGTGCTTGGCATACTGTTCCTCCAGCGCGCGAATCTCATCCTTTTTCATATCCACGGCGCAGAACACAAAGTCTACCATAGAGGTGATCTTTTCTATATCTGCCTGGGCGTCATACACCGGCAGGTCTGCCATGTTGGCGGGAATGGGTTTATCCATGCACCATCTGCTGCCCAGCGCCTCTTTGTAAGGCTTACCAGCAGAGCGTGCAGAGGCTGCCAGGCACACCACCTCAAACCAGGGGTGATTCTCCAGCAGCAGGGCGAAGCGCTGACCGACCATACCGGTTGCGCCGACGATACCGACTTTGTACTTTTTGTTCATTGTGACTCTCCTTAAAAAAATGCCTTGTAAAACGCAGCATTTTGCAATATAATATCTTACAGCGCCTGCGGTGGGTAAATACCGCTTGCTTTTAGATATAATATCACTTACTATATATATATGTCAAATACTTTTGCGGAGATAATTATGAAAACTTCTGATTTTTATTACGATTTGCCCCAGGAATTGATCGCGCAGACCCCGGTGGAGCCGCGAAACAGCTCGCGCCTGATGATCTTGCACAAGGACAGCGGCGAACTGGAGCATCGGATCTTTAAGGATTTGCCGGAATATCTGCGCCCCGGTGACTGCCTGATTCTCAACGATACCCGGGTCATTCCCGCCCGTATCTACGGCGTTAAGGAAGAGACCGGTGCGGTTGTTGAATTTCTGCTGCTGACTCAAAAGGAAAATAATGTGTGGGAGTGTCTGTGCAAGCCGGGCAAGCGCGCCAAGGTGGGTACCCGCTTTAACTTCGGCGAGGGCAAACTCTACGGCACGGTCATTGAGATACAAGAGGACGGCAACCGGCTGGTGCAATTCGACTGCCAGGGGAATATTTATGCGGTGCTGGACCAGATCGGTCAAATGCCTCTGCCGCCGTATATTAAGGAAAAGCTCCAAGATAAGGAGCGTTATCAAACGGTGTACAGCCGGGAGTTAGGTTCCGCTGCGGCGCCTACCGCCGGACTGCACTTTACCCCACAAATGCTAAAGGATATTCAGGCCATGGGCGTCAATATCGGCTATGTAACATTGCATGTTGGGCTGGGCACCTTCCGTCCGGTTAAGGTGGAAGATGTAACCAAGCACAAAATGCACACGGAGCACTACCACATGCCGGCAGAGACGGCGGAGCTGATCAACCGTACCAAGGCAAACGGCGGTCGGGTGATTGCTGTTGGTACCACCTCCTGCCGCACCATTGAGTCTGTGGCAACCAAGAACGGCTGTATTTGCGAGGATGACGATAACACCAGCATTTTTATTTATCCCGGGTATGAATTCAAGTGCATGGATGCACTGATCACCAACTTCCACCTGCCGGAGAGCACGCTGATCATGCTGGTTAGTGCTTTTGCCGGATTTGACCACATTATGCACGCTTACAATACCGCCGTGGCGGAGAAGTACCGCTTCTTCTCCTTTGGCGACGCAATGTTTATCTGCTGACGGAGAGAAAGTATGGCAAAATATACCTTATTAAAAAAAGAAGGCAACGCCCGCCGCGGCACCTTTGAAACGGTGCACGGCACGGTACAGACGCCGGCGTTTATGAATGTAGCTACCGCTGCGGCCATTAAAGGCGGTTTGTCCACCGAGGATCTGGAGCATATCGGTTGTCAGGTCATGCTGTGTAACACCTATCATCTGCATGTGCGCCCCGGGGACGATCTGGTGGCGGACATGGGCGGTCTGCACCACTTTACAGACTGGAAGCGGCCGATTTTAACAGACAGCGGCGGGTTCCAAGTATTTAGTCTGGCTAAGTTGAACCAGATTAAAGAAGAGGGCGTCACCTTCCATTCCCATGTAAACGGCAAGAAGATCTTTATGGGTCCGGAGGAGAGCATGCAGATCCAGTCCCATCTGGCATCTACGATCGCCATGGCTTTTGACGAGTGCGTGGAAAACCCGGCCACTTACAACTACGCAAAGCAGTCCTGCGCGCGCACGCTGCGCTGGCTGGAGCGCTGCAAGGCAGAGATGGAGCGATTGAATGCCTTGCCGGGCACCATTAACAAAGACCAGCTGCTGTTTGGGATCAACCAAGGCTGCACTTACGACGATCTGCGGGTATGGCACATGCAGGAGATCGCTAAACTGGACTGCGACGGCTACGCCATCGGCGGTCTGGCAGTAGGGGAGCCGGCCGAGGATATGTACCGCATTATCAGCGCCGTAGAGCCGTATATGCCGGCGGACAAACCCCGGTATTTAATGGGCGTCGGCACGCCCGGTAATATTTTAGAGGGCGTCAGCCGCGGCGTAGACCTGTTTGACTGCGTTATGCCCTCCCGCAACGCCCGCCACGGTCATCTGTTTACCAAGGACGGCATTATCAATTTGAACAACGCCAAGTATGCCCGGGACGACAAGCCGATTGATCCCAAGTGCGATTGCCCGGTGTGCCGCCGGTACAGTCGGGGTTACATTCGCCATCTGCTCAAGGCAGGGGAGATGCTTGGTATGCGCCTGGCAGTGATGCACAATTTGTATTTCTACAACAATTTAATGGTAGAAATCAGACAAGCGTTGGATAACGGCAGCTTTGCACAGTACAAATCTGAATATTGTGTGAAATTGGATACCAGAATATAGAAAAGGACTTGCAATTCGGTTAAAATTTTAATATAATAGTCGTACTATGTTCAGGAGGAATTAAAATGAACTTTATTTTGTTACAGGCCGCAGCCGGCGCCAGCGCTTCCGGTAAGGGCGGCGCCAGCCAGTACAGCTTTATCATCTTGATGCTGGTGATGGTGGTACTGATGTACTTTACCATGATCCGTCCCCAGAAAAAGCGCCAGAAGGAAGAGCAGGAGATGCGTTCTTCTTTGGAGATTGGCGATGAGATCATCACCATCGGCGGTATTGTGGGTAAAGTGGTCACCATTCGCGAGGAGGATCTGATCATTGAGACCGGTGCTGATCGCAACAAAATGCGGATCCAGCGCTGGGCTGTGAATACCAACAAGACCAAAGCCGAGCAGCACCAGAAGGAAGTGGAAGCTGCCAGAGAAGCTGCCAAGAATAAGAAGAACAAAAAGAATAAGGACGATGCTTTGACTGAGAAATCCGACACCGCCAAAGAGGCAGAGGAAAAAATCGAGAAATAAGCACACTTATAAAAAGGACTGCTCAAAGAGCAGTCCTTTTTTCGTTCTATTCCTTACTTGCGGCGCATACGGTATAGCGAGGGTGATGGTATGCCAAAAATTCAGGTAGGCAAAACAAAAACCGTATTGCTGCTTTATCTGCTTCGTGTTACGGCGGCCACCGTGTGCTGCTTTGGTGTTTGCTGCGCTTTAGGGGCACTGGTGGTGTACAAACTGGATCTGGACTTTAAGCTGATCGCGTATATCTGTGCGGCGATCGACTTTCTCTGTGCCTTTCTCATTGCAAAATGGGCGCTTCGCGGGGTGAAAAACAGCCGCTTGCCATTGGCATTGGCTGCCATTGTGCCTGCAATGGTCCTAATGGTGATACACTACTGTATGGCACCTTCCGGCGCTGGTTTATTGGTACTGCGCCTGCTGGGTATGCCGGTGTGCGCTGCGCTGGCAGTTGTCAGCAACAAGCGGGTGCACTTATGAGCGAGCCTCGGGAGAAGCGGGACCTGGCGGCGGCGTTTTCGGATGAGCTGCGCGCATTTCGCTGGGAGACCCATAGAACTTACATCTATTCCCTGGTATTTTACACCTGCGGGTTAGCGTTGGGCAGCGTACTGTACCGTCAAATTCGCTCCGACACAGTCAACGCACTGCTGAGAGTAGGGGAGAACCGCTTTTTACAGCTGTTTCTCAATGATTTTTGTTTGTATTTCAGTATATTTTTGGTAACGGTCTTTTTGGGCTTTTGTATGATCGGCTTTCCGCTAATTCATTTTGTGCCCATGACTTGCGGCTTTGCTTTTGGTATGCAGGTGTGCTACTATTATATGACTTTTCGCCTGAAAGGTGTGCTGTTTTGCGTGCTGATGGTGATTCCGGCGGCCTCTATTTTGCTGACGGTGGTCATGCTCACCATTAAAATCAGCACCGATATGTCCAAGTCCATCTTTCACCTGTCCGTCAAGCGAGACGATGCAACAGGGGAGTCCCCCGCTGAAATTCAGGTGCGGGATTATTTAAAAAAATATCTGATTTCCGCCGCTTTCGTGGCGTTGGCCGCCTTATGTAATGCAGGGCTGACCAGTTTGTTCAGTTCTGTGATCTCGATTTAGGCGCATTAAGATCGGCAAGGGGATTGGCCTCAATGGCGGCCTTGGCTGCGTCGTCGCTGATGTGGGTATAGATTTCCGTAGTACCCAGGTTTTCATGGCCCAGAATCTCTTTAAGCAGCAGCAGATCCACATGTCCATTTTGGTACATCAGTGTGGCTGCCGTATGGCGCAGCTTATGCACGGACAAGCCTCGATCGCCCAGCCCGGCCTTGTCCAAATAAGCGTACACCATGTGTTGTACCGTCTTGGGGCTGATCCGCTGGTTGCGGCTGCTTAGAAATAAAGCTTTGTCCTTTACACCGTCGTGCGGCCGCACCCGCATATAGGCCGTAACGGCGGTTTTGCAAGCATCGTTTAAGTACACGGTGCGCTCCTTGTTGCCTTTACCGGTGATCACCAATGTATCGTTTGATTTTATATCATTATAATCAATGGACACCAACTCGCTCAGTCGCATACCGCAGTTCAGAAGTAAGGTCAAAATGGCGTAATCCCGCTCTTTGTGTTTGCCGTCTACAACGGATAATAAATGGCGTGCTTCTTCCAAGGTCATGTACTTTGGAAGGGCTTTTTTTGTTTTCGGCGCGTCCAGCACTTTCATTGGATTTTCCTCCAGCAAGTGCCGGTTGTCCGTTAAATAGATAAAAAAGCGCCGTATGGCGATCACACGCCGCGCACGGGTGGCTTCCGCGTTGCCGCGTTGGTTCTTGCAGTAGATTAAGAACTGGTAGGCGTCGCTCAGTGTAATGGTCTTGATAAAGTCCATATTGATTTGTCGTAGATCCATTTGATCGTCCGGCGTGTCAGGCGGATACAGATTTTTTTCCTTGGCAAGGTAGCGAAAGAAGGTGCGCAAATCCGACGCATATTCGATCACCGATAATTCGCTATGACCTTTGATGGCCTCCAAATACAACAGATAGTCCTGTACGGGCATGGGTAATTGCCCAAATTCCGCTTTTTTCACTGTATCAACTCCCCTGAATTATACAAAATATTAATTTTGTATAATTATAGCATTATTTTCACCTATAGTCAACCCTACTTAAATATACCCTGCTCATAAAGAATGGTATTTGATTGAATACTGCCATCTGCTCCGGCGTAAACAAATTCCGTTGCGTTGCTATAAATTACTTTTGTATTTTCGTGAATATTCGAGTACATATCACGCCACTGACCTATATAGCCATCAGTTGTCAGCACCTCCGGCTTTTTCAAACCGCGCGACAAGTGGTAGCTATGTTTATGGTAAAGGTCAAACTCTTCTTTTGTTAGATATTTGCAGACATAAGCGCCAAGGTTTTTGATTGACCGAAGTGCTTTAATCTCTGTACGACCTTTACCCCAGCAGGCGTTAATCACATCAGCGCTGATAAAGTCATCTGTGAAAAGCACAGCGTGAATATGCAAGCACCCTTCATTGCCTTCTTTTAGTCCCCTTTTCTTTTGGTGCTCCGTAATGTAAACATAAGGGACTTTATATCCTTTTCGTCTTAAATTTTTAATAAATTGCTTCCAATCATATAAAACTTGATCTTGATCTAAAACTGTATCTTTATATGTAAGTGTCACAAACTTAGTATAATCTGTTGTATTGCACCATATCGCCCGGCGTAGATCAGCACGGGCACGGTATAAATTCCGATCTCTTTTTCCCTCCGAGGTCTCTCTATTCTTTTCTATATCATGCTCACGCGGTTCTACATTTAGGGGCTTCTGATACCTGTAATATTCTATCACATTACCGCTTATAACTATCTTTTCTATCCTGCGTTTAGGTACCTTCCGCTCCATAAAAAACACCCCCTATTTGGTTCTTATTTGAGCAATAGACAAGAGAAATAAAATAGACATCTTATAATCTAGTATAATCTTACTATATTATAAGACTTAAAGAGATTTGAACACTGGCGTATCGTTCCAGCTTTCCAGCTGCGGCTTTGGCTTTTCTCCAAATACAAAGTTGGAAATGAAGCTACCATAATAACTCTTACGCCAAAACAAGAAGTTTTTCAAAGGTACTTCACAGACATCCCAGGCTACTTTTCTCATACCTTTTTTAAACATACGGCCTTGCACCTCGGTTTGTTTATCTGCGACCTTACAGAGTGTTGTATGGCTTGATTCGATATGTGTAAAATGCCAAAAGAACTGGGTGAGATACCACACTTCATCAGCAGCACGCTTTACATTAAGGTCAAGACCATCATACGCTTGTGTAGCAGCGAATAAATGAATATCATTTTTACGGAGGAAGTTAAAGAACTGTTCATCTTGCATTGTCCAATCAGCATAGCCACGAGCAGGCCAAACGGTTTTAGCTTCATCAATTAAGAGTACACAGTGGTTAAAGTCGTGAGAGTATAGCCACTGTTTATCTATATCCAAGTAGGTATAGCCTTTCTTAGTGATATATGTAAGTGGGATTTGGTAACAATCTTTATAAGGGAATTGACAGAATACATCCAAGCCCTCTTTCTTAGCTGCTTCTACAATAAGAGCGAACAAAGTAGACTTACCTACTCCCCTATCGCCTGTAACGATCACACAATAAGGCTCTAAGCTATGTTTGGCGATTTTCTTATTAAACAAATTCACTTCTTGTAGTACCCCCTAAAAAATGATTGTAGAGCCGCAGAAAGGACGAGAAGCACACCCAAGGAAGTAAAAAGAAGTATAAAAGGGGAAAATACAAAAGCGGATTGAAAAAGGTAATTGAACAGCTGAAACAGCGTTTTAATAAATTCCATAAGTTAATCACTCCAAAAAAAATAAGGCGTGCCCCTACCACGCCTATATTTAAGATTTAACCGCGGCGGCGGCGCCGACCGCCCATACCGCGCACGCCCAGCTTACGAACGACTTTAACGCCGGCCATAATTAGGCCACCGCCAAATCCGCAGAGGACAGGCACGAACAGCAAAGGATTACTTGTGATCGTAGATACAGTCGTGGTAAACTGATCCATCAGCAGCTCAAAGACAGTAGTCATACTGCTGAAAATGTCACTTGTAGTAATCGCTGCGGTCAATGCAGCAGAAACAGGCATATATTAACTCCTTTCTAAATACTGATACGGTCCAACCCGGAGGCGGACAAGCCGCCCTCACGGGTTAAGACCGGCGGGACTTCATACCAAACTTACGAACAATGCGGATTGCAAGCGTAACAGCTGCAATCACCATACACAGCAGCACAGGATACAGCAGCAAATCGTTTGTAGAGATCGTGCTAACGATCCGAGCAAACAAGCTAAAGATCCAAGCAATAGCCGATTTAATGCCAGTGATCAGCGTATCAAGAGTAGCAAGACTCACGCCACCTGCGGCACCAGTATCAGCAAGAATAACAGGCATTGCATTTTCTCCTTTCTTTATAGTCTCTGTATGTCATGTGCTCAATCCACCTCAATATCCAACTCAGGGTGGTTACCGGGAGGAACAGGAGCGCCATTGACCCTTTTCGGTTTGTACGAAGCAGGAACGGCAGGCAAAGCAGAACCGCCGTGAAGCGCAGCCGGAGAACTACTATGATTTTGATACTGAGCAGCCACCGACTGGAAGAAATTTAGTGCTTCCTGCTGTTTACCAAACTTGTATTCTTGATAGTTTTTCAACTTATCTATGTTTTGGGAGAAGCGCGTAGACTGCTCCGTTTGCATAGCGTTTTTGATTTTTGTATGCGCCATCTGCTGTTGCAGATAGTCATGAGTATATGCGTGCTTCTTTTCTTGCAACTCCATAGCTTGATTATGCTTATAGTCTTGGTATTCCTTTAATGCTTTGAGGTCTACCCTACTCTGCCGAGGTCGGCCATAGCGCTGGAAGTGCTGCCGAAATGAAGAAGTATAATCTTCCAAGCGGTGGAAGTTACTGAACTCATCCCGGACATCAAAGACCCAATCAATGATCAAACACAAGGCACCGGCTGCGATCGGTGTAATGACGATCAGTCCGGCAATTATCGTATCTTCATTGAATTGGAACGGCAAATATAGCACACCACTAAGCACTTCAAACAGCCAGCCGATAGGCTCCATAATAGTATCATCAAATGTGTTATATAACATTATCTATACACCTTTCGGAGTACGAAACGAAGTACCACCAAAAGCAAGAACCCAGCAAAGCCAAGCAGGAACCAAGGGAACAACGGCCACTCATCAATAACAAGAGAAAACCAAGCTTCAGCTGTTATTGTTATAAATTCAATGGCTTTGTTAAAACATTCGGCAACCATTAGGTTCTACTCCGAATAAAGCCCAGAATTGTAGAAAGAAGCAAAGCACCCAAGGGCACGCAAATTAAAGCGAGAAAGTACCAATTTCCGGTCAAAAAAGTCCAGGCTTTGGTAAAAACAGAAGTAAACTCCGTAATAGCGTCAGCAGCGGAAGTTACTTCCATAGCAATCACAGACAAGGGCATATATTATCACCTCACTAACCCTTAAAAAAAGGACTGAAAAACACTTTTATCAATGTCAATATGACATACAGGCCAAAAACGACCAAGAAGAAAGAGAGTACATACACCACGCCATAAAGATAGCTGGGACACTCCCCTATCAATTTAGTAAAATACTCAATCACAAGAACTCCTCCAAGCAATATACATCAGCAGCAGGATTATAACGACAGTACAAGCCAGCCAGAGATAAGTAACAGGATCATAAGAAAACAAATCAATGATATTAGCACGATCATCTTTAAAGTCCTCAAACTTCACATTAGTATTATAGATTTTAGAGACATTAAGGTTTGTCCATTCATACCGTGTACTTGTCTCACGATAATACTGGGCTTCACCCATTGCATTTACCCTTGCATTATATTTTGCACCAGCTGCCGTATAGTAGGTGCCATTGATGGTACTACGCGATATATTAGCAGGGCTATAGCCACTGCCGTAAAAGCCAAAATAACCGTCTTTGTACTCACGCGCAAAGACAAGCGTCCCACGCCCAAGGGCACACTGAACCTCAATATACGCACCTCCCGACACCGGCACATAAGCCGGATATGTATTTCCGTATTCCTCTGCATAGGCTACTGACGGTATAGACAGTGCAAGCAGCAGAGATACGATAAAAACTAACTTCTTTTTCATTCTTTCTTACCTTTCAAAAAACTACCGATAATACCAAATATGGCTACAAGAACAAACCAAAACATAATAGGCATACCAAGAAGTTTTGCATTCCACAGTATAGAAAAGCCTTGACCAAACAGGCTTGCAAGATCTTCCATTAGCTTGCTTCTCCCCCCTCTCGACCGAGGACTTTATACAGAACACAAGCAACGACCAAAGCCACAGCAGGCACAGTAACCAAAGCGGGAAGTGAAGTAACTACGGAGATTAAAAACTTCCCTGCTTCCACCACGATCAATATTACGTTCCACAAGAGCAGTAAAATATCTTTAATGGCGGTAATAAGCCAGTCCGTAAAGACGATAATATAATCAATAATGTACTTCACCGACCTACCACCTTTCGCACCAGGACAAAGACGATACCAAAGACAATGAGTGCAGTAAATCCGGCACCGGTTACACCCACAACACCATTGACAAAGGAAGTACCAGCAGAGATATAGTTTGCTACATCACTGGCAGCGGAGCCGATAGTGTCAATAGTAGATTTTAGCTTCTCTTGGTAATCCTGGAGAGTGGCGAGAATATCAAGCAACTTATTGCTGATCGTCGGCTTTACATACTCACTCTCTCCGTTCTCATTACCCCACCATATCCTATTCCACAGCTTTTCAAAAAAGCCGGATATAGAATTACCAAGGTTTGTAAACCACTTGCCTACATTGGACATAAACTGCTTGATATTATCCAAGGTGTCTGACAGCCACTTATTGACACTATCAATCATAGACTGTACATTTTTAACAAGATTGGAAAACTGATTAGAAATCAATTTACCAAGATCATTAAAACCATTTACAATCTTATCACGAATTTCTTTAAGCCAAGTAAGCACATTGGTAAGGGCTTCTTTTACTGCGTTCCAAAAGCCTACTTCACCAGGCTCACATTCTACATTCCAATTAATAATACGAGCAGTAAATACATGAGAACTTCCACTTGATGAATCATAAGTCAGTTTTCCAGATATAAAGCCAAAATACCCTTCAACATCATTAGCAATCTTCACAGATAGCTTGAAGTTACGAGACCCGGACTTATCCATCAGCCGCGGAGTAATCAGCTGTTTACCCGCAGAATTGAAAATACAAAAGTACATATTGTACCCAGCATCATCATAATCATAAAGGGAAATTTGGGCTTTAACATTAATAGTATCGCCCGCATCTACCTTTTTAGAAGTCGTGCCACAAAACGCAATCGTAGATACCATAGCGCAGTTTTGTTGACGTCCCCATGTAATATCCGTAACAGGAATAGGATTATTATTATTACCGTCCCCACCAAAAGTCCAAGTCGAAGTTTTACTATTATATGCGTTATCATCACTTACACGGACATAAGTAGGACTAGCAGTAAATTGTGCCGCCTGGGCTTCTATCGGCTTTGCAAACAGAGCGGCAGGCATAAGAAAAGAAAGTGCCAGCAGGACGGAGAGGAAAGGGGTTACTTTCTGTTTCACTGCTGACACTTCCTTTACTATGGTGGTATATTACTTATCCGCGTTACGGATCAGCAAGCCGAATTTTGTTGAATGAATTTTTACCCGGATATTGACCGGATCAAACTTCTTTGTACCGGCAGGCGGGATATAGTCGTTGATTTGCACCACCGTATTATCCTCACACAAAACCTCACTATACGCGACCGTTTCGCCGGTCTTTCGGTTAAATGTACCCTGCTCCAGGAACTGTCCTTTAATCGTTGCTACCATTTTTACAACCTCCAAAATCGAATGAATTAAGAATTGATTGCCACTTTTCGGCATTATCTTGTAACTGTACTAACTCAAAGTCCCTATAACAATGAGTAAGCAAGCCATTATCACTCAGAAACTTAAAAGCCACTTCATGCGTAACCGAAAGGTCACTATACAAGTCAATGCACATATCAAGTGCAAGACGGTAACACTCCCTATCACGCAACGCCTTTACAGTTTCTATATCATACTGACTAAGGATAAAACCACCTCCTAAGCCGAACACCCGGGGAAGATAGGGGCTTCCCCGGAGGCGGCCATGTACTGGATCACTCCAGCAGTACGACACATCGTGTCGTTACAATTCATTATTAACAGACACGACATCAAATGTCAATAGAAAATTCAAAATAAACGACATACAGTGTCGTGGTGCACATTAAATCAATATGAGAGAATATATACGGTGATTAAAATGCTAAAGGAATACAGACAAAACAAAGGATACACACAAGAACAGACGGCAGAAATGATAGGCATTTCAGCAAGACAGTACCAACGAATAGAGAAAGACGAGGACAAGACCACATTAGAGACTATAAAAAAAGCAATATCCGTATTAGGGATACCAGATGATGAAATCATCAGGTATATGAGAAAACAGTGAAAGGAAGTGAATAATGAAGGCTTTAGCAATTTTTATATCAATGCTAATAGCTGCATTTTGCTACGCACGATTAAAATAACAACCGAATAATAAAAAAAGCACCCCCAGGAGGGGGTGCTTTTGTGTTATATAGCAGACCTGGTACGACAAGTAAAGGGTACGCAAAAACTCTTCCTTATGCCTTGTTGCAGACTTTTTGCTTTTCTCCCTTGACTTGCCGCACCCGGCCTACTTCCAACGGACTATGCAAGCGACGAGCGACAGCGCACGCACGCTTGCCAATTTCAAGTTCGCTACCTGGGACTGCAAGGAGGTGAAAAGAGTGTTCCGGGCAATAATAAAAGCCCTGCTGGCAGGCAGGGCAATCAAAAAGATCAGCTGGAAGTTTGAAATCCTATTCCGATAACGACCAACTGACACACGAGGGGCAGAGCCGCAAGGCTCTCCCCTTTTGTGCATTTTATGAGGGCAGAATATTAATTTTGTATAATTATAGCAAATTCAAAAGAAAAATGCAAGCCCCTGTTCTGAACAATATGAAAATCGCAAAAGGTACCACATCGGTGCCTTTTGCGATTTTCTTTTTTGAGTATGAATCTTCTGCCACCGACTGACCTTTCAAATGGAAAAGCGTTTTTCCTGTGGATAAGGCGTTTATATGCTGTTTTCTGTTTAGATCAAATTCTTTACAGCAGATATTCTTTTAGTGTCTGTATCTGCGGATCATCGGTTATAAAGCGATCTTCCTTCAGTTCTCCCTCCAGGAGCAAAGTGTTTACTCGCTTGCTATTGCGCACCTGCACACCATCATTTTCAATGGCAAGAATGTTTTGTAGACCGCCCAGTTCCTGTACCAGTGGGCGCAGATCTTTCGGCAGCCAAACGCAGCTGTGTTCCGCAATGCCGTAGCGTACCACGGTGTACCGGCTGACAAAATATGCCAGCACGCAAAATGTCACGCCCAAAAGATACGGCAGTGCGCCGCTGCTGTTGTGCAGGAGAAACTCCACGATTCCCCCATTCTGCAAAAATCCCCAGTGGAGACCCAGCAGCACAGACACCAAATAGCATCCGCCGGTCAGTCCGGCAAAGGCCAGCAGCAAAAACGGACTTTCCAGCGCCAAAAATAAGGTAAAAAGTTCCGTATGACCGCTGAGTACACACCCGGCGATGAACAGCGCCAGTGCGGCTTTGCTGCGCGTCTTGCCGCAGTCGGCCAGAGTTAATGCAAACCCGGGCAACAAGAACAGTTGCAGCCCTTTGCCGGACAAAAATAGCGCGGTTGCCAAACTATCCGGCTTGGCGGCAAAAATGTTCTTGGCGCCGGTTAAGATCTGGTCGTCCAACCACACGGCGCCACCGGCGCTGTGCAGATACACCGGCTGTTCAAACGCCCCGGACAACGGGCGCAAAAGTGTATTCAAGACGCCGAAGACTACGCCGGAAACGGCGGTACTACTCCCTAGCTTACCCAGCAGCCACAGGAGCGCATTCTCATAATAACCGTGCGCAGCACCCAAGAGACCGGCAAGCGCCAGCGTCATCACGGGCAGCAGCAATAGCCCTTGCTTCTCCCCTACTCTATCTACGCATAGCACCGTCGCCAGACCCAACAGGATCGGCCACAGTAATCCTGGTTCGCTGTTCGTAACAGCGGTAAACAAAGCAGTAAACAGGCCGTAACTCAGGGCGCTCCACACCCCGCACTTGGTGCGACTCCCTGGTAACAGATGATACGGCAAAGCAAAGGCAATTAAATAAGGCGCCATTTTTTCCGCCTGTCTGGCAAAGGTTGCAGCTATGCTGCTCCATGGATGATTCCATAAATCCTCGCTGATCTGCAGCAACTGGCAAAGGGCCAATAGGACAGCCACAACGCAGAACGCGCCCCATAGAGCTTGCAGCCATCGTCCGCTCTTTTCATAAAATCTCATACCCAAAGTATGGGCAAGGAAAAGGCGTTTCATTCAAGCAGCCCATAGAAAAAGCCGACCTGAATTCGTTCAAGTCGGCGTGAATCACCACATTCTGCCCTCTGTATGGGGGCAAGTACTGTCTTTCAGTGCTGCGCGAACCTCCACATAGCAGCCACATTTGCGACACATACCGGCGATCAGCTGGTCGCAATGACGGCATTGGCTTAGGCGACTGTTCCGCACAATCGGACTTGCCAGTTCTTCCGGTGGCACGGTTTCCAAATATGCTTGCACCTGTGTATAGGCTGCTCGTTCCCCTGCCTCATACAGCAGACAGCGTTTGCAAAGCTCCTCCATTATTTTTCGTTTATAACGAACTTTACTACACTGCAAGGGGGCAGTTCAGCTACAAAACCATCGGACAGCTTACGTACACCGTCAAAGGGACGCACCTGAACCGCGCCCGGGTTGGAAAAGTCATTTTTGTCGTGCATATCTCCGGTAAGAATTTCGGCATGTAAGGTAGAAACTTTGGTATCGGCGATCTGACACTTGATCTTGGCCTTTTTGGTGGCGCTGATGTTGGTGACCGTGGCGTAAATGGCGCCGTTCTCGTCCACAGAGGCGGACTCGATCATCTGGGGTGCACTGCACTCCTCGCACTCTACGGTATTGCTGTTGGTAAGGTAGGAGCCGATCAATGTGTTTTGTTGGTGGTCCTTATACATCTTAAACACATGGTATGTGGGGGTCAACACCATCTTGTCCCCTTCGGTTAGGATCACTGCTTGCAGTACATTCACCGTCTGCGCAATATTCGCCATCTGTACCCGGTCAGCGTGCTTGTTGAAAATATTCAAAGTCAGCGCAGCCACCATAGCGTCTCGCATGGTGTTTAGTTGGTACAGAAAGCCCGGATTGGTGCCCGGTTCCACATCAAACCAGGTACCCCATTCGTCTACGATCAGATCCACCCGCTTTTGGGGGTCCAGGGCATTCATAATCTCTGTATGGCGGCGAACCAGCTCCTCCATACGGTAGGCCTTGGCCACCGTACGGTCATAATCTTTCAAATTAAACTCTGTGGCAGAGCCTTTGTGATCCCAATTATAAGGTACGGTGTAGTAGTGGAGCGACAGACCGTCCGCCTGGCCGGGCACCTTGCGCATCACCTGCTCCGTCCATTTGAAGTCAAAAGCATTGGGACCGCAGGCCACACGGTAAATATGCTCACCGGCAGTATAATCCCGCACATAAGTGTTGTAGCGGCGGAACTCGTCCGCATAGTAATCGCCGTTCATGTGGCCGCCGCAGCCCCAGCTCTCGTTGCCAACGCCAAAGTAGCGCAGCTTCCAGGGCTTATCGGCACCATTCTTTTTCCGCAGGTCCGCCATAGGTGATACGCCGTCAAAGGTCATATATTCGACCCACTCGTTCATCTCCCGCACGGAGCCGGAGCCTACATTGCCGTTTACATAAGCGTCACACCCCAGCTGGCGGATGAGCTCAAAATACTCGTGGGTGCCAAAGGAGTTGTCCTCCACCACACCGCCCCAGTGGGTGTTGATCATCTTTTTACGATCCTTCTGTTCGCCGATACCGTCCGTCCAGTGGTACTCGTCGGCAAAGCAGCCGCCGGGCCAGCGCAGCACAGGAATGCCCATGTCTTTCAGCGCCGTGACCACATCGGTGCGCATACCGTTCACGTTGGGAATTTTAGAGTCTTTGCCTACAAAAATGCCGTCATAAATGCAGCGACCCAAATGCTCGCTGAAATGGCCGTAAATGTCCTTGCTGATGGTGGCGATCCGCTGGTTGGGATTGATCAAATACTTTTCCATAACTACCCCCGGAAGTGATAAGATTTTGTTACAAAGGAACGATAGCACACCCCCGCCCGCCTTGTCAATACTAAAGAAACAAATAAGACAAAAATTTGGAATTGACAAGTAAAAAATCTGTGCTATCCTATTGTGTAGGTGATATTATGCATACGAAAAAAATGATGAATTATGTAAAAACGGCCGGTGCAGACGCGTTGCTGCTGCTGGATGAAGCCAATATGCACTATGTGTGCGGCTTTTCCCCCAGCGAGGGCATGATTTTGGTGACGCCAACGGCTGTGTACCAGCTGGTAGACTCTCGCTATACGGAGACCGCCCGGCTCCACGCGGCGGACACCGACGTGCAGGTGACGGAGATTACCACCGGCTTTTGGGACGAACTGAACGCCCTGCTGGCAAAAATCGACTGCAAGATTTTGCTGTTTGAGGACCGTACCATTGCTTACCGGCAGTACACGCAGCTGCAAGGCATTTTCAGCGGCGAATTGCGCCCTGTCGGCAACGGTGTGATGGATCTGCGCAATGTAAAAGAGCCGTGGGAGATCGATCTAATGAAAACCGCCAACCGCATTGCGGAAAAGGCGTTTTTAGAGCTTCTTAACGATGTAAAGCCCGGCAAAACGGAAAAGGAACTGGCTGCCCGGTTTGACTATCTAATGGCGCTGGGCGGCTCGGACGGCGTCAGTTTTGACACCATTCTCCTGACCGGCGCCCATACCTCCATGCCACACGGTGTGCCGGAGAATCGGGAGGTGCAAAAGGGCGACTTTGTGCTGTTTGACTTTGGCGCCACCTACCGGGGCTACCATTCGGATATGACCCGCACAGTGGCCGTGGGCAGCGCCACTGCAGAAATGCAGGCGGCTTATGACCTGGTGCTCCGCGCGCAGCTGGCAGGTATTCAGGCGCTGCACGCCGGCGTGCCCTGCAAAGAGGTGTACCAAGCGGCCTACGATGTACTGGCAGCGGAGGATAAGGCGCAATATTTCCGCCACTCCCTGGGGCACGGCGTGGGGCTGGAAATACACGAAGGTTATAACGCCTCGCCCCGCAGCGGGGATGTGTACCAAACCGGCAATGTGACCTCTATGGAGCCTGGTATCTATTTGCCGGACAAATTCGGCATCCGCATTGAAGACGTGCTCTACCTGTCCCCCAACGGCCGAGAGAACTTATCCAATGTGACCAAAAAACTAATCGTGCTGTAAAGCAAGAAAACCCCGAACCGGAGTGGTTCGGGGTCATTTTTTATGTGATTTACAGGGACATTGCCAATTGGTAGGCGGCTTCTGTGGCGTTGTGGATTCGGCCGATTTTGTTGCTGTCGCCGATGTTATATACACGGCTGAAGCTGCTCTTAATGCTTTCATACAAGCCGTTCTCCGGGCGCACGCCCAAAGAGAGCACCACCAGGTCGCAAGGCACCATGGTTTTGCTGCCGGTGTCCACATTTTCCAGTTCAATGCTGTCCGGATGAACGGCTAGCAGTTTTTGTCCCACCATAAAGACAGTGCGTGCCGCCTGTAACTTAGGTAGCACATCGTCCACGTGCTGGAAGTATGCACCGGGTGCAATGCGGGGCGCCATTTCCACAATGGTCACATGATTGCCTTGGCTTACCAGCAGCTCGGAGGTTTCCAGTCCGGTCATGCCGGAGCCGATCACCGCCACCTTTTTGTCTTTCACTTTCACATTGCCGGTGAGAA
This sequence comes from Oscillospiraceae bacterium, assembly GCA_025757685.1. Lineage (NCBI taxonomy): Bacteria > Bacillati > Bacillota > Clostridia > Eubacteriales > Oscillospiraceae > Oscillospiraceae bacterium. The sequence continues at coordinate 851,879 of CP107220.1, read as the reverse complement.
TATCCGTCACCGTACACACATTTTCGCCGCTGAAAGCCTTTGGGTGTACGGCGCTGCCGCCGGTGGCACAGATCACAGCGTAAGGATCATAAGCGGCAATGATTTCTTCTGTCGCTTCTACCTGGGTGCGAATTTCCGCACCCGCTGCCTGCGCGAGGGTAGTCAAATCCTCCGTGCACCAGGTCATGCGCTCCTTATGGGGCGGCTTGGCTGCCAACAGTACCTGACCGCCGGGGGTTTTGGCTTTTTCCAGTACGGTCACATCAAATCCCCGGCGAGCCAGCAGTTCCGCTGCCGTCAGACCCGCAGGTCCGGCACCGACAATAACCACCTTGCGCCCATTGCCGTTTTGTTCCAACATTGTGCGCTCTCGGCCTACAAACGGGTTCACGGAGCAATGACCGTGCTCGCCTTTATAGGCACCCTCCATCATACTCTCAAAGCAGTATAGGCAGTTGATACAGTGGCGAATTTCACCAGCCTTCCCCTGCTCTGCCTTGTCTGCCCAGTATGGATCAGCAATCAAGGGACGGCCAAGACCTACAAAGTCCTGAATACCTTGTGCAAGCTGTTCTTCCGCTTGCTCCGGGGTGCGAATCAAATTGGCGGCAATCACAGGAATGTTCACCACTTCTTTGACCGCTTGGGCCAGGTGCTTGCGCCAACCGCAAGGGAAAGTTACCGGCTCCAGCCAGTAATTGAATGTATCGTAGCACGCAGATGACACGTCAATGGCGTCAATGCGCTTGTCAGACAGAATTTTGGCCATTTGCAGGCCCTCTTCCAAGCCGTAGCCCTTGCCGGGCTGGCCGATGCGATCGTACATCTCATCTACCGACAGACGCACCACAATGGGGAAATCCCGCCCGCAGGTGATGCGAATGCCGTCAATGATCTCCGTCAAAAAACGCATTCTGTTCTCCAGAGAACCGCCGTATTCGTCCGTTCTCCGGTTGGTATTCGGTGACAGGAATTGCTGAATGAGATAGCCATGGGCGGCGTGGAGTTCCACACCGTCACAGCCGGCTTTCTTTACTCTTTGTGCAGCTTCAATAAACTGCATGATCAGCCGCTGCACACCCCGGTGGGACAGACCACGGTTGACGCTTTCGCTCATTTTGCTTTTTTCGCATCGGCTGGGTGCCACGGTGCGGGGCACAATGTCCTTATCCTGCAACTTCTTACCGGGAGGGATTACACTGCCGTACAGCAGCTTGGCATAAGCGGACCCGAGGAAGCGGTCGCCGGCTACGCAAATAGGCAGTGTGCCCACCATCAGCCCCAGATTTTGCCGCCCCGGGTGGTGCAGCTCCACCATCAATTTGGTGCCGTGACGGTGTACCCGTTGTGCCATGGTGCGCAGGGAGTCAATTTGGTAATCATGACTCATGCCCAGTTGACCGAAGGAGGACGCACCGGTCATATCGTTGACACGGGTAATCTCTGTAAAGATCAGTCCTACGCCGCCCTTGGCCCGCTCTTCGTAATAGTCCATCATGGTATCCGTGGCCCGACCGTCAAATTGACCGAAGCCAAGGCACATCGGCTCCATAATAATCCGGTTCTTTACCGTCACATTGCCGATTTTGGCGGGAGAAAACAATAAATCGTAGTTCATAAGCAAACCTCGCACTGCCATCGCAGACTTAATTCTTGTGTTTCTTTTTATCTTTTTCTCTGCCACCGTGGGCAGCCAGCATTTGGCGCTCCTCATAGCGGGCGTCCAGCCGATACCAAATATAGATCAGCACGCAAACGGCCACGGCCACCAACACCCAAAAGATAATGGTTACGGTCTTTTGAATGGCGACCACTTTCTCGGCGGCTTTGCCCAAAAATGCGATGAGCACCTGGCCGTTATTGCCGTTCTCTTTATAGGTGCCGCCGGGCAGATCCACTTCCTTGCCGCTTGCATCTTTATAGTAGCAGATGAACATTGGCTCGTTGGGTGCCTTCTTCTGGTCATAGTCCGGGTTGGTCTTAAGGTAAAAGGTCTTGCCGTAGTCCTCTATTTTATCCGGTGCCAACGCGATCACGACTTTATTGTAAAAGGCGTAGCTGTTTACATGGGTCACCACGTAACCGGCAATGCCTACCAGCAGTATCACTACGGCCACCACAACGCCGGCGATTATGCCTTTTTGTTTGCCACTGAGCTTCTTCTTTGCTTTTTTTTCTACGGTTGGGGTCAACTCTTGTTTGTCCTCTGCCATCATATCACTCCAGTTGTCGAATAGTCGAATAATCTCTTTTACATTATACCAAAACCGGCCTTGCCGGTCAAGGCAACAAAAAAGGAGCCGCAGGCTCGGCGATTTGCCGCAGCTGTGCCGCTCCTTTTGGTTTATTTCTTGTTCTTACGCTTTTCCGCTTTGGCAGCCAGCTTTCGCTTGGCTTCTTCCACCTTAGCTTTTTCTTCTTCCTGGGCTTTCTTGGCAGCCTGTACGCGCTCCAGTTCCCGTTTTTCTTCAGCCAGGCGCTCTTTTTCTTCTTTCGCAGCCACCCGCGCCAGGCGTTCGTTCTCCAACTGCTCGTCAGACTTGGCCGGCGCTTTAACAACGGCAATGTTCATGCCGGTGGCAACCAGCAGCAAAAGCAGCGCCACAAAGTAGCCCCAACCGATGGAACCGCTGGGTGCCAGAGCCGCGTTGCCGCCAAAGCTGAATGCACCCAGATCCGCGCCCCGCTGACCGCCAACGGTAAAGCAGATTACGGCGGCGACAGAAGCCGCAACAGACAGTACATCAAAAACAATGGTCGTCTTGGTCTTGGAATTCTTGCAGCGGATCAGTACCATAAAGAATGCGATCACAATAAATAAAGCGCTGAGTAAGAACAGGAAGTAGCCAATCACACCAAGGGTCACCGGACCGCCGTAGCCCTCCATACCCATAGTTGTGGTAAACAGTCCTACATCGCCAAAAAACGCCTTGAAAAAGTCAATCAGCGACTTGCTACCGTCAAAAGCGAGAATACTCAGCACAAAGCTGGAGCCGGTGCCTTTGATATTGGACCAGGGTAAAATGAAACCCACAGCCGGCAAAAAGGTCAGCACCAGGCGAGCAATGCGCAGCTTGGTGCCCCACATGGAATACGCCATACGGCTGAGGGTGCGGTTAAACACGCCGAAGGCTTTTTCCGCATTGCGGTTGTCCTCCTCCAGTCTGGCCTCCCAATCAAAATTAGGAATGCTCACACCGCAGGCGGAGCACTCCGCCTTAATGTTCCAAAAATGTAATTTTTTGCCGCAGTTGGGGCAGGTCGATGCCATAGTCTACATCCTTTCGGCGCCGTGGCGCTGGTTCTGTTATCAATGAAAACGAATATGGAAACGAATATCAGTCCGTTACAGCCATCATATTCACCAAAATATTTTATAATGTTTGGCGCCGGTTGTCAATAGAATTGCCGGCAAAAATCAAAAGCCAGGAGAAATGTTACACAACTTTTCTCATCGTGCATTATCTTGTTACTTTTGTACAGAAAAAAGTGTTGATTTGCTCTACTTATTATGCTAAAATTATATCGTTATGATTTTGTTGGGCTACGGCCCTGAAATGAGGGAATGTTTTGGCAGAAAAAGTTGAGTCTCAGCAGCTAAACGATTCTGAACTGGAAGAATTGGAAAGGCTGGCCTATACCAAAAAGCGCTACTTGTCACCGAAGGAGATCGCCGCCTTTGTGCTGGTGAACTTCGGTAAGAAGAACTTGGACCAGTTTACCAGTGCGTTCAAGGAATTCTTTATGATCCAGTTTTTAAAGCTGAACACCACCGCGTACGCAAACATCAACCTGTTTGCCTCCATTTATGATGCGGCGGACGATACCATCAGCGGACTGATCATTGACCGTACCCGTACCCGTTGGGGGCGTATTCGGCCGTTCTTGATCCTGTCCCTGCCTATGTGGCTCATCGGCGGCTATATGATGTTTACCGCTCCGGATCTGAATTCCACACAAAAGATCGTTTGGTCCGCCATAGGCATATTACTGTACGGTCTGGGTATGAGCTACTTCGGCGCCTACTGGCTGCTTGTTTATAACATAACGCCAAATAACGACGAGCGAAATAACTTAATTACCACCACCAAGTTTTTTGAGCTGTTCGGCACCTGGCTGCCCTCACTGGTTCCCGTGTTTGTACAGCTGCTGCCAAAGGTTAATAAGAACATTACCATGCAGGGCGTGTACTCCGGCTTCGCCTACTGTATGTTGATCCTTTGCGCCGGGTTCTCGGTGTTCGGGTTCTTCAATATGCGGGAGCGGGTGCCGCTGATGAGCCGCGAGGAGATGAACGAGACCTCTGTTCTCCAGTCCATTAAGGAGATCTTCTCCAACCGTCCCCTGTTTGCCATCATTCTGTCGGATTTCTTTAACAACTTTAAGGCCGTAGGCGGCTCCTCCGAGCAGTACTTCTGGCTAAACAATACCGGCGCCATTATGAACCAGACCATCTGCGGTCTATTTACCGGTATTCCCAACTACCTGATGGTGCCTATGGCTGCCAAACTGGTTAAGAGGCTGGGTGCTCGCGTAACGGCAATCTTGGCCGGTGTGTTTGGCGGTGTGGCTTACTTTACTCTGTTCTTTATCGGTTACCACCCCTTTGGCCAGACTTTCGGCGACCACAGAATTCTCAACTTCATTTGGGTGGTCTTCGGTCTGACCATTTGCGGCCTGCCCAATAAAGTCATTCAGGTGGTTAACCCCATTTTGACCGCAGAAGCTCTGGACTATATGGAATGGAAGCACGGTCTGCGTAACGAAGCGCTGGTAACCACCGTACAGGGCTACTTTCAGAAACTGGCAACTTCTATTACTTCTTGGATGTCCGGTATGGTACTGACCTGGATTAACTACATTCCCCTCACCGACTCCCTGGGCAACGCTGTGCCTCAAACGGATCCCGCTATTCTGTCCGGTATTTGGGCGGTGTTCTGTATCCTGCCCGGTTTGGCCCGTGGCCTTTACGGTCTGTCTTTCCTGTTCTACAACATTCACGGTGACCTGCAGCAGCAGATGATCGTGGAACTGGCGGAGAAGCGCGCTGCCCGTTTGGCAGAGCAGAACGAAAAAACTGCCGACTAAGTCTTACATACTATTTTATAGCGATAAAAACAGTACGGTTCTGCCGTACTGTTTTTTTATGCACACGCCGGACTGTTTTGGGCCGGTATACGAAATCTTATGCACTTATATCGCCTTTTTTGCATATTTTTGTCAAACATAAACAATTCTTAATAAACGGCGGCTATTTTGTTTGTTGACTTTTTCTTACAAGTATGGTAAAAATAGAATAAAGTATAAGAATTCTCGGCTTTGCCGGAATTCGGACCGGGAGTGGTTAATTTATGGAAAAGTTATTGTACCTTGTACCTGTGTGCGGTTTGGTGGCGCTGCTGTTCGCCCTGTTCACTGCACGCTATATCGGTAAGAAAGACGCCGGCACGGCAAAGATGAAAGAGATTGCCGACGCCATCGCCACCGGCGCTCGCGCCTTTTTGTTTGCCGAGTATCGAATTCTGATTGTTTTTGCCGTGGTACTGTTTGTAGTGATCGGCTTGGTGATCAACTGGCTCACCGCCGTTTGCTTTGTGCTGGGCGCTCTGTTCTCTACCCTGGCCGGGTTCTTTGGTATGACCGTGGCCACTAAAGCCAATGTGCGCACCGCCAATGCTGCGCGGGAGCGAGGCATGAATAAAGCACTAAAGATTGCCTTTAGCGGCGGTGCCGTGATGGGTTTGTCTGTGGTCGGCCTGGGCGTCATCGGCGTGGGTTTAATCTTCCTGTTCCTAAACAGTAAGTACGATCTGGTGAGCAATGCCTCTGCTCTGAATATTCTCACAGGCTTTAGTTTGGGTGCGTCTTCTATCGCTCTGTTTGCCCGTGTCGGCGGCGGTATTTATACCAAGGCTGCGGATGTAGGCGCCGATCTGGTGGGCAAAGTGGAGGCAGGTATTCCGGAGGACGATCCCCGCAACCCGGCAACCATTGCAGACAATGTGGGTGACAATGTGGGCGATGTAGCCGGTATGGGCGCCGATTTGTTTGAAAGCTATGTTGGCTCCATTATCTCTGCCATCACCTTGGCATTTGCGGCTACCACCGTCAGCAGTCGCCTGTATGCGGCGATCTTCCCGCTGGTGCTGTGCGGCGTGGGCATTCTCGGTTCCGTGATCGCCACATTCTTTGTACGCGCCAAGGACGGCACGGACCCGCAGCGCGCCTTGAACCGGGGCGAATATACGGCAACGGCGCTGGTGATCCTTGCCGCCGGGTTGCTGAGCCACTTTATGCTGGGCACCATGAACGGCTTTTGGTGTGTGCTGTGCGGCCTGATCGTGGGCACTGCCATCGGTAAGCTGACGGAAATTTATACTTCCGATCACTATAAATCCGTAAAAGAAATTGCAGAAAGCTCCAAAACCGGCGCTGCAACCAACATTATCAGCGGTATGAGCGTGGGCATGCGTTCCACCGCCATTCCGGTGCTGTTTATCGCTGTGGGTATACTGCTGTCTTACAAATTCTTAGGTCTTTACGGTATCGCACTTGCTGCCGTAGGTATGCTGTCTACCACCGGGATCACCGTGGCGGTGGACGCTTACGGTCCGATTGCGGACAATGCCGGCGGTATTGCCGAGATGAGTGAACTGGATGGCTCTGTGCGCAAGATCACCGATAAGCTGGACAGCGTAGGTAACACCACAGCCGCAGTAGGCAAAGGCTTTGCCATCGGTTCTGCCGCTTTGACGGCGCTGGCGCTGTTCGCCTCCTTTGCAGAAACTACGAATATCACCAGTGGCGGTATGAGCATTTTGGATGCCAAAGTTGTGGCAGGCTTGTTCTTGGGCGGTATGCTCCCCTTCCTGTTCTCTGCCTTTACCATGAGTTCCGTTGGCAAGGCTGCGAACAAGATGATCGAGGAAGTGCGCCGCCAATTCCGGGAGAAACCCGGCATCTTAAAGGGTACGGAGAAGCCGGACTACACCAAGTGCGTGTCCATCTCCACTACCGCAGCACTTAAAGAGATGATTCTGCCCGGCATTATGGCAGTGGTGGCTCCTTTACTGGTAGGCTTCCTGCTGGGTGTTGAGAGCCTGGGCGGTCTGCTGGCAGGTGCGCTGGTCAGCGGCGTTATGATGGCAATCTTTATGGCCAATAGTGGCGGTGCCTGGGACAATGCCAAAAAGTACATTGAGGGTCTGAAAGACGGCGGCAAAGGCTCTGAAGCCCATAAGGCTGCCGTGGTTGGCGACACCGTAGGCGATCCCTTTAAGGACACCTCCGGCCCGTCTATCAACATTCTTATTAAGCTGATGACCATTGTGTCTTTGGTGTTCTCCTCTGCCTTTATGGCAGTCAACGGCGGCGCAGGTCTGCTGAACTTCTAAAACCAAATCAGATACAAAAGACCCCGGAGTTTGTACTCCGGGGTTCATTTTATTTAGGCTTATTCGGTTTCATCATAACTGTCCAGGAACGAATGAAGCTGACCGTGCTGCTTGTAGCCGATCACTGTGTCAATATTCACATGCTCCACACTGCGGAAGATGTTGCTTTCCACCTGTGGACTTTCTGCATGCAGCATTTGGATCAGTTCCTTGGTACGCTTACGCTTGGAAGTATTGTCCGGGTTGCAAGAGGTGCAGGTGTCCGTAAACTTGCAGGCGCACTGGATAAAGTGCAGGCCGTTATAATCCCGCCAGTGTTCAATGCTGCTTTCCCGCACCAAGTACAGCGGGCGGATCAGTTCCATACCGGCAAAGTTGGTGCTGTGCAGCTTGGGCATCATGGTTTGCACCTGGCCTCCGTACAGCATGCCCATTAAAATCGTCTCGATTACATCGTCGTAATGGTGACCCAGGGCGATCTTGTTGCAGCCCAACTCCTTGGCCTTGTTATACAAATGCCCACGGCGCATACGGGCGCAGATATAGCAGGGCGACTTTTCAATATGCAAAACGGATGAGAAAATATCTGTCTCAAACACGGTAATGGGCAGTCCTAAGGTGCGGGCGTTGCGCTCAATCACCTCCCGGTTCTTGGGACTGTAACCCGGATCCATCACCAGATACACCACTTCAAAGGGAAAGCGACTGTGCTTTTGCAGTTCCTGGAACAGCAGCGCCATCAGCATACTGTCCTTGCCGCCGCTGATACAAACGGCCACCTTATCACCCGACTGCAACAGTCTGTATTCGTCCAAAGCAGCAGTAAAGCGGCTCCAAATTTCTTTATGAAACTTCTTGTGAATACTGTGCTGCACTTCTTTCGCTTTATCCGCCTCAAAGTGCAGGCTTTGCATCAGGTAGCCGTAGTAGCCGCCCTGTAAATTCATGGCCTGTACCCCACGGGTGCGCAGCTCCTCGGCCACCGCATCACTAAGGAGACCGCTTTTGCAGCAGATGATGACCGGCATGTCCTTCGGTAGGCTGTCCGCCGCTTCTAAGATCGCCGTCTGTTCTTTATGCTCTGCACCGGGAATGGCGCCGTAATCAAAGGAATAGCGGTCCCGCATATCATAAAGCAGGTAGCTGCCCGGTTCCAGCGCCAGCAGTTCCTCTATGGTGATTTGTTCTTTCATATACCCTCGTCCTGTCATAAAACTTCCCCGCTATTATACTACCAAATCTGCAGAAAGGCAACTGCGGTTTCACCGGGATAACAGACATTTGCGGATTATTTTGTCTGCTTATTTACAAATGAAAAGGTTTGTGCTACTATGAGGGCGTAAGGAAGTGAGAGGCAGCTGAAATTTTTATAACTTCAAACCCAATCTTACCGGCGCAGTACGGCCCAATCGGTTAGACCAGGATTGCCTGACCTGATTGCCGCCCGGGCGCTGGGTTGGACCTATTTTAATCTACTGCAAAAAATGATAGACACACGATGGAAATGTTAAGGAGAGTGATCAGCTTGAAAAAATCTGCATATAAACGTGCTTTGTGTGCCCTTTTCAGCGCTTTTTTGGTGCTAACCATGGTGTTCCCGGGTGAAGTGGCGCTGGCTGCTTCTGCACCCGGCAAAGTAGCCAGGTTCTCTATGACCGGCTGCTCTGCAAGCACCGTCAGCCTAAGCTGGAGTAAAGTGAAAGGTGCCAGCGGCTACCGCATTCGCCGGTATGACAGCAAGAGCAAAAAATGGAAAACGGTGCTCACCGCCACCAAAGGCAGCGCAATCAAAGGCACAGTCAAAAAGCTGTCCCCTGCCACTACCTATAAGCTTCAGATCCACGCCTACAAAAAGGCCGGAAAGAAAACATTATATTCCAAAAAAGCGAAAACCCTGACCGTCGCCACCAAGCCGGCAAAAGTTACCTTGCAGTCTGCAAAAGCAAGTGGTGCAAAAATAACCGTCAGCTGGAAAAAGGGCGCTGCCAGCGGCTACCAGGTGATCTACGCCCGCAATAAGCAGTTCAAAAACGGTGAGAGCATTTTGGTGGGCGGCAGCAACAAGGCGGCCACCTACTATGCGCCATACAGCGGCACTTATTATGTGCACCTGCGGCCTTATAAGAACTTAAACGGAAAGAAGTATTACGGCTCTTGGAGCAATACCAAGACTGTAAAAGCCAATATCCGCAAGCAGGCGTACCACACAGAGACGGTTTGGGCCAAACGGGGCAAGAACCGCATTTACGGTCAGGTCTATGTACCGGACGGCGTCGGTTATCACCGACCCACAGTCATTTTGTCCCATAGCTTTGGGCTGACCTACAAGTCCATGAACGCTTACTGTTCCATGCTGGCCAAGAACGGCTATGTGGCCTACTGCTTTGACTTTTGCGGCGGCAGCAAGAAGAGCAAGAGCAACGGTAAAACCACGGATATGACCGTCTTTACCGAAGTAAAGGACCTAGAGTCCGTATTAAGTAAGGCGCGGGCGCTCAAGCGGGTGGACAAGAACAAAATTTTTCTGTTGGGCACCAGTCAAGGCGGTTTGGTGTCGGCACTGACGGCTTCCAAGAACAGCAGCAAGGTGCGTGGACTGATCCTGATGTACCCGGGACTGAATATGGCGGACGAAATGACCAAGAACTACAAAGGCCATGTGCCCAAGACTGCCAACTTTCTGGTGATGACCGTGGGGCGCGATTATATTTCCACCCTGATCGATTATGATATTTACGGCAACATCAAAAACTTTAAAAAAGACGTGATGATCATTCACGGCACGGCAGACAGCCGCGTGCCCATCCGATACTCAGAAAAGGCAGTTAAGACCTACAAGTCTGCTACCCTGTATCGCATTAAAGGCGCAAATCACGGGTTTAACAGAGAGAATTACGCCATGGGTAAAAACTATGACAGCAAGGTCAATCCTCTGATTTTGTCTTACCTGAAAAACCATATCTAAAATATCGTTACAGAAAAAGCGGCAGCCGAACGGTTGCCGCTTTATTTCATTAAAGCATAAAACAACGCTCCGGAATACTCCGGAGCGCATATTTTTATTATGTAGGATTACTCGCCCTTCATTTCCAGCAGCTTTGCTTTACCCTCAAAGGAAGCCTTAGACAGAGCAATGGAATCAAAGATGGCAGCCTCAATATCATCGGGGGTGCAACCCAGTTCCTTGGTGTCATCCGTGGGAATGAACAGATCCATACCCATAATGTCAGCCAGACCTACGGGATCAATACCGGACTGTACATTGCGCTTTGCATATTCCTTGCGCATATGCAGACCAAAGGCCTGGAAAGTCCATTTCGGTACATCCACGATCTTACGATCCTGAATACCATCCATGGCACGGTAAACAATCTTCAGGAACTCTCTCCAGTGCATATTGTAGCAGGAGATGCCATAAGCACGGAAGCCCTGTACCTGCTCCGCAGCGCCAACGATGCACTCACCTACCTGACGCACGGTCAGCATAGCTGTACCGCCGGCCGGATACATAGTGAAAGGCAATTTCTCAAACCGCTGCAGCTGCTCGATCAAAATGACCCAAACAGGACGACGACCGGGCTGTGTACCAAAGATGTAAGGCAGCTCCAGCACGCCAACACCCATGTTCTCATCAGCATATTTTGCAGCCACTTTCTCCTGATCAATACGAGAGCGGATATAGGGGTGCTTTGCGCAAAGATCCATTTCCGGGTGCGTCTTAGCCAGCCAGGAGAAATAAGAACCCAGCACTACGCAACGCTTTACGCCGCACTTCTTGGCCATAGCCAGGCAACGATCCACAGGATCAATGTTGTACTTCTTATAAGCGTCATATACGGGAGCGGGGAACTCTACACGCTCGTCCACACCGGCAGCATAAACAAATGCATCCATGCCGGTCATAGCGGCTTCCAGCTGCTCATCGGACAGCTCCAGGAAGTTGCCGAACTCGATCTCCATCTCCTTGGGAATAGGTGCGCCTTCCGGCAGCGGGGGCAGTGCAATGGTCTTTACATGATGCCCTCTGTCGATAAAAATCTGTGCTGCGGCGGAGCCCAGCAAACCGGTACCGCCAAAAATCAATACGTTCATGAAAATCCCTCCGTTAAATTTTCTGAATAGATTATAACACCGGCTGTTATCAAGGTCAACAAAAACTTACACTTAACAGCCTTTTTTTGTGTAAATAGGCATTTATTGCAAAATCTGTACGGCATTGCCTTTTATCTTTCTTCACTTTCCGGGTTACCGGTAAGCAAAGAACGGCAAAAAGGCGAAGCCGAAACTTCGCCCTTGCAATTAAACTGCGTGGATCTTGTTGTCCATATCGTCGTGTTTGCCATCCAAGCCGTACTTTTTATCTCTTCTCTTCTGGAAGAACTTAACGGCAACCTGACCGAATTGTGCGTAGGAGAGAACATCCTCCTCCTGCTCATAATACTCGGCGATGTCTGCCTTAAAGTCGTCGATCTTATCATGGATCAGATCGGCCGGCCGACAGGTGATAATTTCTTCGTCACCCACGATCTTCTTCTGGAATTCAGGGTCAATGGGGCACGGTGTCTTGCCGTACTTGCCGGCAACCATGTCCTTAAACTCCTTGGTAACCATTTTGTAGCGCTCGCCGGTAATGACATTAAACACGGACTGCGTGCCCACGATCTGAGAGGTGGGGGTCACCAGCGGCGGATAACCGCTGTCTTTACGCACGCGCGGCACTTCGGCCAGCACTTCCTCCAGTTTGTCCTCCTTGCCAGCTTGTTTTAACTGGCCAAGCAGATTGGAAAGCATACCGCCGGGCACCTGGTACAGCAGAGTGTTGGCGTCCACGCCCAGCATTTTCGGGTTCAGCAGACCATCTGCCAGATATTTCTCTCGCAGGGGGACGAAAAAGTCACGCACCTCGGACAAAGCTTTCAGATCCAAGCCGGTGTCATACGGGGTGCCTTGCAGAGCCGCCACCATAGACTCGGTAGCCGGATGAGAAGTACCCATAGCCAAGGGGCTCATGGCAGTATCAATTACATCAACGCCGGCTTCAATGCCCTTTAAGTGGACCATGGAAGCCAAACCGGAAGTGTAATGGGAATGCAACTGAATGGGAATATTTACCGTCTCTTTCAGCGCCTTAACCAAATCATAGGTGCCGTAAGGGGTCAGCAAACCGGCCATATCCTTAATGCAGATAGAGTCTGCACCTGCGTCCTCCAGCTCCTTCGCGTAATGACAGTAGTATTCCGTGTCAAACACCGGACCGGTGGTGTAAGAAATTGCAGCCTGTACATGACCGCCGTATTTCTTGGCTGCGTTAATGGCAGTCTGCAAATTACGCACATCGTTGAGTGCGTCAAAAATACGCAGAATATCAATACCGTTATCAATACTCTTCTTTACAAAGTAATCCACCAGCTCGTCGGAATAATGCCGATAGCCCAGCATATTCTGCCCGCGGAAGAGCATTTGCAGCTTCGTATTGGGGCACTTTTTGCGGATCAAGCGCAGTCTGTCCCAGGGATCCTCATCCAAAAAGCGCAGGCAGGCGTCAAAAGTGGCACCGCCCCAGCACTCCAGAGAATGATAACCGATCTTGTCCATCTTCTCTAAAATGCCTTCAAATTCATCCGTGCGCATACGCGTGGCGATCAGGGACTGATGCGCGTCACGCAGCACGGTTTCCGTAATGCCGATTTTAGCCATTCTTGTACCTCTTTTTTATCAGTTGAGAGAAGCAAGGGTCTGACCGGCTTCTACGCTGTCACCCTTGTTTACATTAATGCTGGCGATCGTGCCGTCCTGAGGCGCCACAATCTCGTTTTCCATCTTCATAGCCTCCAGAACAAAGAGTACATCGCCGCTCTTAACGGCAGCGCCGGAAGCCACTTTAATATCCAGAATGGTACCGGGCATGGGAGACTCAACGGTCACAGCGCCGGTGACTGCGGTATCAGCGGCAGGAGCCGGTGCGGCAGCAGGAGCAGGCGCTGCTGCGGGAGCGGGAGCGGCAGCAGGTGCCGGAGCAGCTGCAACAGGCGCAGCTGCGGGAGCGGCGGAAGTCCCCTCCTCTACGGATACATTGTAAGCTGTACCGTTCACGGTAATGGTGTAGTTCTTCATAATATTGAAACCTCCAGATTATTTAACAGAATGTTTTCTCGGCAGCGTATTCTCACGCTTACCGGCCAAAATATCCAGTGCAGCCATTACCTTTGCACGGCTGTCAGCAGGTACGATCACATCGTCAATGGCCCCGCTGGCGGCTGCGGTATACGGAGACGCGAGAGTCTCTTTATATTCTTTCACCAGAGAACCACGATTCTCCCCTGCTGCTAAGCGGTCGCTGTACAGGAATGCAACGGCAGCTTCTGCGTCCAGCGGAGAAAGCACAGCAGTATCCCAAGCAAATGTCAAATCTGCATTGGCGCCCTTACCGGCCAGCGCAATATACGCACCGCCAATGCTTTTGCTGGTGATCAATGCGATCTTGGGGCAAGTGGCAGTGGCATAAGCCGTCTCCATACGGGTAGCTGCGGTAAGCATAGCGTTCTCTGCATCTTTTACAAAGCCGTCAGCGTCTGCCACAGTGAGAATGGGCAGATTGTAGGCGTCGCACAACTTTACGAAAGCCTCTGCCTTATAGGCGCAAGCGGGGCAAACCGCAGAACCGTCAAAAGCCACAAAGCCGACGGTGGTGCCGCCAACGGTTGCCAGTGCGGTTACGCAATGGGTGGCATAGCCGCCCTTCAGTTCTACCACGCTGCCGGCATCCGCCACAGCACAGATCACATCCATTGCAGACGCGCCGGTGTCCACAGCCACAGACGGTGCAGTAAAGTCATACACCGGTGCCGGGGACAGGTTGTTGCCCGGCAGCAGAGCCACCACATCTTTGGCGGCGGTCAGTGCGCCGTCCAGATCGTCTGCCAAAATATCCACCGTGCCCTGCTCGTAGCAGGTATCCGCGGTCACATCACTGGGGGTGGTTACATAGAAATCGGCGTCCTTTACGGCGATCACCACATCGGCCATATTGGCCATCAGGGCACTGGCACCCAAACAACTGCCGGCAACAATGGAAATCTGCGTGCAAACGCCGCTCATCGCCGTAGAAGCCTTCACCAGTTCGCCGTAAGCGGACAGTGCTTCAAAGCCCTCGTCCAGCTTTACGCCGTTGGAATCATAAATACCGATCACCGGACAACCCGTCTTAGTCGCCAGGTCATAGATCTTCTTCAATTTTGCGCATTGGGCCACACTGATAGCACCGCCGTTTACATTTACATTCTGTGCAAATGCGTAAACGGGACTGCCATTCACCGTGCCGAAACCGGCAGCAGCCTCCACATCGCCGGACGCGGATTTTGCGTAGCCGTCGATCTCAGTAAAAGCGCCGTCGTCAAACAGGGCAGTCAGCCGATCCACAGCCAGCTTGTCCTTCTCTGCAAGTTCGCTCACTTGTTGTTCCTCCTGTACACTCATTTGCGCTCCCGCTCATTACAAAAGCGCAGTTCGGCAAATGCCGACAGTATTCTCTGTCCAAACTTACCTATTGTAATTATACCACCGTTGCCCCGGAATAGCAATAGCATATTCCATACAAAAAGCGCAGAAATTCCGCTGTATTTCCAGCAGATTTGGCAAGGCAGATCACTTCTTTGTGTCCTCCGTTTGCAGCGCACCGGAGCGCATGAGTTTTTGCACCTCATTGTCCGTCAGCTCTCGCCACTTCCCTACCGGCAGCATACCCAGCTTTAAGGAGCCTACGGCAATACGCTTTAAGCGAATCACTTCCAGTTCCACTGCCTCGCACATACGCCGGATTTGGCGGTTGCGCCCCTCGTGAAGCACAAATTCCAGCACCGTACGGTTCTCCTCTGCGGTCAGGACGGTCACATCACAAGGGGCGGTCATACGGCCGTCCAGATCAATCCCTTCTCGCAGTTGCAGCAGCGCACTGTCGTCTACCTTGCCGCGAATGGTCACCCGGTATTTTTTACTGTACGCATGACAAGGGTGGGTCAGGGCATTGGCAAACGCACCGTCATTGGTGAGCAGCAGCAAACCCTCTGAGTCTTTGTCCAGCCTTCCTACCGGATACAGGCGGGCGTCAATATCCCGCACCAGATCCATCACCGTTTTACGGCCTAATTCGTCGGACACGGTGGTCACATAGCCCCGGGGCTTGTGCAGTAAAATATAGTAATTCCGCTGGGTTTTGCGCACTTTCTTCCCCCGCACGGTTACCAGATCTCTGCGCGGGTCGATCTTGTCGCCGATTTGGGCTACATGGCCATTGACCTTCACCTTACCGGCAGCGATCAGCTCCTCGCTCTTTCGGCGAGAAGCCACGCCGCACTCGGCCAGGTACTTTTGCAGTCGTTCTTCATTCTTCTGTGGCATAAATTTCAATATCCTCCTGTGCCCGCATAGGCACGATTATTTGATTAATACAAGCGTAGCCGATCACATCGCCCTTCTTCACCGGCGCATAAACAAAAGGATAGTAATAGAGCCGCACGGTATAAGTGGCGTTCAGCGCCGTTTGGCTGTACCGTAACTCGGCGGTCACATAGGACTCCCTGCCGCCCACTACCGGCACCTGCACACGGCGGTCCAGCTTGTAGGTGGTGTACTGCTTTTTACAGGTGTCCAGCAGCCGGCGGTGATCCACCCAGTCATCCGGATCGGATAGGGTTACGCAGATCAGCGTGTTCCCCTTATATTTGACAGCACTCACCAGGCACCGCCCTGCCCGTTCCGTATACCCGGTTTTTACGCCTACGCAACCATCCAGCGAAGTGAGCAGCCGATTGTGATTGTATACCGTTTTTGTTTTGCCGTTGATGGTCATTTTGGCTCTGGGCGCGGCGCAAATTTCGGCAAAGGTCTTATTCTGAAGGGCGTGAGCCGTCAGCAGCGCCATGTCGTAAGCGGTGGAATGATGATCGCCCCGATCCAGCCCGGAGGGGGTCACAAAGCGGGTGTGGTGCATACCCATTTCCTTGGCCGCACTGTTCATTCTGGCTGCAAACGCCTTGGTACTGCCGGAAAGAAAGATTGCAGCCGCATTGGCAGCGTCGTTGCCGCTGACCAACAGCATGCCTACCACCAGATCGTACAAAGTGATTCGATCCCCCACATGCAATCCCAAGGACGAGCCCTCTGTGTCTTCCAGCATAGCGGCTGTTATAGGCACCGTTCGCTGCAAGTCCCCGGCTGCACAAGCCAGGTAGGCGGTCATAATTTTGGTGGTCGAGGCCATGGGCCGTTCTTCATAGGCATTTTGTTCATACAGCACCGTGTGTCCGGCAGCATCCATCACCACGGCGCTTTGGGCGCTGGTGGACGCCAGCGCCGGCATCGGCACCAGCAAAAACAAACATAAGAGAACGGCAAAAATACGCTTTTTTACATACAAAAGAATCACCCACACAAATATATGCGGGTGATCCGTACATCATTATTCGGCCGCGGGGGTCTCCGCCTCGTCTGCTTTGCCGTCCTTGGCTTTCAGCAGCTCGGTGAGTTTGTCTACCAACTCCGGAATCATAGACACAGCACGATCCGCAGAGGAAGTGTAATTGTTGATCTGCATCATACGGCACTTGCCCTTTTCGATCACGATAAAGGCCACCGGGGTAATGGTGATGCCACCGCCGCCGCCACCGCCGAACAGCTCTTGATTCTGCTGCTTGGTGGGCAGATCCGTACCGCCGCTGGTAAAGCCGTAAGTCACTTTAGATACCGGAATAAGCGTGGTGTCGCCGGTGACCATCGGATCGCCGATGATGGTAGAAACATCTACCATTTCACGCATTTTTTCCAGCGTGTTTTCCATAATCTTGTTTACCGGAGTTTCTTTCATAATGCTTTCTCCTTACTTATCTTTAATAAAATTTTTTAAAAAGACGATACCGGCCCGCAGGAGCATACGCACCAAAAGACCGACGCTGAGACTGCCGATGAGCTGGAACTCGTACTCCGAGCGGGGTGCGATAAAATCCGGCTGTATGTAATCATCGTATTGGTCCACCTTCATGCCGTTTAAGATCATGCCCTTAACGGGATAATAGAACGAACAGAGGGTGCCGTACTTCTCAGCTATATCTGCGGCATCTGCGCCGCCGATAATCATTTTAACATATAATGAATAAATATGGAAGCCCCTAAATAAAGTTGTTACCGCAGAAGACGCAGTTTCCACTAAATTGCTGATCAACAGCAAGTAACCGATCACGCCGTCCTTGTCCCAAAGCTGCTGGAAGTAGTTGGGCTTTTTGGGCTTTTCTTCCGCTTTTGCGGGTGCCTTTTCGCTCTCCGATTTTTCCGGCACAGCCTGGGTCGCTTTCTCGTCTTCCGTAGGCGCATTTTCCGGCGTAGGCTCCGTGGTGTCTTCCTTGCTTTCTTTTTTCTCCTTGCCCTTTTTCTTAGCCTGATCGGCGGATTTTTCCGGGAACAGGATAAAGGAAAGAATCTGGGACAGCACAATGTCTTTCTTAATGAACAGCACTTGTACACTGGTATGCCAGCCGCCGTCATAGATCAAAGTTAAGGTGGCAGACAAAGACATCAGCAGTGCGATGAGCACCACCAGCACACCCACTATAATCAAAAAGATTTTCAAGTCCTCACCTCTCCCGCTCAGATCTCTTTTTCATCGTCATTATTGGCACTTTCCAGCGCGTCAGCCGCTGCAGCCAGCGGGTCGTCCTTGCCGCCCTCTTTCTCAAACAGGGAGGTTTGGCCGTTATCCTTGGCAATCTGCTCCACTTCCTCTGTGGATGGCAGATCCGGCAAATCGTCCAGGGAATTCAGGGAAAAGCAGCGCAAAAACCGATCTGTGGTGCCATACACCAACGGGCGGCCTGGCAGGTCCAGTCTCCCCTTCTCCTCGATCAAGCCTTTTTGCACCAAACCGGAGATGGGACCGGAGCAATCCACGCCGCGCACCTGCTCCACAAAGGAGCGAGTCACCGCTTTATTATACGCCACAATAGCCAAAACTTCAAATGCGGCCGGGCTGAGAGGCGTATTTTTTTTGATCTCCAGTAGGGCACGCACACCGTCCGCATAGGCTTCTCTGGTGCAGATTTGGTACTTGCCGTCTACGCGGATCAGCCGCAGTCCGCTGCCGCTCTCGTCGTATTTGGCCTCCAAATACCCAAGCATTTTGATCACATTTTCAATATCCAATTTTAGCACATCCGCCAGCTTTTCCGGCTCTACCGGATCTCCGGCAGCAAAAAGCATGGCCTCTAACTGGGCAATGGTGTTGTTCTTCTCACTCAACGGTATTTACCTCGTTTATGATTTGCACATCCGGGTCCTCCATGGTCCCGTCAATGGTGATCTTCTTGGTTTTAGCCAGTTCCAGCACCGCTAAAAAGGTAGCGACCATATCGCTGCGAGTTTGGGCGTCCTGAAAGAGGGACAAAAAGCGCACTTTCTTGCCGTTCCACAGCTTGCGCAGTACCGTCTGTACCTTAGACGCCACATTTACAAACTTGCGCGCCACAATCACCTTAAAGCTGTCCAACGGCGGCGGCAGCTTGCGCTGGGCGCGCCCGGCAGCGTTGATATACGCCTGCAAAAGCTCCTCCCCTTCGTGGAATCGCTCGTAGGCATAGTTTACATACCCCTCCTGAGGCGTGCGCACATAGCGGTCAAAACCGTCTGTGTGGGCGCTCAGTTCCTTTGCCATTAATTTGCAGTCCCGGTATTCAATCAGTTCGCCGGTCAACTCTTTTTTTAAGGTTTCTGCCTCCTCATGGCGGGGCAGTAGAGATACGGTCTTGATATAAATCAGGCGGGCAGCCATCTCCAGAAATTCGCCGGCGATGTCAAAATCCTCCTCCTGCATTTTTCGCACATAATCCAAATATTGATTTACAAGCTCAATAATAGGAATGTCGTTAATATTCAGTTTATGCTTAGAGATCAAGTGAAGGAGCAAATCCATCGGGCCCTCAAAAATCTCCAGTTTATAACTTGGTTGTTCCATATTACCTCAAAAAGATTAGCGCCGGGATAATGGAAATAAACTTCATCATCGCCGTACTTAAAGTGGAGATCACGCCGTCCAGCGCGCCAACAAACAGTAGAATCATCAGTGCGATCATGATATATTGCTCATAGCGCATATATTTGTTGTATGCCTTATAAGGCAGCACAGCCGCCAGCACCTTGGAACCGTCCAGAGGCGGAATGGGGATCAAATTAAAGACTGCCAAAGACACATTGATCCAGGCCGCAAAATAAAGAAAATACTCTACGGCACCCAAAAAGCCATCGGCACCGGGTGCTTTGCTGTAAATAGCGATATAAATAAAATTGAAGATAAAGCCCATCAGCAGATTGGCAATGGGTCCGGCCAGGGACACCAGCGCCATACCGCTTTTGGGATGCTTAAAACGATTGGGATTCACCGGCACCGGGCGAGCATAACCAATCCCAAAGAGAAAGATCATAATGGTGCCGATGGGGTTTAGGTGGGCCAAAGGATTAAAGGTCAACCGTCCCTCGTCCTTGGCGGTGGTATCTCCCAACTTATATGCCACCCACCCGTGTGCCAACTCGTGCACAGGTAAACAGCAAAACACCACAAAGCAGCTGGAAAGAATAGAAATCAGCGCCAGCAGGTACTCACCCTGGCGCAAATAAGAAAGAATAGAAAGCATAAGAGCACCCTTAAATTATAATGATAAGAATAGCATACCATTATCCCTACGCAATAGTCAAGAAAAATTACGCAACGGTGGCGATTAATATACGATCTTTGCCGTAAATGTCTTGCCTAACCTGCACATTTTTGCAGGTGGTAAACAGGTTTTGCACCGCCCTGCCCTGCTCGTCGCCGATCTCCAAAAGCAGCTGCGTGCCGCTGGCCAGTGTTGGCACGATCTTTTCAGCAATCAGGCGGTAAAAGTCCAGTCCGTCCGTGCCGCCATCCAGTGCCATCATCGGTTCCTTTAGCACCTCCGGCTGTAAGGTAGGCAGCACAGCAGCAGGAATGTACGGCGGGTTGGATACCAGCACCTGCGGTTTGGGCAGCGCAGTCAAATCGCCGCTGATATCAGCCAGTACAGGGCGTACATTGGCAACAGGCATGGCGTTCTTTTGCAGATAAGCGAAGGCGTCTGTCGACTTTTCCACACAGTAGACACTGGCACCGGGACAGGCCTTGGCGATGCTGATCCCAATGCAGCCGCTGCCGGCGCAAAGGTCCCATACAACAGGCGCCGACCCTGCATTTTTGACCTGTTCAATAGCCAACTGCGCCAGTTCTTCCGTTTCCGGCCGGGGGATCAGTACCCCTGGACCCACGGCAAAGGTGCTGTCTAAAAAGTCCCACTCCCCCAGCACATATTGCAACGGTGTGCCGCTTTTCAGTTGCCACAGGCCGTCCGCCAGCTTTTTTTGGCTCACCAGGTCGCCTAGGTGGCTGTGGTAGTCCCGGTTGGCGATCTTTGCCAAATGACACACCAGGCACTTGGCCTTGAATTCTTCTTCATCTACGCCGTTGGCGCCTAAAAAATACACACTATAATTATAGGCTTCCTGAACCGTCACTTGATTTCATCATCCTCCGGGTTATCGGTGATTACAGCCTTAAGTGCGGCGATGCCCACCTCCATCATAGAGTCGTCCGGCTCCCGAGTGGTCAGTCGCTGCATCCAAAGGCCCGGTGCACTGACAATCTTGACGAACAAATTATCGTGCTTACCGGCATAGCGGATAAATTCATAGCCAAGCCCCATTAAAATCGGCAAAAACACCAATTTCAGCAGCATCCACAGCACCCGCTGGGTAGCGATCACCGGAAAACACTTGGCTAAAACAGAATAAAAAATCACGCTGAAAATCAGCATTACAAAAATAAACGAGGTGCCGCACCGCGGGTGGAAGCGGGTCATTTTCTTCACATTCTCCACCGTCAAATCCAGCCCGGACTCATAACAGGCAATGCTTTTGTGCTCTGCACCGTGGTACATAAAAGTACGGCGAATGTCTTTCATTCGGCTGACAAGCGCAATATACACAACAAAAATGATAATTTTCGTTACGCCCTCAATTGTACCTTGGGCCGGAGTGAGCGTGCCGTCAAAGTGTTTGTTTAGCACATTAAACAGCAATACCGGCAGATAGAAGAAGATCAAAAATGCCAGTGCAAAGCCCAGCACGGACGCTACACCGGTGAGCACTTTCATCAGTTTGTCGCCCAACTTGTCCGTCAGCCAGCGCTCAAACTTGCTCATTTCTTCCTCCTCCACTTCCTCCATACCGGAGACCTCAGCGGAGTACATCAGGGTCTTGTATCCGATCACCATAGATTCAAAAAAGTTCACGGCGCCGCGTATCAGCGGCCAACCCAGAAACTTATATTTCTCTCGCAGACGGTGGAATTCGTGGTATTCGGTTAATATATCGCCGTCCGGCTTGCGCACGGCAGTAGCCATACCTTTGGGGCCTTGCATCATAATGCCCTCAATCAGTGCCTGGCCACCTACCGATGTTTTATGCGTTTTTTTCTCCTGCATTGGCGTTGTTTCCTCTCAATTCCATACTTTGATCCACTTCTCTGGTCTCTGCCGTTTGGGGCTGCTGCGCTAAGTCCTTTTTGCTGGGGGCACTGTTGATGGGCAGGTAAATGGTCACCAGCGTGCCGGTGCCCTCCTCACTGTCGATCTCCAGGGTGCCGCCGTGCAGCTCCACCAGTTCATTGGTGACAGCTAGTCCGATCCCGGATCCACGCACGGACATATTTGCCTTATAGAATTTTTCTTTCACATGGGGCAGATTTTCCTTGGAAATGCCGCACCCCTGATCCGCAACGGCGATTTTAACATAATCCTGACCGCCTTTTTTGGCAAATTCTGCCTTTACAAATATCTTAGCAGGCGCTCTGGAATACTTTAAAGCGTTATCCAAAATGTTCATGAACACTTGCTTTAACCGGTTGGCGTCTGCATTGGCCGGAGCCGGCAGATCGGGAATGCTGTATTTTAACTCAATCCCTTCGCGCATGGCGCGCTCACGGAAGGTGAAAACGGTTTCATCCAGCTCGGCAAAGATATCCGTAGGCGCCAGGCGCAGCTTCATGCGCCCGCTTTGCAGACGGCTAAAGTCCAGCAGCTCCTCTACAAATCCCTCCAGTCGCCCGGCCTCGTGGACGATCACTTGCAGTCCCTTGCGGGTGATCTCGTCCTCATTATCATTCTCTGCAAACGCCAGTGTTTCGCCCCAGCCTTTAATGGAAGTCAGCGGCGTGCGCAGCTCGTGAGAAATGGTAGAAATAAAGTCATTTTTCATTTTATCCGTTGCAGAAATATCCTCCGCCATTTGGTTGATGGAGTCCGACAGATCGCCGATTTCATCATTATATTTCTTCTCAATACGAACGGAGTAGTCCCCTTGCGAGATCTTCTTAGTGGTTTGGTTGATCTCCTGCACCGGGATAATAATGGAACGGATAAAGAACAGGTTGGAGTACAAAATCACCGCAAAGATCAGCACCAAAGCCAAAAAAATCAGCAGAACAATGGTGCTGATCTGACGGTCGATCATCTCCAAAGAACTGATGACCCGCACGGCGCCCATCGGCTCGCCGTCGCCGCTGTAAATAATGCGTGTGACTGCCATGCATTTTTCGCCGTTATCGGTAATGTGCCCTACATATCGTGCACGCCCTGTATCACCGGCCAGGGCCTCCTCATAGTCCGGCATACGCACCTTTTCTACCGCAAAACCGCTGGAGGAGGTCACTACGCCGCCGGCATTGTTAATGATCCAAATGGTGGTCTTGTCCCGGTAGCTGAAGCTGTCAATAAAATCCGCAGCTGATGCCTCTAAGGAACTGCCGCCGTCCAGTCGGCCGGAAAAGTAATTGGTGGCCGTGGTGGACGCACCGGAATTTAAGATACTTTCAACTGCATTATAATAGTATGCGCGAATGGTAAAAGCGGAAACCACAAAAACGATCACAAAGAAAAGGGCGATCACACCTAAAATATTGATCACCCACCGCTTTGTGATACCCTGCATCCGCAGTTCTTTCAGTCTCCCGGCTGTATGTAATTTTTTCAGCCATTTCTCTTCCATTGCGCAGTTCGTCCTCGTTGCTTAGTTATTTTTGGTGACCCACTTGTAACCCAGGCCCCAAATGGTGGTCAGGTATACCGGATTGGATGGATCATCCTCCACCTTCATGCGCAGGCGGCGAATGTTCACATCCACAATCTTGTCATCACCAAAGTAGTTGTTGCCCCATACGGTCTTAAGAATATCCGTGCGGGTCAGCGCAGCGTTGGGGTTCTTAAAGAAGTATTCAATGATTTGGAACTCTACCTGGGTCAGCTCAATGTTGGAGCCGTTCTTAGACAGGGTGCGATTGCGTAGGTTGAGCTCAAACTCGTCCAGCACAACCGTGTCCCCGGTGGTGTCGTTCTTGCGAAAGCCCCGGGTCATCTCCACCCGGCGATAAACGGCATCTACCCGCGCCATCAGCTCACTGGGAGAAAAGGGCTTGGTCACATAATCATCGGCGCCGAACATCAACCCGGTGATTTTGTCCATCTCCTGCGTCTTGGCGCTAAGCATAATGATGCCCAAGTCTGAGGATTTGGCGCGTAGCTGCTTGCACACAGCCAAACCGTCCACCTCCGGCATCATAATGTCCAGGATCGCCACATCAAAGCCGCTTTCATCCTTTGCAAACTTTTCCAGCGCCACGGCGCCGTTCTCCGCCTGTTCCACAGTATAACCGCTGCGGGTCAGATTGATGACAATAAATTCGCGAATGGACTCCTCGTCCTCTGCAACCAGTACTTTCTTCATACATCCTCCTGTTAAAAGGTAATGATCCAGTCTTTCAGTGTGTCTGCGGTTACGGCAAAAGCCGCCGAATTGCCGCACTTTGCCAAATATACATAACCGCCCTCTCGCAAGAGTTCGGTATAATCCTTATAGTTGCCCGGGTTGGCGTCATACTGTGTTTGAAGCACCGGCAACACTTCAAAGGCAGTCTTTTTGTCCGTCTTGGACTTCACCGTCAATGTGTGGCTCTTGTCAGCATAGCTGACAGTTACGGACTTAAATTGCTTATCCGGCAGCACCATTTGATAGCCGTCCTCCTGTACTGCCAGGGAGTACCCGGTGTGAACCAGCACGGAGCTTTTGTATTTGCACCAGTCTACGCCGCGCACCTGCGTCGGCAGACCTTTCAATTTGGCGTCCGTTGGAATTTCCAGCAAACCGTCGCCGTTCATATCCACACAAGGCACCATCACATCCCGGCCGGTATCCGCCGTCAGGCCTGTGTTGTAGCTGTAAAACGGGGAAACGATGGAGTCATAATAATCGCTCCAACAAATCAGCTCTGTGAGCATAGACGCCCCATCTGATTTTACCGCGTCCGCATACACAGCCGGCTTGCCGTCTGCTTTGCCCACCTGTAGCTTGCGATAGGCGCTCACATGCCCGTCCACGCGGGTCTCGCCTAACAAGGTCTGCTTGTCTCCTTTGTAGGAGTACAGCGCCGCGCTGGCGGAAAGGGACTTCATTTGATCCGCCGAGAAGAACAGAACCTCCTGCACGCCGTCATTGTTCAGATCTGCAGGAATATAAGCACTGTACTGCATCGGCTCGGCTAAAGCCGTCAATTTCGATTCCTGGCCCGAACCGGTCATTTTATACACAGACATCAAGTGGCTGGTAGAGTAGCTGATCATATTCCAAGAGATCAGAAATTCCGTTTTGCCGTCGCCGTTCACATCACAGAAATCCACGCTGTACACATCCGTGCCTTCGCCTTGAATATTGGCAATTACCTGCCAATTTTCCCCGCTTTGCTCCAACACGGCCATATCAATCTTGCCAAGAGCGTCATTGGGCTCATAAAATGCCAGAGCCTCCTTTTGACCGTCATCATCAAAGTCATAGAAAATATAAGAAGTGGTATACTTACCCGCCGCGGGGATCTTTACAGAATAGCCGCCTTTACAATAGGCATCCATAGCACTTTGGACGCTGGCGTCCGCCCCGGCAGGCGCCACAGGCGAAATCAGATCATCTATGGAAGACGCCAAATGAAATCCGCCGCAACCGGAAAACAGCAGAGCAATGCACAACATCGGAATTAAAATTTTAATCGCTTTCACTGCGCTGCCCTCCCGGCTTCTGATTTACTGGCCGATATGCGCCGCCGCACATCTCACCGAACTATTATAACAGAACTTGGTTACAAAATAAATACCAAAATATCAAAAAAATGACAAAACCGTGACATGAAAGCAACGAACCGCCTGCGCGATTTATGATCTGACTTTTCACGCCTGCTATAACGATCTTTGCATTCCTTCTTTCCAAATCCCCCGCCTTATCCTTGAATAATGGACACGGAATCAGTTAAAAATATTCTATTTACCTCATTCGGCGGATAAAATATCACAATTTGCAATATTTATATGGGAGATTTTGTCGAAACCATTGACAATTATTCACATTCTTACTACTATACAAGATGAGATTTTGTTTTATATTAATTCAAATGAAAGGATCGAGAAGAAATGGAATTGATCAACACGAAAGATCTGTACGAAAATGACGCATTTGTCATTATTGAAGCAGAATTTGAGGACAGCGAAACCAAAAAGCGAATGCAGGAAATTTCGCTGGGACTTAAAAACAACCAAGGGGATATTACAAAAATTCGTACCATTCACCGCAAGCAATTTTAATCGAAAAGGACCCGCGGCAGTCAAACGGCTGTCACCGGGTCCTTTTCTTATTCCTGATTGTACCGCGTTATTTTCACTTTCAATCCGCAGCGTTATGCGGCAAGGAACGGCAAGCCTTTTCCAGTGGCGGGAAATCCACAGGCGTGCCGGTAAAGGCGCGGTCCGTAATTTCCTTTTCCACATAAAATACGCCGTCGTATTCCGCAACAATCACAAATTCCGTTCCACAGATCGGTGCGTGATCATAGGCAAAATACAGCGTGTACCACCCACTGTTGGTATTTTTCTGAAAAGTCTTTGCCGCCGGGTCTTCTTCCTTTTTGGCGATGGGATTCTCATCATCTATATTGGAGCGTTCCTCCTCCTTCGCCTCTTGTGCGCGATATTTTTCCTCCTTCAACGCGGCGCAGTAAGCCACAACCGCCGGGTCATTGATAAATTGTTTTTTACTTTCTCCGCCACTTGGGCTCACCAGAACGGAAGTGATCTGATTTTGGCTCATTTGATCCATGCGCCGGGCGGAAAGCCGCGTATACAGAATATGATCCCGAAAGGCGGTACTGTACAAATAGTCGCCGTTTGGGTCATTCTTCAGTGTATAATAGGCACGAGAAAGCACCGGCCGCGGCTTGTAGCCGACCCGATGATCGGTTATAAAATTGCAGTATTCACCGGTGAGACCGTCCATACGATAGTAGGTACTGCCGTTGTATTCCACCCAGGTCACAGAGCCGCCTTGGCGGTGCTCCTTCACCTGATACCCGACAGCGTAGCACCAAATTGCCACACCTGCAACACACACGGCCATCACAGCAATAAAAACGATAAGTGATACTTTGCCGGTTTTGATTCTGGTTTTCATAGGCCCTCCCATATCATCGGGATCTACAATTCAATATTTATCACTATTTTCCTATATATTTTCAACAATGTTGTGCAGTTTGTGAATTATTTCCAATAAGTTATGTAAAATGTATTGACAATCTTGCTGAATATGTGTAAGATATACACAGAATGATTGCTTGATCAGTCATTCGACACCTAAAGAGGGAAATGAAAAGGAAAGAGCGGCGTACCGTGCGCGTTTATTCTCTTAGAACGCGCGCTCTGTACACCCGACCCACACCGTAACGGTGCGGGGAAGAGCAGGTCGTAAGGCCTGCTCTTTACTTTTGCATAATCAGCTTTTCCAAAACAAGAAGCCGTCCCCTGTTTTGCCCTGTTCTATAAATCACCTAATAATTCTACATGTTCGGCGTTTATATACCAACAACTACAACAACTATCGATTAAATAATTATATTGGAATTCTTCAAAAATCTTTTTTTGATTTTTTTCTATTAATTGAAATTCTTTTCTTTTGGCAACATCGTTTCCTATTATGTCTTCAATGGGAAAGAATTTAACGGTATCATCAAAAGTATTCGATTTACTTTGAATAAACATATATTTTGATACACCAGTAAATCTTAATACTACATTATTGTTTTCGGTGCTTAAAACAAAATCTGCGACACCATTTATAGCATCATAATTGCATTTTGCTATTTCTGTAAAATATAGAGAACCAAAATCAATATTGCTCAAAATGTTACCTCACTTCAATTTCAAAATCAAACCAACTAATTTTACTAAGTTACTGATAGTAATGGGTATATGAGTAAGAGAACGATTACCGGTACAATCCTGTGCTGTTACCGGAGTCGAAACAAGGAACCGTCCCCCTGTTCTAGAAACAATTATTTATATGTAAGGCAAGCGTAGATTAACACAGAAACTTTTATCTTTTGTTTATAAAAATTCTTATCATGAGATTCTGGATTGCAATTTAGAAGCAAATGCCTCAAAATTATTAGCATTCATAATAATACTGCATAACTCTTTGATGAAAGAATCCTCTGATATATTACGATTTTTTAAATTAGTTAATATTTTACGATATAGTGATTTACCATTATTATCATTGTCCTGCGCATAGTCTGCAAGTATATCATCGATAGATTCAACATTAAAAAAAGTATCGTTAATTTTTCTCTTGATACTTTTATAGTTTGAATCGGTGCATACATTATAAAGATATTTTTCGATACTATTGATTGGCAAGAACATTGGTTGTAGTTTGCGATATTCTTTTTTTATCTTTCCACTATTTTGGATATCACCATCAAGAATACTGAATAATTTTGTTCCAATTCCAAATGTATTAGTGGCATATGCCATCATCTGAAACTTCAAGACATTTTCCCACCCACCAATTGGAAGAACATTGATTAATTTTCCAGAATTGAGTGAATTCTGTTGTATGACTTTTTCGACAACATATTTTGCAAGCAAATCCTCGACAAGAATAACACAATCAAATCCTGAATGCATATATACATCTCGAATTGCATAACTCGGATAACAAGGCGAATAGAATTCAATTGTGTTTTTTTCATCAATCTCCATCATAAACAAATTATTAGCTGATATTTTTCGAATTACTTCTGGCGAGTGTGAAGTCAATACTACAGTAAGGTTATCATGTTCCTTAATGATATTGTTTAGCAAATCAATTAATCTTGATACCGCAACAGGGTGTAATGCTAACTCGATTTCATCAATCAACATTAATATCGGTTCATCTACAGGTAAACTTCTTCGAATCAATGCATTATAAATAAAATGTAATAGAGAAACTAATAGACATTCACCAGAACTCATCTTGTATTGACTTATAAGGTTGCCTTTAATTTCTTGAAAATATGGCGTGTTTTTAAGATTAACCTTCTGAGCTATTCTTTTATTTCTTATTCGTTTTAATGTTCCATAATGATTGAGATCACCGTGAAGAATAAAACTCATCTGTTGTTTTATATACGAATCTGCATCGACAATATCATTTGAAGAAATTGTTGAGTTTTTTACTAAATCATCAACCTTAAGCGAATCGTCAAATCTTGTTCCATAAAACAAACTCCCCTCATACATTCCATTGAAATGAATTCTTTGATTTCTATTACAATCAGTTTTCCACGAATTATCGCTGCTTTTCCATATTGTATGTTGCCCGCCATAAGAAAACTCGACAAATGAGTTTTCTCCATAATCAAATTCACTTAGGTTCTGCAAACTTGAAGAGAAAACACATTGGGCAATACAAGATAAAACAGTACTTTTCCCACATCCATTCGCACCAACTAAACCATAAATGCCTTTTTCAATAGGCAACACAAATTCACAATGGTTGATATTTTTAATGTTTTCAATATGTACTTTTAAATCCATGATAAAATCTCCTTATTCACGCTTATAAAAAAACAGGGGACGGTTCCCTGCTTTACACTTTTCTCATACACCCTATCTCCCAGATAGCAAAAGAAATACAGAGTTTGCGATTCTATTTTAACAGATAAATGGTATTGTGTAAAGTTAATTCGACAGAGCAGAAAAAAGGCCCCTCGCATCTTGCGAAGAGCCTTTGGTGCCGATGGCGGGGCCGAACCGGGTAATACAGAGAACCGTCCCCTGTTCTCAAAGAGTGGTATACATTTTGGTATACATTTTATCGTAAAGTAGGGTAAAATAGCGTAAAATACGCAAAAAAGTACCTATTGAATAAGGGCATAAAAAATCCCCTAAAACAGCCGAAAATCGGCGATTTTAAGGGAAATTTACTGGTGATCCATCGGAGATTCGAACTCCGGACACCTTGATTAAAAGTCAAGTGCTCTGCCAACTGAGCTAATGGATCGCATCCGCCCCCTAAGGGGCGCTGGCTGGGGAGGCGGGATTCGAACCCACGCGTGAGGGAGTCAAAGTCCCTTGCCTTACCACTTGGCGACACCCCAATGGTTACGGGCGTTATTCAAAAAAAATGGGGTGGGATATCGGATTCGAACCGATGACCTCCAGTGCCACAAACTGGCGCTCTAACCAACTGAACTAATCCCACCATATATTGGCGCGCTTGAAGGGACTCGAACCCCTGACCCACTGCTTAGAAGGCAGTTGCTCTATCCACCTGAGCTACAAGCGCAAATTGGAGCATCCCTTGCTGGAGCGGGTGATGGGAATCGAACCCACACGACCAGCTTGGAAGGCTGGGATTCTACCATTGAACTACACCCGCAGATGCAACGGTCATTATTATAGCCAAACAGGGGCGAACTGTCAAGGGATTTTGAAAAACTTTTTTCTTTTTCAATGCCCTTTTCCTAAGTGCGTATTTATTTTATACCATATTTTACACCAAGATGCAAGGGAAATCAGACAAAAGTCTTTTGTTTCTCCCTGAGATTCTCTCGCTAACGCTTCTCTTCCTCTCGCTTAGAATTTTCTAAAGTAAAAGAATGACATCTGTGTGTTGCCGTAAGCCTTTACTGATGTGCGATAAAGAAGTAATAGAAGTGTAAAAAATTTTGCCGTTCCTATCCGGCACTTGCGCATTGTGTCGGATAGGTCGGGCGGTTATTCGGGCAAGTCCACCTTGCCAACAAAAGAATAATAAATCTCAATGTCCTGTCTGCGGGTCTTGTTCTCGTCATAGCTGCACTCATGCACAACGATTTTCTCTACAAACTCCCGCAGCAGAGTAGGGGTAAGTTCTTCAAAGCTGGTATGCCGCCGGACAACATTCATAAACTTTTCTGCGTTCACGGTGGCTTCCTGTGCTTTGGAAAGCTCCGCTTGAATAGCAGCGGCTCTTTCTTTCAGCTCCCGTTGCTCTGCTTCATAGTCTGCCGACAGCTCTGTGAAACGCTCGTCTGATATGCGCCCGGTCACGCTGTCCTCATACAGCCGCTTGAAGATAGCGGATAACTCGGCTATGCGTTTCTCGGAGGCTTCCAGTTCCTTTTTCTTGGCGGCGTTCCTGCGTTTGCCCCCGTCCTCGTTCTGCTCAATCAAGAGTTTCATAAACCGGGCTTCATGCTTTGCCGCATAGCTGGTCACTTTCCGCAGATTGGAGAGTACACCAGCGGTCAAGAGGTCGGTGCGGATAAAGTGCGCCGTACAGTCATGGGTGCGTTTCTTGTAGTTGCCGCAGATATAACAGTCCTGCTTGCGCTTGTCCGTCTGGTATCGCTGCTGATACATCACGCTGCCGCAGTCCGCACAGAACAGTATGCCGGAGAACAAACCCACTTCATCATAGCGGTTTGGGCGTTTGCGCTGTTTGCGAAGCTCCTGCACCCGTTCCCATGTTTGGGTGTCTATGATAGGCTCGTGGTGGTTCTCGAAAATCACTTGCTTTTCCGGGGGATTTTCTACACTGTGCTTGACTTTGTAAGAAAGTTTTTCTGTCTTGAAATTTACCAGACAGCCTGTGTATTCCCGGTTTTCAAGGATATGCACTACGGTATTGGTCGCCCACTTGCACTCATAGCCGGGGTGGTAGCGGCGGGTGCTGCCCGTCCTGCGGTATTCAAGCGTTCCCGGCGTGGGGATTTGCTGCTCTGTGAGCATACGGGCTATCTTGGTCGGACCATTCCCGGCAAGACAGAGGTTGTATATCTGCTTGACTACGGGTGCAGCTTCCTCGTCAATAATGAAATTTTCATCCTCGTCCATGAGGTAGCCATACACAGGCTTGCTTGTGATGGGCTTGCCATTCATGCCTTTTGAGCGTTTTACTGCTTTGATTTTCTTGCTCGTATCTCTCACCAGCCATTCGTTAAAGATATTCCGCAGCGGGGCAAAGTCATTGTCGCCCTGTGCGCTGTCCACTCCGTCATTGATAGCGATGAAGCGGACACCTTTCTGTGGGAAAATCATTTCCGTGTACATTCCCACTTGCAGGTAGTTTCGCCCTAACCTCGACATATCCTTTACGATAACTGTCCCGACTTTTCCGGCTTCAATGTCCGCAAGCATGGCTTGAAAACCGGGTCTTTGAAAGTTCGCACCAGAATAACCGTCGTCCGTGTACCAGCGCAGATTGGAAAAGCCGTTCTGCTTTGCATAGGTTTCAAGGATACGCTTCTGATTGGAAATGGAATTGCTTTCGCCTTGCAGCTCGTCCTCATGGGATAGTCTTGGGTAAAGGGCGGTAATTGGTTGTTGGTTGGTCTGTCTTAACATAAAATCCTCCGTTTCCGACAGCCAGCCCCACTATTCCGTACCTTGATTGTACCACATGGGGCGGCTGTCTGTATAGCGGCAAAAGCGTCAAATCTGCTTCTTTATGGTCGGTCAAATCGCCGTTTTTTGTGTAGCAGCTTCCGCTTCCAGCACTTTCATCATCTTGTCGGCTGCGGTGTCGGTTGCGCCCTGCTTGAAGAAGCCGGAAACGGTAAGGACGGAGTTGCCCATGCGGATTTCCGTCACACAGTCCGGGCGGCGGTCTGTTTTGGTGGTGCTTGTCTGTTTCGTTTCTGTCATAGGCTCTCCTTTCGCTGCTTCATCAGTTGCTTTAAGCGTTCCAGCTTTTCCTGTGCGGTTTCCTTTCGGAAGTTGCTGCCCGTGAAGCGGACGGGGGCGCACATGGAAGTCAGCCTGTCATAGATACGGGCGTGGGGCGTGTCCTGCGGGTGCTGCAATTCCTCCAGCGTGAGGTTGGTCGTGGCGATCAGCGGCTTGCCGCTTCGGTAACGGCTGTCAATCACGCTGTAAACCTGTTCCAGCCCGTATTCTGTTCCTCGCTCCATACCGAAATCATCAAGTATCAGCAGAGGGTAGCTGCAAAGGCGGGAAATATATTCGTTCCTGCCCTCAAAGCTGGCGGCAAGGTCACCCAGTATCGTTGCAAAGTTTGTCATGCAGACGGCAACCTCTTTTTCCATAAGGGCGTTGGCGATACAGGCGGCAAGGTAGCTTTTTCCCGTCCCCACGCCGCCCCAAAACAGGTAGCCGATATTTTCAGCCTGCATGGTTTCCCAGCTCTCCACATAAAAGCGGGCGGTTTCGGTCTGCGGGTTTCTGCCGTTGTCATGCTCAAATGTCCAGTTCCGCATAGCAGGGTCGGTAAAGCCCCGGCGTTTCAAGTCCTCCACTTTTTCAAGGTGCTTCTGTCGGCTTTCGGCGGCTTGCTGCTTTTCACGGGCTGCCCGCTGGCAGTCGCACTCTGCCGGGTGGCGGTCACGCCCGAAACAAGTCTTTCCCTCTGCAAAATAGGCTTCTTTGGGCGTATGGCACTTACCGCAGTATAAAAGCCCGTCCTCGCCTGTGTAGTCCTCCGCTTCGGCGGTAGTGGCTGTAATGTCCGTAATCATAGCTTCAATTCCGTTTTTCATAAGCTCTCGCCCTCCTTGCATGAATAATCGGGTATGCCCTGTTTCGGGGCAGCCTTGCCTTTGGCAGCGTCCTCCTGCGCCCACTTGTAAATGGTGGCTGCATGGCTGTGGTACTGTTTCCCGGTGGAAGCGATATGGCAGGAAAGCCGGTCAATATAATACTCCCACTTGTCGGGCAACTCTGTTTTTAGCCCGGAAAGCTCTGTATCGGTCAGTATCACATTGTTGTATCTGCCATAAGCGGCGGGGGCGGGGTGTCCCGTTTCTCCCTCTCTCTCTTTTTCTATCTCTATCTCTTTCTCTAACTCTATCTCTATCTCTGGTGGACGAATGTCGGACAAATGTCCGCCTTTTGTCCGGGGCGGTAAAAGTGCCTTGTTTTCCAGTCTTGCAGCCCGTTTCCGCTCGGCTTCGGTAGAGGACTGTCCTATCATCAGCTCAATGTCGGTCATATAGAAAGCCCCGCTGTCAAGCTGCTCCACAAGCCCCAACTGCCGGAAAATCTCTAAAGCCCTCTCAACCGTCCCTATCTGGTGGCGGGTCAGTGTCGCTATCATCTGCGCTGTGTAGGGGATATGCTCGTCAAGCTGCAATTTCCCGCCGTTTTTCAGCGATTTTAAGTACAGCTTCAAGAGGATATTGGAGTATAAAATCCCGTCTTTCATATCTTCCAGCAGCACAATGGAGTCGCTGTCAAAAAAGTTCTCTTTCAGCTTGAGGTAGTAATACTTGCGGTTATCTGCCATTGTCCCTGTCCTCCTTTTTCCGGCGTTTGGAGTAGTAGTGGGGGCAGAGTATGATAACCGCCCGGAAGCTCTGCTTGCAGCTATGGGTACAGCCCCGGCAGAGGTCATTGTATGTGATACGATCGCAGGTGGAATTCCCGACTTTCACTTGCCGCAGGAAAAAAGACCATTCCAGCCGCCGTTTCTTGCTCATTCTTGGCATGGGTGCGCTCCTTTCTGCCGTTTCCGCTGGTGTGGCGGTATCGGCGGTAATTCTGTATCATCTCGGTATCATTTTCGGGTTTTTTCTGCCCTATAAGCCCGTTAAAAAATCCTTTGGTATTTGCGGATAGGGTACGGGGCAGCCCCCTTGTTCTGTATAGGTTCGGGTACATTTTGGGGCGGTTTTTATCGTTCCTGTTCCTGCCTTTTCACAGGCTTGCGCTCCCGGTGTAAAATCTGGTCGATATTGCCCTTGACAGTCTGTAAGCGGCGGTATTCCTCCCGTTTTGCCCGGTAATCGTTGTAGCCGCTGTTTTTCTCTTGGATAAGGGTTTCAATCTCTGCTTGCAGGGCTTTATAGCTCGGCAGCTTGGAAATGCCGTTTTCCCTGAAATAGCGGGCGGCTGCGTCTGCTATGATAAAGTCGCTTTCGTACTTCTGACGGTAGGCTGCTTTTGCTTTGGCGTTTTTCTGCTGTTTCAGCCCGTCCCGGACAGGGCGGGTCTTGGAATAGGCAAGCACCTGCCGTTGCAGCTCCTTTTTCCCGTTCAGCGTCTTTTCCATCTGCTTCAGCTCTGTAAGGCTTTCCCGCATGGCGGTATAGGCTGCAGAACAGGCTTCGTCCAGTTCCTCCGGGGAAGAAAAGCCGTACTGCTGATAGGCGGTAACGGTAGCTGCCATTTGCTTTAGGTTGTGCTTTGCCGCCCAGCGGTCATAGCCCACGCCCTTGCCCTCGGCTCGCTTGGCTTCCCGGTCAACCATGCGCTGCAAGGTGTTGTCTGCCGGGGTGGTTTTTGTGGTTTTTTCCCCTTGTGACAGCTTTTTAACCGCGGCAGGGTATTCGAGTATGGCTTTGCTCTGTTCGGCGGCTCTGTGGGCGTTCTGCGTAAGCAGGACAAGGACAGCAGCCTTGTCAAAATCGTCCCCCAGCTTCCGGGCTGTGATAGGCTTTGTCCTGTCCGGCGTGAGGTAGGAAAGCCGCCCCCGGCTCTCCTTGACGGTCACACCCTCCCGCAGCAAAAGGGAAGAAAATTCGTCAAAGCTGCCAGCTTGGGAAAGTGCCTGCCGTATCGTCCGGCGCAGCTTCGCCTTGTCCGTTTCAAACTTGGTGGGCTTGGTCGGCTGTCCTGCGGCTTCTCTGACAGCGTTCTCTTTATCAAGGGCAAGCTGTCCTTTCTTTGCCGCCCAGTATTCCCGTTCGGTTATCCGTTCCTTGCTGCCGCTTAGGAGGTCGATTTGGTAAAGCCCCTCCCGGTGGCACATCTCCATGACTTCACTCTTGAAATATTCCATAGCGGCGTTGGTGCAGCGGTGCTTGCAGCCCTCCCGTGTGTCGGCTGGTCTGTCCATGTAGGGCAGAAGCGGGACTTCATAAATCCGCAGGGAGTTGATGACGATATGCACATGGATATTGCCGCTGTGGTTATGCCCGTCCGGGTGGGTGCAGACTAAGGCTTGGTGTCCGGGGAAATGCTCTTTACAGAACTGCTCGCCCAGCTCCTGCGCCCGGTCTACGGTCAAGCCGTTGTCTGTCCCGTCCCGTGGGTCAAAGCTGATGATATAGTGGTGGCTTTTCACATCTTCCCGTTTTTGGTTTTTCTCATAGCGGAGATTAGCCCGCATACAGGCAACAGCGAAATCCTCGCCCCCACAGTTGAGGGAAGAAATGCGGTAATCCTCCCTCGGTATCAGCCGCCCGTTTTCATCAAGGGTGGGCTTCATGGTAAACTCGTCATGCTCAAATGTGAGATAGGCTTCCGCTGCGCCATAGTCCGCATTTTTAGAGCTGATATGTTTGAATGTTGCCAACAGCGTCACCCACTTTCTGCAAGACTTCAAACTTTAGGGCAGCAAGGTCGGAAACCGCCGCCCGTACCTCCCCGGCAAGCTGCGGGTAGGGGCTGTGCCACTCGTTCAGCGTCCGGGCTATCTGGTTTAAGTTGCCGCCGATCCTGCCGTATTCGGCGGTCAGCTTCCCGACAGCGGCAAGCAACTCGTCATTGACGGGGGAAACGGTTATGATGGGGCGTATGGCTGCCCCGGTTATGGCTTGCCGGATAAACTCGGCTTGGCTCATGTTGTAAGCAGAAAGCCTTTCCGCAAACTCGGCGTATTCTTCCTCGGTCATGCGTGTCTTGACTACCCGGCTGCGGTGCGGCGTGTTATATCGTTTTCGCATGGTAAAACCTCCTTCGGCTGTGCGTGGTGTCCTCTCACTAATAGGAGAAAAACAGGGTGTAAAGCGGAACTGTTTTTGAAAAATCCGAAAAATTATTTTGAGGGATTTTCCAGCGGCGTAAGCCGCATAAGCAGGGTTTGGGGAAGGCACTCCCCAACAAGATTCCCGCAGGGGCAAAATGAGCGATAAGCGAATTTTGGTACTGCGGTAGAATCTTGCTCTCCGTGACTGCAAACTTTCTCTCACTTCCGTCCGCCACTTTTTTGGAAAACTGCAACCACAAAAGTTTGTTTCTCTTTTTCTGCTACTACTAATCCTGTAAAGGGCATTCCTGCCCGCTTTCGCTAAAATGACACCGGACGCAGTGGTTTCTACCCGGTGTTGGAGAAATCCTTTCTCTTTGCCCTCTACTACGGGTAAATGCTCCAAATGCCAAACACCAGGGCAGAAAAATTCCCTCCTCGCTTACTACTACAACCGGCAGGGGGCAAAATGGCCGGGAGCGGAGCCGGACAACAAAAAAAGCAGTAAATCTTTTTCAAGACTTACTGCTTTCGCTGGCCGCGTCGGTGGCGGCTGGTATTCAGTTTTTATGACTTGTCCGGTGGTTCGTCAAGCCGGAACTTGAATTGACAGTCAATTAACCGCTGCTTTACATAGTCCTCCACCTCGGCGTTGACCTGCCCGTTCACTTTTGAGAAATAGCGGATATATCCGGCGTAGTGGAGCAGGACAGCGTTCACGGCTTCTGGGTCGCCCTCACGGGCTTTGAGGATTGTTTCATAGGGGAGAAGTCTACTCATACCGGCTCACCCCCATTTCTTCGCGTAGCCGCTGCAAGGCAAGCTGGATATGCCGCCCCGCTGTGCTGCGTGACCGGCCAATACACGCGCCGATCACGCGCTGCGGCTGGCGCAGAAAGTAATAGCGCAGGATTTCTTCCCGCGTCTGCTCCGGCAAAACAGAGATCGCGTCGGCAAGGGCGGCGTTGCAGAGCAGGACGGTCTGACCGCAGACGGTAAATGGGTATTCCTCGTCCGGCTCCGACGCGGCAAACTGGACAAACTTCTCGTTCATCAGATAGTCAAGGGAAACTTGCCGTTCCCATTGCCGTTTAAGCTTCAAAATCTTGTCCAAGGCGGCACAGCGGATAACAGTCTTGCAAAAGGCGTTGTACCTGCGCTGGATATATTCTTGATAGGCTATCTGGTCGGTCATGGAAATTCCCCTTTCTGAATAATAGTGCGGGGCGGTGGCACTTCTTGCTGTCGCCCCTTGATTGCCTACCAGCAAAGGCGGGCGGGGCTGTCAACGGCTGCGCATATGCGCCGTTCATCTTGACCGTTGACTGGCTCGGCTGGATTTGCTATTTACCCGACAAACTTGAATTTATTTTAAGCTATCACGTTTTACCTTCTTAAGCCTTACTATCATTACCATAGGAATTTCTTTGTTGGTTTTAAAACATTCTTCATAAAATCCATCAATGACAAATCCAGCTCTAAAACAAAGGTTAAAAATATCTTGTATGGAACGATGATAATAAATCTGCTCTTTCGGTTGCCCTTCAATCGCTATATCATAGTAACTGTGCGGTGTCATATATTTTTCAGTCAACGTGACAAAACAAGGGTGTTGCGTTGCAAAGACAAAAATTCCGCTTTCCTGCAACAGTTCATAAACAGCCATAAGAAGTGGTTCAATATCCGTAATATCCATAATTGCCATATTAGAAACTGCTTTCGTAAAGGCTCGATTTCTTTTTAATTCTAATATACTTTTTCTATCGGTCGCATCCGCCACACAAAATTCAATTTGTTTTGCATATTGTGATTGCCGTCTTTTAGCCAATTCTATCATTTTTTTGCTGTAATCAAAAGCGACAACCGAAGCGCCTCTTTGTGCAAGATACGAAGAATAATTTCCATTGCCACACGCAATATCCAAAATGTAATCCGCAGGATTAGGAGATAGAAGTTCCGTTACTTTGGGACGCACTACCTCTCTGTGAAATTCATTAGATTCGTCACCCATTGCATTATCCCAAAATTGTGCGTTCTCCTCCCAGATTTTTTTACTTTCCTCTGTTCCCATGTTCTCTCCCACTCCCCAAATTTGCTTTTTTGCTTCCATTAAATCTTCCTTACTAT
Organism: Oscillospiraceae bacterium; assembly: GCA_025757685.1. NCBI lineage: Bacteria > Bacillati > Bacillota > Clostridia > Eubacteriales > Oscillospiraceae > Oscillospiraceae bacterium. Next base: position 813,267 of record CP107220.1, on the reverse strand, counting down.
ATTCCATTGTTACCCTCCATAACTTCTGATTGTTGCCGTCTTGACGATTATGTATCTTTACATTACCTTCTGAAACATATGGCGCACCTTGTCCAGGCGGCTGTTTGGACGGCGGGGCTGGATGACTGGCTTGCCGACAGCGGCCTGATACCCTTTCAGTTCTGTAAGGCATACGCTCTGCCCGTTGGTGTAAAAGGCCAGATCAGTACGGTATGCCTGTATACAGCGGGCGGGAATCTCGCCAGTAAAGACAACTTCATCCTTTTTTACCTGGACCGTTTCGATGGTGGCACAGTATTTCGGTGCATCATGATAAGCCCTGGAAAGATATTCCCGGGGCGCATAGAGGGTGAAGGAGAGATAAGGTTCCAGCAGTTGCGTCCCTGATTCCTTCAATGCCTGTTCCAATACAATCGGGGCCAATGAGCGGAAGTCCGCCGGCGTGCTGACCGGACTGTAATAAAGCCCGTATTCAAAGCAAATCTTACAGTCCGTTACGTTCCAGCCGAACAAGCCCTGCTCCAGCCCGTAACGGATACCATCCCTGACAGCGTTTTGAAAACTCTGGTTCAAGTATCCCAGCGAAACCCGGCTCTCGTATTGTACACCGGAGCCAAGCGGGAGTGGTGTAACAGACAGTCCGATGGATGCCCAAAACGGGTTGGGCGGCACCTCGATATGGATGGTGTGGCTGGCTGCTTTGAGCGGCCGCTCCATATAAATGACGGTGGGTTCCTTTACCACTGTTTCAAGCTTGTATTTTTCCGACAGCAAAGCGGAAACAACCTCCAACTGCACCCGGCCCAAAAAAGAAAGAATGATCTCATGGGTGATGGAATCCACCTCGCAGCGCAAAAGCGGGTCAGTATCCGCAAGTTGCGTAAGAGCGTCCAGCAGCCGTTCTCTTTGCGCTGCCGTTTTCGGCGCAATCGACGTCCGCAGCATGGGGAGGGGGTCCTCACGCCACCTTTTACGAGGGAGCCGGGTTGGGTCCCCTAATACATCGTTTAACCTCACGCTGTCGCTGGGAAGGATAACAATTTCACCCGGATAAGCGGTGTCTGTCCGAACAATTTCCCCTTTGGATGGAATACGCATCTCTGTGATTTTCAGCTTTTCTCTCCCGGCCAGGGCCACCGTATCCCGCAGGCGCAGCGTTCCGCTGTATAGCCGTAGATAGACACGCCGCTGGCCGCAATCTGTATACTCCACCTTGAAAACGCTGCCGCATAGGGCGGCGCTCCCCTGTTCCCCAATCGGTTGGAACAGCCCTGTCACCGCATCCATCAACGGTTGAATGCCAAGGCCCTTTTTGGCGCTGCCATAATAGACCGGGAACAGGGAGGCGTCTTGAACCCGCCGCTGTTCCTCCCGCACAAGTTTTTCCCGGCTGATTGGTTCTCCTGCGATATACTTTTCCAATAATTTATCGTTATTTTCGATGACCGCATCCCATGCTTCTATGTCGGTATTTTCCTCCAGGACTATTTCCGGGGACAGCGACACCGTCTGCTTGATGATAATATCGGCGGAGAGCTTATCCCGAACAGACTGAACCACGCTCTGCAAATCAACGCCAGCCTGGTCGATCTTGTTGATAAAGATAACGGTGGGAATGTTCATTTTCCGCAGGGCATGGAACAGAATACGGGTCTGGGCCTGCACGCCATCTTTAGCGGAGATCACCAAGATGGCCCCATCTAAAACAGCCAAAGAGCGGTACACCTCCGCCAAAAAATCCATGTGGCCGGGCGTATCCACAATGTTGACTTTACATCTGTGCCACTGGAAGGAAGTGACTGCCGCTTGAATGGTAATCCCACGCTGCCGCTCCAAAAACATGGTGTCCGTCCTCGTTGTCCCTTTTTCGACGCTCCCCGGTTCTGAAATGGCTCCGCTGGCATATAGCAGGCTCTCCGTCAAGGTCGTCTTTCCAGCGTCTACATGGGCAAGAATTCCAATATTGATTATTTTCATGTGATTGTCCTCCCTTTACTGCCCCGAAGGGCATAAAAATCCCCAGCAGTAAAATACTTTTACCACTGGGGATGATAATTTGCGGACATACACATATACAGCATACACCTGTTTGTGAGTGCTGTTTTTGGGGATATGTCAAAATTGATAAGGCAAAAGTATTCTTAAATTGGGTACAAAAAACTAAGCCCCTACAAAAGGGACTATCATAATCCTTTGTTCCCACTATTTGATTATAGTTTTATTTAAGAATACCTTGCCGCATATTTTTTACTCCTTTTCTGGAATTGAATTATTATATCACATCAGTTATTATATCACATCAGTTTTAGGAAAACAAGTATCTAAAAGAAATTTTTCTTCCCCTTATATGTAACAATCATACCGGCTTCCTAACGTTCAGAATGGTTTCTACTGTCTGCTGCGGTGTTTGGTTGGAATTGTCCAGCCAAAAGCCGATCCGTGGTGTTGTCTGCATAAATGTATCGTATAAGGTTTCAACCGTAAAGCCGGAATAGCCTGTTTTCTCCCTGTATCGTTCCCTTTCTTTTATTGTTTCCACATCTGGACAAAGAACGACAACCTCAACAGGGTATTTATGCAGATAATTTATCATTCGGTTTAATTCATCACCGTAGTAGTTATCTTGGATCACTACAGAAAAGCCGTTGTCAAAGTATGACCTTGCCGCATCAGCAGTCAATTTGTATCGAAGGTACAGCTGGCGGACTGCTTCCGCTGATGGGGTAGCTGACATATTTTCTCTGCCTGAAATAATCATTTTTCGGAACACATCACCACGAAGATGGACGCATTTTTCTATTGATTTTGCCAGTAAATCGGAAACTGTAGATTTTCCAGAAGCCATTAAGCCTGTAATGAGATAAATTTTTTGTTTCATTTCACTTCCTCCGGCACAAAAAATATGTACATGTAACTAATTCAACACATTTATAATTTGAATAGGGACATTATAGCATTTACTAAATACAAATTCAATGTATACGGAAAGAAAGATATAAGGAGTGGGAGGGATTCCGCCGTAGTCGGCATTGTAGGAAAATCCAAAAGTTTAGATTTTCCCACAATGCTTATCTTTTGGTCTTTGGTTCGGAATAGTGTAGTGCTGGCGGTCTATCTCTTGTTTTCGGTTGCTTGCTTCCTTACCGTACATGAGCATTTCATCCAGGATTCATTTGCTACACGGCGATTTTCTTTCATTGAATCTTTTTGTTTTTATTCTCTTTCTATTGACAGCGGATAAAGCCTATGGTAAAATCTAATCAGTTAGCGGTCGCTAACTGTTCCCTTGAAAAAGCAATGACACAAATTGAATTTCAAAATGTGACCAAAAACTGGATAGGATCACCTGGCTAACGGGCGTGGAATAATCCCCTATTTATCGTAAATACTTATAGCCGACGGGCAATACCGTCGGCTAAGATTTGAAAAAGCAGTTAGCGTTTACTAACCACAAAGGAGTATTTATGCTGGAGCAATACCTCATCAACCACTGCGCGCCCACTTTGGCGTCGCTGAAAACCGCCAATCTGTTCAACTGCACTGCGGAGAACCCAACAGCATTGCAAATGGCCGTTTCCCGCTGGCAGGCACTGCTGGCGCCAAAGGGTGTTGAACTACTGCTTTTGCGGGAAAGCGGCAATCGGGCGCTGGTATATGTGTACCGTCCGGATCGGCTGGCCTGCGATCTGCAACAGCCGGGGGTGGCCGCATTTCTCGCCCACTGCGGCTATACCGGCACGGCCCCGGCTGCCTGTCTTGATGTGTTAAGGCGCAAGCTGGCAATCAGCAGCGACTTTCCCCATGAGATTGGCCTGTTTTTAGGCTATCCTCTGGGCGATGTGATCGGCTTTATTGAGAACCACGGCCAAAACTGCCTTTGCTGCGGGGTTTGGAAAGTTTATACCAACCCGGAGGCTGCCGCCGGTGCCTTTCGTAAATTCAGCAAATGCACCCGCGTATATCGCCGTTTGTTCTTTGGCGGGCAGCGGAATGTGGAACAGCTTACAGTAAAAAGTGCTTAATATTTTTTTAGATACAGAAAGGAATTTATTATGAAAAAAATCGCAATCGTTTATTGGAGCGGCACAGGCAATACGGCTCAGATGGCAGAGGCTGTAGCAGAGGGCGCAGGCGCTGCCGGTGCGCAGGCAAACCTGTTCACCCCCTCTGACTTCTCCCCTGCCCAGGTCAAGGACTATGACGCCATTGCTTTTGGCTGCCCGGCCATGGGCGCAGAGCAGCTGGAGGACTTTGAATTTGAGCCGCTGTTTCTGCAATGCGCGCCGGAACTGAACGGTAAGGACATCGCCCTCTTTGGTTCCTACGGCTGGGGCGACGGCGAGTGGATGCAGACCTGGGAGGACCAGTGCAAAGACCTGGGTGCCCACCTGGTGAGCAACAGCGTCATTGCCAATGAGGCACCGGACGATACCGCCCTTGCTGCCTGCCGCAACCTGGGCGCCGCCCTGGCGTAACCACCTATAAATGCAAACCGACCCGGTACAGATCACTGTACCGGGTCGTGTTTATGGACATAACAAATGTCAAGGTCATTGTGTTGTGCCGTCCCATACTTTTCCTATGTAATTCCAAAAGTCAAAATGGATCTCTGGTGCCAAACCACGTGCCACTTTATAGGAATATCTGCCTTCAGAGTGGATGTACCAGTATGGCTCATAATACAGCTTATTGGTATGGTAAGCAATATAAAGAACTGCGACAACTATTATTTCCAGGATTGCTGCAACAACAAGAATTTTGTTATTTTTCACTTTATGTGTAAATAGTAGGTAAAATATAACAAGCATGGGAAACAGTATTCCGACCAATAAGTACGTCTGTCTATCCCAAGAATAATGTGGATCACATGCCCCCAGTCGATAGCTAATACAATCCTGAAGCACAATAAATAGAGATCCGATTAACAATAGATAACCACTTGCTTTTGTTTTATTCTTCATTCTATCTCCCCATTACTTAGCGTAACAAATATAGACGCGATTCGTATTACACATCGTCCGCTTTGTAAATTTCAATTTCGTGCTGAAAATACTGCTCTTGGAAATTAACTGCCTTTTCGATCTCGTCCGGTGGAAAAGTGACACCGGTTGGCGCAGCAATCCATTTGTCCTCCACATCATTCAGCCGATGAATGACCGCGATCACGCGCCCTTTGTATTTCTCCACCGGCTGGCTTACGCCCAGCAAATATACGTCCACTTCTTCCCCATCTGCACTGAAAATATGCGGCACATAGCCATAGTTCACCGGGTAAATCATATCCGTGTGCTTTGGGTGATGACTGCCAAGAGGACGATCAATCAGAATATCTACCGTTTTGCCAAGGAGCATATCGGATAAAGCACGGCGCAAAACAGACCGGATAAAGGATTGCTTGCCCTGCACATAGTCCTCTCTGCCGCTGTCCGTAGGCAGCTTGGCCGCCAGCGCCAACTTTAGGCGCTCATATTGCTCGGCTGCGTCCGGGTGGGTGCGCAGATAGTCCCGAAACAGAATGTAATTCTGCCAGTCCACGCTGCCGGTGCGCACAATATGGATAAAGTGGGTTTGCAAGTCTCCGGAACCGTCATAATAACTACCGCTGGCAAACAGCAGCTGCCCCCGCACCCCTGCCTGTGCATTAGGACGGTAATAGAACCCGGCGGCACGCAGTTGATTTTCATAGGCCAAGAGCGCGTCAAAATCATCCACCGCAACGGCAATATCAAGAATCGGCTTTGCCTGTATCGTGGGAATGGCCGTGCTGCCTACATGAGCCATCTCCACCGCAACCGGCCCAAGAATTTGGCGCAGCCGCGCCATGGTCGCCTGCGCCTCCGTCTCCCATGCCTTTTCGTGGGGATACAGCGCCACCGCCCCGCGTTTCAGTCCAAGCATTTGTAACCTCCTATCTTTTGTATGTCCCTATGCTCTATGTTTGTTCTGAAAAATAATATCGAAATCATTCCAAGAAATTTCACATTTTTCTTGACAGTACATTTCATATAGTGTATTATATACACAATCCGATTGGTTGGATGGTTGTTCGATACCGAAAAAAGAAATGAAAAAGGAAAGGGCAGTGTATCCGGCGCGTTTTATCTTATTCATTTATTCTCTCTCTTTCGCGCGCCGCATTCAAACACCCGCCGCATCGATCGGTGCAAGGGAAGAGCAGGTCTCACGGCCTGCTCTTTTCTTTTGCAAAACAAGGAACCGTCCCCTGTTCTATTCTTCATCTTCATTTGGCATAGCATAATCTTTAATTTCCTGCTTTGTAGCTCTGCGCCATTTTACAGATTGAGTCTGCTCGTATTTATCAATTCGAACTTTAATTTGCAATTTGTTATCCGCTAATGCCTTGTAGATTTCATCGTCTGTTAGATCTTGAGGCACCTGCAAAGTCACAATTTCTGAATTACCGCCACCACCAGGTAATAAGCTGTAAGAGCCTCCTGCTAACGAATCAAAGGCCTCTGAGACCGTATTGGGGTATTTCGTTATAAACTGTGCCGTAATATCGTCAATGTCATAGCTTGTATGATTTTCAACAAAAATCATGTAGGAAACTGGCTTACATCCAGAGTCGACTTCGTATCCATTATTTATATACCAATAGTTTGTACCTAAATATGCGCAAGAGGCTTCCAAGCCAGACAAATTTACACTTGTCAGCGGCTTATCTTCAGACTGCACATTATCCGCAAAAATGCCAACTCCGCCTAACAAAACAATCACTACTACACCGCATATAAGCGCACGGACAACTTTGTTCACACCATCGCCTCCCCTATTACTTCAATATGCAAATATAAATTATTGCGTTTTTATGGCCGCTAAAATAAGCTCTAAGTCCGTACTTCATATTTTTGCCATTTCGGGGGTTAGAGTGGCCAAAATACAGGAGACGGTCCCCTGTTCTATTGTTCCACATATTTGCCATGTATATTTATATTCGATCCCTCGACTTGCGGGGATTCATCATCTGTATATAGCACTGCACGGAAAAGAATTGTCTCGTTCTTTAACGCTTCGTCGATTTTTTGTTCAGTATCCAGTGACTTGTTCACAAAAATATACGCCTCTACCGAATCTGAAGTATGCGGATCAATGGTATATAAAGCAGGCGGATCAATATCAATGGCATATTCTTCATACATAATCTGACTGTCTTTATATGGAACAAAATTCAAGCAAGCCAAATTTCTGGAAGAGCCATTATTTATTGTGCAGACAATCTTGATCATATAATACCCGTCTTTTTCTAACTCCACCTTTGGAATACCGTCAGATGAATAGGCATTATTGCGCTTTTGCCAATCAAAATCACTGTCTTTGGCAATATCTTTATATTTTACGGTGGCCGTAACTAAATTTGCGTCATCATCTTTGTCTTTTTTTGCACAGGCTGTGAAGACCCCAACGATCAACAGAAAGACAAGAAATAACGATGTACTTCTTTTTAGCAAAACAATCACCCCTATCCTATACTAAAATGCATACATGTATCATTGAACCCTTAAAACTGGGGACGGTTCCCTGTTTTACACTTTTCTCATACGCCCTATGTCACATATAGCAAAATAAATACAGAGTTTACGGTTCTATTGTAACAGAAAGTCGACGCACTGTAAAGATAAATCGAAAACGGCAAAAAAAGGCTCCTCGCATTTTGCGAAGAGCCTTTGGTGCCGATGGCGGGGGTCGAACCCGCACGGTATCGCTACCACTGGATTTTGAGTCCAGCACGTCTGCCAATTCCATCACATCGGCGTATTCTATTGTATTAAGCCCGAAACGGGGGCTGTACCGGCCAGCTTGGTGCTGGTAACCGGACTTGAACCGGTACGGTGTTGCCACCGAGGGATTTTAAGTCCCTTGCGTCTGCCGATTTCGCCATACCAGCACATAGCCCTAATATAATAGAATATTCCGCCGAGAATGTCAAGGTATTATTGCAAATTTTCTTTGATTTTTTGGTAAATTTCAATCGCTTTGAACCGCACGGCATAACCGTCGCTGTTCTCAATCAAGCGCACCTCGTCCTCGTCCAGATACGCGGACAGATCCTCCTTGGTGCAAGCAGACAGGCACACTGCCGGAAACAGCACGCACCACCAGTTATGCCCTGCCCCTGCGCCAATCTCAATCTTAAGGGCGTTATAATACCCGGCGGGTAAAGTCACATTCTCATACACCCGCGTATTGAAATACTCCCGCACGACGCGGGCGGTGACTTGGTAATTGTAGCCCTCCTGCCGAATCCGCTGCCGAGCGATCTCCGTAATGCGCTGCAAGTTGTTCTCCGCCGCCAGTTGGGCTTCTGTTACCGATTGGCAATCGGAAAAGAAAGTGCACGCCTGCAGCACATCGTCCCGCACCAGCAGCTTTAAGTTCTGGTCCGCCTTGGTGTCGGAATTGGCCAAAATATGCAGGCGAAACACATCCTCGCTCACCCGCTCACCGGTCTCCACCAGCGGGGCAAAGCAGGCGGCAAACAAGCAAAAAGAGAGAAATAATGCGGAAAATAAGTATAGTTTTTTCATATCAGAAAACCTGCCTTTCAAAAAGAGTGTTGGCAGGTTTTGGTATTTTTATACAGGGGCAAACAGGCTGCCGGTCTGCGTTGGCGCATATTTGCCGCCGGACAGCTCTGTCAAAGCCGCTGCAAAGGCCGAGAGCCGTGTTTCCTCCATGGTATAAGCCAGGGTGACCGCAGCGCCAAAGTCCGCGTTTTGCACCCGCGCGCCGTGGTCGGCCAGCAGGTTGTTCACCCGCTCATAGTAGCTATAATCCACCGTCAGCTCCATGGCGGCGCAAGGCGCCATGGTCACCACACCGGCAGCTTCCAGCGCCAAAGAACAGGCGTGAGAATAGGCGCGCACCAGTCCACCGGCACCCAAAAGGATGCCGCCAAAATACCGGGTCACCACCACGCACACATCCTGCACTCCGCTTTTCAAGAGTACATCCAGCACCGGCATACCGGCAGTACCGCCTGGCTCACCGTCGTCCGAGGAACGCTGCACGCCGGAGCGCAGCACAAAGGCAGGCACATTATGGGTAGCGTCCCAATGCCGTTGGCGAATACCGGCGATAAAGGCGTTGGCCTCCTCTACCGTATGCACCGGCGAAGTGTAAGCGATAAAGCGAGATTTCTTCTCCACAAACTCATCTTCTGCCGGCTCTAATATGGTTTTATATGGCTTTTCCATATCATCACCTACGAAAAAAGGGCAACGCCCAAGCGTTGCCCGTCTTTACTTGATTAGCCCTTCTTAGCGAATCTCTTGTTGAATCTGTCTACACGGCCGCCGGTGTCCACCAGCTTCTGTTTGCCGGTATAGAACGGATGGCATTTGGAACAGATATCGACTTTCATATCGCCCTTTGTGCTCTTAGTCTCAAAAGTAGCGCCGCAGGCACACTTTACTGTGCAAGTATCGTAGTTGGGATGAATTGCGTCCTTCATTACTGTCACCTCTTTACCAATTAGTCATAATGCTTTGATATAGTACCACATCTTGTAGCAAAATGCAAGCATTTTTTTAATTTATTTATATTCGCAGGGCTTGGACAAACAAAACGAATACAAATACACCGCGTGCACCGGTTTTTGCAGGGTGCGAGCCACCGCGGTTTTGTAAAACATCAGCTGCTGCCGGTAGCGCGCCAGCAGTTCTTCTTCCGTTTTCACCCGGTCGGTTTTATAGTCCAGCAGCACCAAGCCCTCCGGCTCCTCAAATACACAGTCCGCAATGCCCTGTACAAAGACCGGATCATCTGCGTCCACCTGTTCCAGCGCGCGCACCGGCAGGAATGACGCCACTTTCAGCTCTCGGTAAACCGCCTTGGCGCCAAACACCCGGGCACCAAACGGGCCGGTAAAGAAAGCAGTCAGCTTTTGCCGATCCAAGGTGTGCGCCTCCTCCGGTCGCAAATACCCGGCACTTTGCACCCGGGCGATCTCCTGCTCTAAATCGGCGCGCGCGGCGGCATAGTCACAATACTGCATAAAGGTGTGCATGGCTGTACCCTTCTCGGCCGGAGTCAGACCGTCCGGCTGCAAAAAGGCCGGCACGGACCGGGCAACATACGCACCGGTAAACACAGCCTCATCCAGTGCGGAAGCGTTGCGCTTGCCACTGACTTTTGACAGTGCCGCATAAGGATAAGTATAATCCAGCTTTTCCCGGATCTGCTCAACGATGCGCGGATCCGCCGCCGTTTCCCTTTCTGCCGTCTGCACAGGCGCTTCCGTCTCCGGGGTGTGGAACACCACTTGCAGGGCAAAGTCAGCCGGGTGCACCGGCACATCCACCGTCGCCATCTCTCGAAGGGCGCCGCCGTCCGGGTGGCACAGCGCCGACATCAGGAGAAAATCGCTATCGTACAGCAATTTGGAGCACAAATGAGGCAAAGGCTTGCCCTGCTGCATATAGGCAGCCAGAGTCTTGACTCGGCTTTCCAAGCTACGTACGCTGGCAAAAGAGATAAACTGGCTTTTGGCGCGCGTCATGGCCACATACAGCACGCGCAAATTCTCGCTCATAGCAGCCAGGCGGCTCTCTCGCTTGACCACTTCCAGCGGCAGAGTTGGATAATCAAAATATCCCTCCTCCTGGTGGCACTTGGTTGCCAGTCCCAGCTGCGGGTGCAGCAGCATTTTGCCGGTCAGATCCTGCATATTGTACTTGCGCCCGGCGCCTGCCAAAATGCACACCGGGAATTCCAGCCCCTTGGAGTGGTGCACACTCATAATTTTGACTGCGTTCTCGTCTGTAACGATCACCGGCGCGCTGTCCGTTTTGCCGTCGCCGCGGATCATACTGTCCACATAGCGCAAGAACGCAGCCAGCCCCAGTCCGCCGTTTTGGTCGAAACGCCCGGCAATGGAAAGAAATGTCTCCACATTCTCCTGTCGCTGCTGGCCGTCGCCCAAGGCGCGAATATACGCAAACAGACTCTTGTCCCGAATCAGGCGGCGAATAAACGCCTCAACCGGCATGGTCACCGCCAGTTTTTTGTAAAAAGACAGATCCTTTCGCAGCGCAGCGCAACAAGAGCGACAACTGTTGTCCGGGTGGAACACGGCGGAATAGAACCGACCGTAACCGGCAGTCAGCTTGATCTCTGCCAGCTCATCTTCCGTAGCGCCGTAAATGGGCGAGGACAACACTGCCAGCAACGGAATATCCTGCATGGGGTTGTCAATCACCTGCAAATAAGACAACAGCAACTGAATTTCGCCATTCTCAAACAAGCCGGTGGCGTTGTCGCAGACCACCGGAATATGCAGATCTTGCAGCGCCTGGGCATAATTTCCGGCGTGGGCGCGCATGCTGCGCATTAAGATAGCAAAATCTCCATACCGCAGTGGTCGCCGGCTGTCTCCGTCCTGCACTGACTCGCCGCTTTGCACCTTCTTTGCAATCAGGCGCGCCACCGCCATGGGTTCGTCCATCACATGATCCTTGCCGGTGACAGCGTCTAAAATATGCAGTGCTGCGTGGGGTACAGAGTCCGGGGGCGTACTGTCAAAGGGGTTCAAATACTCGCTTTGAGTGTAGTCTAACTCCCCCACCCTGCGGGTCATAAACAAAGAGAATACTTGGTTCACATAAGCGCACACACCGGCGCGGCTGCGGAAGTTTTTATCCAGCGTAATGGCTGCCGGGAACACCGGGTGCAGCCGATTGTAAGGGGTGTAGCTGTCTTTCTTTGCCATAAAGATCTGGGGCATGGCCAGACGAAAGCGGTAAATGCTCTGCTTCACATCGCCCACCATGAACCGGTTGCCGCCATTGGATAGAAAGGCAAAAAGCCGATCCTGCGCCTCGTTGGTGTCCTGATACTCATCCACCAAAATCTCCGCATAGCGCCCTTGCAACTGGCGGCCCAGTGCCGTTGCCTGCACCGTACCGTCTGCGGCTTTTTCCATCAATAGATCAATAGCAAAATGCTCAATATCTGAGAAAGCGTAACCACCCAGCTCGTCCTTTTTCTCTCGCACTAGGCGCTCCACCGCCTGCACAACACGGAGCAGCGCCCGGTAGATTGGGTACAAATCGGCGGTATCCTGGGCGTAATCGGCACTGTCAGACACCAAAAAGGTTTTAATATCCTTGGTAATAATCGTTTTATAGATATCACGATTGGCAGCTAAAGCCGCCTTGACCTCCGGGTCGATATCCTTACGCACCCGTGGCATATTGGAGAACGCCACCGGGAAGCCCTGCTTCATAAAAGCGTCCCAGCCGCTGTGCAGCAGACTTTGCAAGTGAGCGATCAGTTGCCGATCATCGGCAAGCATCTCTGCATATTTATCGTAGGCCGGTTCAGGAGGCAGTTGCCCTGCCGACTGTTTCACAAGGGCAGCGGCAGTCTCCAGCATTTCCTCCACCTGGCGCTTGAGCACAGGATACCAAGGCGAATCCATCAGCGGCACTGCCGGATCGTAAGCGGCCACAGCTTGCTCTAACCAGTCAAAGGGAAAGGCTTGGGCATTCATAAACCGCATCAGTTCTTTAATCAGCCCAAACAGATCCCTGTCCTTGTCCGGGGTGGTGAATGCCTCTGTCAGATGCAGAAAGTCCGGATCGGCCTCTTCGTAGAATTCTGTTAGCACGGTATCAATGGCTTCTTCAAACAGACGGTCATTTTCATTCTCGTCCAGCAGGCGGAAATCCGCCGCCAGATTCAGGGAAAAAAAGTTCTCACGCACCAGCTTTAGGCAAAATGCGTCTATGGTGCAAATATCCGCACCGCTGAGCAGGGACAGCTGGCGCTTCGCGTTGGCATTTCCAGGATCAGCCGCCAAAATTTGGCGCAGCCGTACGGAAAGACGAGAACGCATTTCTGCCGCAGCCGCATTGGTAAAGGTAACGATCAGCAGCCGGTCAATGTCTACCGGGTGCCCCGGGTCGGTAATACACTTGCTGACCCGCTCAATCAGCACAGCCGTTTTGCCGCTGCCGGCAGCGGCACTCACTAAGATATTGCCGCCCCGTGCGTCAATGGCATCCTGCTGGGCATCTGTCCACTTAGGCATGGTTCTCCCCCTCCTTTTCCAGTTCTGCCAGCACGGCGCTGTCTGTTTGGTCGTCATAGGTACGCGGGGTTACGCTCTTTTTGAACGCGCAGACCGAGGCAAAATCGCAGTATTCGCAGGTTTTGTCATGGTCCTTAGCCTGTACCGGATGCTGGCCGATTTGACCGTTTTGCAGGGCGTTGCCCATATCCGCCACCAGCGCTTCGATCTTGCGCTGAAGCAGCCCCAGCTGTTCCAAGCTGGCAAGGGAGCCGCCCACGCCGCTTTTTTTCAGCCGTACAGGAATGTACTTGCCTGCCAGATCGTGCTCCATGGCCGCCGGAATGTCGCAATCCGGGTTGGTAATCACTATGCCGTTCATACCGAACGCCTTGTCCTCCTGACCGGCAATATCCTTTTCCGCGCTGCGTTTCGTCTCAACTGTCATCACACTGCGGGCAGCGTGCATATACAGTACCCCGGCAGGCACACCCGCATAGGGATTGCTGCCGTCGGCGCATACATTAAACAAATATAAGAACATTTGCAGGTTCAGCCCGTTAACAATATCAGCCAGACGAAAGGCCTTGGCGCCGGACTTGTAGTCCACCACGCGGACGAACTGCTGACCGTCCTGCTCCAATACATCCACCCGATCCACAGATCCACGAATGCGCAGGCTGCCGCCATCCTGGAGCGGGATCACCTTGGAATGCACCGCTCCGTCCACATCAATGGGCAGTTCAAAGGCCTTGGCCTCAAAATCGCTCTCGGCAAACTCCCCTGCCAAGCGGCACACCACATCCACCAGCATTTTGGACAGGCGGCGGAAATTATAACGAAAGCGGGAGGGCATATCCGACGGATCGCCCATCTCCTCCTTAAAATACTGTTCAATATAGCCGTCCACCAGCGCGGTAATCTGCTTTCTGTCATAGTCGGGCAGTTGCTTGGTGCCCACCTCAGACAGCAGCTTTTCCAGCACATAGTGGATCAGCGTGCCCCGCTCCATCGGATTGATCTCCGCCTTTTGGCGAGGCTGTGCCCCCAGCCCGAATTTGCAGAAGTAGCGGTAGGGGCAGTTGTAATAATCCTCAATGCGGGAGGCAGACAGCACCATATCCTTGCCAAACAGTTTGCGTGCAGTGGCAGTATCTTTGATCATCGGTGTACGGTTCTCCGCCAGCGCCTGTACCGCCGCATACTGCGGCTCGTCGCTGAAATAAGCACGCAGCGCCACGAAGAACGGATCCTGGCTATCATAAAGGCCGGACATCAGTTCAAAGGCATTTTGCGGCGTATCGACCAGATCCAGGCCGTTTGCCGGGTTCCATTTTTCTACATTCAGATGCGGAAACAGCGCCTGTATGCCGGTGACAATAGCCGACGGTGCGTCTGCCCGCCCGGTAGCGGTATAGGTAACAAACAGCCGCTCCCGAGGGGCGCTCACCGCCTTATAGGCAAAATACCTCTCCTGTAAATTCAAAATTTCGCCAAAGGAATACAGCTTAAAATCATGCGCCGCCAGTTGCTTGCGCTCATTGTCGCTGAGCAGGCCGCCACTGGTGACCGTTTGGGGGAATTCCCCTTCGTTGGCGCCCAGAATAAACAGCGCCCGCGGATTATTGAACCGCATACGATCCGCCTGGCCCACCTGCACATTGTCAAGCCCCATTGGGATCTCGCCCAGGTCCTCCGTATGGGTCACCAGCGCATAGAGGGCACAATAATCCTTCAACGCCATGGGCTTCTCCGGCAGCACCGTTGCCAGCTGGTCCAAAATGCGCATCAGCACATCCCAAGTGCGCCCCTGCTCCTCTGCCAGCGCAGACGCGCCGTCCTGAGCAAGTCCTGCCGCCAGCTGTTGCAAATGCTTATCCGCATGGTAGGCTTTTATGGCCTCAAACAAAGCGGTGCTGATTTGCCGCGGTGTGGCGCCGTGCACTTTCTTTTGGAACGCCAAGAGCGGCTCCATCAAGCTTTGCCGCAGGGCGTTGATCCGTTCCAACTGCACCCGGTCGCTGTCACTAAGCGCACCGGAAAAGCCCTTGGGTGATTTGTCAAACGGTCGCTTCCAGGCAGCACCATTGATGCCCCAGGTATACACATAATTTTCTGTACGGTGCAGATCCGGGCTGTCGGACACATCGGTCAGGCCGGTTTTGATCAGACTGAACAGATCGTCGCTACGCCAGCCGTAGATCACAGATCGCATCAGATACATAGGAAAGACCAAGATCGGCTGGGCGGTCACCGGCTGCCGTTCGTCTGCATAATACGGCACGCCGTATTTTTCAAAAGCTGACGCCAGCACCGGTGCATATTTTTCCCGGTCACGCATGGTTACAGCAATTTCCCCGGCGCGGTAGCCGCAGCGCAGCAAACCTTTTATCTGTAAGGCCAAATCATTACAGGCATCCGTCACGGTAGAAGCGGCATACAGGCGAATGTGCTCCGCCGGAATCTCCGTCTCCGGCGCTTGGTCGGCAAAAATATACTGCTCTACCCTACGCAGATCCGCATAATCCGTGCGGCAGTTTTCGCCCAACTGCAACGCGTTGGTAGGCACGCCCGCTTTATCGGCAATGCGCTGCAAAATGCCTGCCGTCTCATTCACATAGGCAAACAGGTCGTAGCCGTCTCCGGTACCAAAGGAGTCGCTGTCCAGTGCAATATAAACCGCCTTAGCCTCAGCAATAATCCGCTCCAAAATCTTATATTCCTGGGCTACAAAGCCATTAAATCCGTCTAAAAACACGGTTTGACCGGCAAAGTAGTTTTGATCCTTGATTTGGTCATACAAGCGAGTCAGTCGGTTCGCCGGATCCGCAAAACGGTCTCCAAGCAACGCCTCATACGCGGTCATAATACGCGAAAAGTCCCGCATTTTGCACCGCAGAATATCCGTATCCAGATCGTCCGCCGCCGCATATACCGCCGCACCGGACAGATTGCAGGACTTCATCTCGTCATAAATGCCGGTCATGGACTGCACAAAGGCCGCAGAACTGCCTTTCTTCTCAAACAACTCCAGATCCGGGCGCACTTGGTCAATGGCCGTTTTCATTAAAATGGCCTTGCCGCCCTTGGTCAGCGGTTTTCTGCCGTCGGCACCGTACAAACGGTCGCATTCATCACAAAGGCGCGAAAAGGAGAGACATCGAACGGCGTGCGCTCGTGCCTCCCCCAGTTGCTCCAGCAAACTGCACTCGCTGATAAACGAGTATTGCTCCGGTGTGATGAGAAGCACCTGTGTTTCTCCCCGGTCAATCATGTCTGCAATGCGATTTCTTATATATTCGGTTTTGCCATACCCGGATCTGCCAAAAACAAGTTGCAGCATACAGGTCTCCTTTTATTTTTTGAAGCCGGAAAGATCCAGCTTATCAAAGCGGGTCAGGAATTGCTCAATCTCATCGGCAACCTTTGCGGCAGTACCCGCCACATCGTTCTCAATGTTCAAGGGCAAGATCGGATCGTGCACAGACAGGCGCAGCAAAAACCAGCCGCCGGGTATGTTAATGCGCACACCCTCATAATTCTCCGGCTCCACGCTCCAATTCTCATGGTCGGCCGCGAATGCAGCCAGCTGCGCCATCACATCTTCCCCATAGTCGTGAAAGTCCTCCAAAAGAATGGGCACACGGATTTCCACACTCTCTGCCGGGCGGTGCAGGGCTGCGGTCAGGTTCTCAATGGTCTTACCCTCTCGCCGCAGTTTGGCTGCCTTAATAACAATCTTCGTTGCCAAATAGGCGCCATCGTCCAGGAAATAATTATCCTTTAGTGCTGCATGGCCACTGGTCTCAATAGCAAGGGCAGAGTCTACGCCGCTCTTATTCAGTTCAATACTCTTGTCGATTACATTCTTATAGCCGCGACGATAGCGCAGCTGCTTGCCCCCCAGGTCCTGCTCAATAAAGGTACGCAGACCGTCGGAGGTCAGGCTGTCGGTCACCACTGTAGTGCCCGGGTGATCCTCCAGCACAATGGCCGCCGCCAAGGCAACCAGCGTGTTACGGTTGATCTCCTGCCCGGTGGCGCCAATGCAGCCCATACGGTCCACATCCGTATCAAATATCAGACCCAGGTCGGCGCTGCTGTCCAGCACCATTTTGGAGGCGGCATCAATAGCGCCTTTATTCTCCGGGTTTGGAATATGATTGGGAAACATGCCGTCCGGCTCCAGAAATTGGCTGCCGCTTACATCGGCACCCAACGGCGCCAGCACCTGATCGGCGTAAAACCCGCCTACACCGTTACCGGCGTCCACCACAATGTGCAGACCCTCCAGCGGGTTGTCACCATTTTGCACGCCGTCCACGATCTGCCGGCGCAAAAGGGCGGCATAATCGTTCATAAAGGGCAGCACCACAGGTGCATTGTCGGTACCTGCCGGCACTTCCGCGACATAAGCCAGTTTCAAAATGGCGCTTACATCCTCTCCTTCCAAACCGCCGCCGGAAGTAAAGAACTTCAGCCCATTTCGGTCAAAGGGGTGATGGGACGCGGTGATCTCCAACGCCGTTTGCACCGGCTCATTTTCTACAATACTCATAAACATAGAGGGGGTAGTTGCCAGTCCGCAGTCAAACACCCTGCACCCGCAGGCACAAAAGGCCGCCATAGCCGCCGCTGCAATGCGGGGGGAAGAAATGCGGCAGTCCTGCCCTACGGCAATGCCAAAGGTATCTACCTGCTCCTTACGGCAGTACCACTTATAGAAACCCACGCAGATCTTCTGCACCGTCTCGTCTGTCAGCTGCACGCCGTGCTCCGCCGTTTCTACCGCCGTACCGCGCACATCTGTGCCGCTTTTCAGATGCAAGAATTCTTTTTTATTCATCATCAATCAATCCCTCCGACAGCATGTTTTCGTATGCTTCTATAAAGATTTTATATAACGGAAATGCCGCGGCAAATCCGGCTTTTAACTCGTCGATCAGCGCAGTAGAGCCAATATGCTCCAAGTTCCACCCGGTATAAGAGAACGACATGTCCTTTGCGTTCAAATAGGGCTGCAGCGCCTTGGGTGCATCCGGCACCCGGTCTTTTTTGTAGCTGTTATAGCAGGCAAAGTGCATACCTGCGTCTTCTGCCTGTTTAACTGCACGCGTCCACTTGCGTGGGTGGGCCAAAATCACCTTGCGCAGTTCGTCAAACTGGGCGGGCTTTTGCACAAAGAAACCCAGGCCCATGGTGTAGCACACCGGCGAAAACTCAAACCAAAAGAATGGTGCACAGGGGTACTGCTTCTTGTGTCGCCGCAGCATCAGCCACAGGTTCTCCCGATACATCATCTTGCTTTTGGAACGACGGGTGTCTCTGCGAATGCGAGAAACAGTGTACACAGGATCCGTGTACATTTTATCGTCCAGCTGTGTCATCATCTCCGCCAGATCCAACACAATCTGCCGCATGGGGATGGTGGCCAGCTGTTTTAATTCTTCCTTATGTTCTTCATAAAATGCCTTAGAATCGTTAAAGCGGTTCTCGCTGAGCAGCTCAATGGCTTTTGGGGTAATTCCGTTAAAATTGGTCATGCTTTAAGAGTCCTTTGCTTTGCATTTGCTGGGCTGCCAGTTCCGCACAGATCTTGGCGGAATGGAATTGCAGACCGCCTTGAATCCAAGCGTAATACGGCGGCCGAATTGGAGCATCTGCCGACAGTTCGATAGACGAACCCAGCGTAAACGCGCCGGCGGCCATCACCACCTGGCTGTCATAGCCGGGCATATCCCACGGCTCCGGCAGCACAAAGCTGTCAATCGGACTACCGCTTTGCACCCCCTGGCAAAATGCAACCAGACTGTCCGGGTTTTCAAGTCCCAGGCACTGCACAATGTCCTGCCGAGGTTCATCCCACTTGGGGGTCACATCGTAGCCAAAGGACTGGTACAGCGCCGCAATATACACAGCGGATTTCAGCGCCTCGCCTACGGTATGGGGAGCATAGAACAGGCCCATATACAGCTCCCGATTCATTCCCAGTGTGGCGCCCACTTCCCGCCCCAGTCCGGGCGTGGTCAGTCGAAAGGCGCACTTTTCTACCAAATCGTGGCGCCCGGCTATGTAACCGCCGGTGCGGGCCATACCGCCGCCGGCGTTTTTGATCAGCGACCCGGCGATCAGATCTGCCCCCACCTGGGTGGGCTCTTGCTTATTGACAAATTCACAGTAACAGTTGTCTACCATCACAATGCAGTTGGGGTTCTTCTCTTTGGCAATCTCTGCCACCTTTTGCGTCTCCTCTAAAGAGAGACTGGCACGCAACTCATACCCGCGGCTGCGCTGGATATACACCATGGTCACCGTATCGTCCACCGCTTTGGCAATGGCTTCATAGTCCAAATGTTCCTCTTTCAGCGGCACGCAGTCAAAAGCAATGCCATAGTCCTTCAGCGACCCCATATTTTCGCCGGTAAGCCCGATCACGCTGTGCAGGGTGTCATAGGGCATACCGCTGACGCACAGCATTTTGTCCCCCGGGCGCAGCACACCAAACAGCGCCACCGCCAGGGTGTGGGTGCCGCAGGTGAAATTGTGGCGCACAAGTGCGTCCTCCGCGCCGAACACCTGCGCCCATACTTTGTCCAGGGTCTCCCGACCCTCGTCGCCGTAGCCGTAGCCGGTGCTGCTGCCAAAGTGCCGCTCACTGATGCCGTTGTCCATAAAGGCCCGCAGCACCTTCAGCTGATTGTATTCCGTTACCTCGTCAATCTCCGCAAATCGTGGCGCCACCTGCTGCAACGCAGCGGCAGACGCAGACTCGATTTTCGGATCCAGTTGAAAAAAGGGGGTCATTGATATTGTCTCCATAATCCTTGATTAATAAATCCGTTTTGCAGGTAAAACTGTTCATTGCGCCCTTGCTCACGCATTAGGTAGACAGTGCCTTTGCAGTCTGCCACCAGCCGCCGCACCAGCATTGAGCCGTAGCCCATGCGGCGGAATTCCGGCTGGGTTCGCACGGCGGTGAGCACTGCGCCCTTATCCGTTACGGATGATAATATGCCGCTGGCCAGGATCATGCCGTCCATACGCAAGGTCAGCGCCTTGGCGCCGCCGTGGCGAATACGATGGCTCAGATCTACATACCAGCTTTCAAAATCCTGGCTATCGTAGTCAATAAAATTATATAGATCCATTAGTTTTGGATAGCTGTCAAACACAGCCATACCGCTTTGCACATCGTAGCGCCGCACGGACTGCATCATTGGCCCCTCTCTGTAAGGCCGATCCATGCAAAAGTCCGCCGTACAAAGCAGCGTACCATATCCCATGGCCGCAAAAAAGGCCGTCAATTCTTCCCGGTCCGCATTTTCCGTTAAGGACAAAGTGCAGTCCCGATCCAAATACGATAAAACCGCAGTCATTTGCCCGCTCTCCGTTCTTTGCACATAAAAGCGAGCGAAGTTGTAATCACAGCCGTAGCTTTCTGCCAGCGCCAGCACACGTACGGAAAACAAATCCGTTTGTTCATACTGCCGCAGCAGATCTAAATTCTGTTGATACTCAATCATATAATTTTGGCAAAAGGGCGGCCAATAGTGCACGGGTAGCGTCTATATCCGACTGCTGCACCACAGAGGCGCCGGAGTGGATATACCGGCAAGGCAGGCTCACAGCCAGCGCTGCACTTCCCTGTCCGGCCCGTTGCAGCGCGCCGGCATCGTTGCCGCCGGCAATGGCGGTTTTGGTCTGGCTGGGAATACCGTTCTCGTCGGCTGTTTCTCTGGCCATACGATATAGCGCCCGGTCATAAATGGTGGCGCCGTCCATAAAGCTGACCACCGGGCCATCACCAAGCACGCACACCCGCTTATCGCCGGTCACGCCGTCCAAGTCCGCTGCGGTGGTGGCTTCCAGCACCAACACACGATCCGGCTGGACCCGACTGCCGGTACAGGCAGCGCCCCGCAGGCCCACTTCTTCCTGCACCTGGAAGCAGAACCAAGTGTCTGCCTCCAGCTCCGATTGTAAAAGCTCGATCATCAGCATGCAGCCGATTCGGTCGTCCAGAGCTTTGGCACAAATTTTACCGTCGCCAAAGGCAACATACGACTCGCTGAAATAGGCAAAGCTGCCCACAGGCGCCATCATTTCCGCTGTTTGCTTATCAGCAGCGCCCACATCTATCAATAATTCATCAAAGGAAGGCACTTTCTCCCCTGCATCCTCATGGAGCAGATGAATGGGCACCGTGCCTACCATACCGTAGCCGCCGTTTTCCAGCGCCAAGCGGCGCCCCAGCACCACAGAAGGGTTAATCCCGCCTACCGGTGCAAATTGCAGGTAGCCCTCCTCGGTGGCGCCGGTGATGATAAAGCCCACCTCGTCCATGTGGGCAGAGAGCATGACCCGCTTTTCCGGGGTGCGCTTGCCTTTCTTAAAGGCGATAACAGAACCCATAGCGTCCACGGTGCAGGTGGTGCAATAGGGCTGGATCTGCTCTAAAATGTAGTCACGCACCGCCGCTTCATTGCCACTGGTGCCGTTCAAATCGCATAAGGTTTTAAGCACGGTGTTCACCTGCTTTCATTCGCACAAAAGCAGCCAGCAGCGCCGCCGTCTGCTCCACATCGGCGGTATCTACAACCTCTGCAGGGGTGTGCATATATTTTTCCGGGATAGACACCAGCGCGCAGCGTACACCGCTGCCGCAAATGCTAATGGCATCTGCATTGGTGCCGGTGCGCCCGGCCATCACTTCCGTTTGATAGGGTATCTGATTTTCCTTAGCAAGGTCCAGCAGTTCCTTGCTGAACTGCCGATCCAAAATCGGCGAAATACCGATCATCGGCCCCTTGCCCATCACACCGCAGTCCCGCGCCTTGCAGCCGGGTGTGTAGGCAAAAGACACATCTACGCTAACGCTGGCATCTACGCCACGGTCAAACAGCGCCGTCTTGGCACCGCGGGTGCCTACTTCCTCCTGGGCAGTGAATAACAAGGTTACCCGGCATGGCGCATCTTTCAGCTGCTCTGCCGCCAGCAGAACCGCCGCCACGCCGCTACGGTCATCCAGACAGTTGGCACTGACCCGGCTGCCGTTCAGCGGCGTAAAATGCTTCGCAAAGGTTACGCAGTCCCCTGCCGCTACCAAATCCTTGGCCGCCTGGGCGGTCAGCCCAAGATCAATGGAAAGCTCGTCAATGGGAGCTGCTTTCTTGCCGTCCTCCCCTTTTTGCAAATGGGGTGGCAAGGTGGAGATGACCCCTGGCAGATCCCGCTTGCCATGAACCACCACCCGTGCGCCGGGCAAAATCCGGGGGTCGATCCCACCGCACTTGGCAAAGTGCACATAGCCGTCGTCGCTAACACCTGTGACTACAAAGCAAATTTCGTCCCAGTGGGCCTCCAGCACCACATGGTAACCGCTGCCGAAGGTGCAGCTGATATTGTGCATGGCGTCCACCTGCACATCACCAAAGGCCGCCAACTTGGCAGTCAGCAGGTTCAGCACTTTCTCATCAGAAAAGGGCGTGCCGGTAACTGCCGTCAATTCCTGCAACAGCGCCGCTGTGTTTGTACTCAAAATGCGTTCACCAACCTTTTGAATTCCCGTCCGCGGTACTCAAATGTCTTAAACTGGTCAAAGGCGGGGCAAGCCGGGCAAAGAGACACAATATCTCCGGGCTGTGCTGCCTTGCGTGCCGCTTCTACCGCCTGTGCCAAATCTTTCACTTTTATAATTTGCAGCTGATCCGGATCATAATCCGGCGCAGCCAAAACGGCCTGTTCGATCTTATCCGCCGTTGCACCGTTCAAAATCAGAATTTTCACATGGGTCAACAGGTCAGGCACCATCACGGACAAATCGTTGCCCTTATCCGAGCCGCCTTGAATGGCAATGATTTTTTGATTAAAGGCACGCACACCGCTGATCACTCGACTGGGAGAAGTAGCGATGGAATCGTTATAATACTTTACCCCGTCCGCCTCACGGACAAACTCGATGCGGTGCTCCACGCCGCCAAAGGTGCGGGCCACCTCTCGGATCTGCTCCGGCTGCACCAGTCCCCACACCGCCGCGATGGCCGTGCAGTAATTGGCAATATTGTGCCGCCCGGGCAGACGAATATCGGAAGCGGCCATAATCTGCGTCACCGTACCGTCCTCTGCATAGACGATATTGTCGTTAACATCTAAGTATGCACCGGTATTGACCGGTTTTTCTAAAGAAAATTCCGCCAACTTGCCCCGCACATCGAAGCGCATATCGTGGTACACCCGGTGGCCGATGGAATAATCACAGTCTGCGTTCAGCACCGTACGTTGGGAGGGATCTTGATAAATCAAAACATTCCGCTTGGCGTCCACATATTCGTCCAGAGAGATATGGTGGTCCAAATGGGTGGATTCGATATTCGTCACCACCGCAATATCCGGCTGATGCACCAGATTGCCCATGGTCAGCAGCTGAAAGGAGGACAGCTCACAAACCGCATAATCAGAGGGGGTCAGATCCTCCAAATACGGCAGCATGGCTTTGCCGATATTACCGCCGATCACTGCGGAGAGACCGGCCTTTTTCAGCATTTCGTAAATCAAGGTGGTCGTTGTGGTCTTGCCGTTGGAGCCAGTAATACCAATGATCTTGGCCGGGCAGTAATGGAAGAATTCTTCCATCTCGCTGGTCACCGTTTGGCCCCGCTCAATACATTCACCGATCCAAGGATTTTGGAACGGCAAAATGCCGTTGCTGCGGAAAATGATGTCCATCTCCGGCAAAATGCGCAAATAATCCTTGCCTAAGGAGAACTGCACACCGCAGGCGCGCAGCTCCTCACAAGTCTTTTTTCCAATATAGCTCTCGTCCCTACTGTCACAGGCATACACTTGCAAGCCATGGCGTGCCAAAAACAGCGCAGACGGCGCGTTGGCCACCCCCATACCCACAAAAGCAATCTTCTTGCCCCGCAGGGACGCAATATATTCTTTTACCTTTTCTGTCATAGCTGTCTCCTTAATCGTGTGCGAAGAATGTGCCGTTCTTGAATTCTGCCAGAGTAAAGGTTTTCATCTTTTCCTCCAGCTTATCCTGAAACGGCAGGCGCTCGCCCTTATTTGCATCGGCAATGGGTAATTCGCAGCCCATTACATAATTTGCGATCATCTGCTGGCATTTGCTCACCCTGTTGCCCAAAAAGTACACCCGCCCGGTGTCCGCCTCTGCAATGGCATAGGCGATCTGCAACTGATCCCGCTTGCCATAGCAGGTAATGGATTTGCTCAGGTCAATGGCGTCTTCCCCGGCCGTGTCCGTTACAAACAAGATCACGCCGCTGCCCCTGCGCTTCATCTTCTGTACCGTCAGATCGGTAAATGCCGCATCGGAATAAGCCAAAATATCGCCCCGGGTCAGCGCTTCCGTCTCCACCACATAAAAGAATTCTTTTTTCTTCATGGCTCGAGCGTCAAAGGGCATCTCGCTGAGTTCCAAATCTCGCTCAACGGTGTAGCCGTACCGATCCAGGTCTGCCAGTACCGCTGCGGTCAGCGGCTGGATCTCCCGCTCCGGCCGATCGGACAAATAATACCCGGCATCTGCCAGTTCGTCCTCAATGCGGCTGAGATACCCGTCCACTTTACCGTACTTGGAGTAGTACATCAATAGCATGAACATAGAGGCGATCACCAGCGCGTCGCACACATAATTCATCACCAGTGCAGCCACGTGACTGGCCTTTGCTACCAACGGCTCCGCACCGATATACACCACCAGCACTGCAATAGCTGCGTACAGCAAAATGCGCATGGCTTTATATAACTTTTTCTGCTTTCTTCGAATTTCTCTCATTTCACCATTTCCATAAACTGCGCTTCGTCGATTACCGGTATTCCCAAAGCGTTTGCCTTATCCAGTTTGCTGCCGGCAGCCTCGCCTGCCAGTACATAAGAAGTCTTTTTAGAAACAGAGCCGCTGGCCTTGCCCCCAAAGGACTCGATCATGGCCGCCGCTTCGCTGCGCTTTAAGGTGGGCAGCGTACCGGTAAGCACAAAGGTCATCCCTGCAAAGCGGTGATCCTCCACCTTCGTCTTACTAACCATCTGCACGCCGGCGGCTTTCAGCTCCCCGATCAGCGCCTTGGCGCCGTCGGTAGCAAAGAAGTCCGCCACACTCTCCGCCATAATTTGGCCAAAGCCGTCAATAGCAGCGATCTCCTCCACAGTAGCCGTCATAATATTATCCATTTTTCCAAAGTGGGTCGCCAGCAGCTTGCCCGCCTTGGCACCGATATGACGAATGCCCAGGGCAAACAGCAACCGGGAAAGGTCGTTCTCTTTGGACTTCTCCACAGAGGCTAAAATATTCCCGGCGCTGGTCTCCTGAAACCCGTCCAGGGCGGCGATCTTCTCTTTCTCCAGCCGATAAATATCGCCGGCAGAGCGGAGCATACCCGCCTGCACAAAGGTCTCTATGATTGCCGGACCAAGCCCCTCAATGTCCATAGCGTCACGAGAGCAGAAGTGGATCAGATTGCGCAGCAGCTGTGCCGGGCACTCCGGGTTCACACAGCGAATCGCCGCCTCATCCTCCTCCCGGATCACCGCCGCGCCGCAAGAGGGGCACACGCTGGGAAAAGTATAGCAGGGATTACCGCCGTGTTTGGTCACGCACAGCACCTCCGGGATAATATCTCCGGCTTTTCGTACAGTAACCGTATCACCGATGGCAATGCCTTTTTCCGTAATAAAATCCTGATTATGCAGCGTGGCGCGACTGACGGTGGTGCCCGCCAGATGAACGCTGTCCAGCACAGCGGTAGGGGTCAGCACCCCGGTACGACCTACGGCGATCTCAATATCCAGCAGCTTTGTTTCTTTCTCCTCCGGCGGGTACTTGAAAGCAATGGCCCACTTGGGGAATTTTGCAGTAGAGCCAAGGGTCTGCCGCTGGTCAAAATCATCTACTTTAATGACAGCGCCGTCAATATCGTATTCCAAATCGCCCCGGCGTTCACCGATGGCGTGGATCTCATCCAGCACCTTGTCAAAATCCGCATAACAAGGGAAATCATCTACCGTGTGGAAGCCCAAATACTTGAGATAATCCAAGGACTCCTTGTGAGAATGCAGGGTCTTGCCCCGGATCTGCTGAATGTTGAATACAAAAATATCCAGTCCACGAGTAGCAGTCACGCTACTATCTTTTTGGCGCAGAGAACCGGCTGCCGCATTTCGTGGGTTCTTAAAGGGCTTTTCTCCGGCAATCTGCTGTCGATCCACCACCTGCTCAAAACTGCGGTGCGGCATATACACCTCGCCCCGCACCTCCAGGTACGGCAACGGATCCTTGATTTTCAGCGGAATGCTGCGGATCACCCGCAAATTGCCGCTCACATCTTCGCCCACATCGCCGTCGCCTCGGGTAGAACCACGCACAAACACACCGTCCCGGTATTCCAAACTTACGGACAGGCCGTCGATCTTCGGCTCCACCACATAGCGCGGGTGGTCCACACTTCCCTGCACCCGACGGTCAAAGTCTCGCAGCTCTGCGGTACTAAACGCATCCTGCAAGCTCTCCATACGCACAGTATGGGTCACCGGGGCGAAGGAATTGTCCGCCTTGCCGCCCACTTTTTGGGTGGGGCTGTCCGGGGAGACGTAGCGTGGATTGGCCTGCTCCAGCGACTCCAACCGGCGCATCATCATATCGTACTGATAGTCCTCAATCTCCGGCGCGTCTTCGTTATAATACTTATCCGAGTAGTAGCGCAGCTTTTGGCGCAAGTCCTCGATCTCCTGTAAAACAGTCACTGCATTTTCACCTGCTTATTATCTGTTTATAATCTTATTTATTATAGCAATTTTTGTCCGGGTATTCAACAATTATACGCCATTTTTTACCCGCAGTACAAAAAATAGGCACCTGCGCCGCCGATCCGGGGGCCACAGGTGCCAAAATGTGATTTTGTTCGGTTACAGGGTGAATTTGCGGAACACTTTTTTGCCCTTACGCACCACAGCGCCGGCTTCTAAATCCGCCTTGCTGACGGTGGCATACACATCACCCACTTTTTCGTCATTCAGGCTCACGCCGCCCTGGGTGATCAAGCGTCTGGCCTCACCCTTGGACTTGACCATACCGCCCAGCACCATCAGATCCATCAGGCCGATGCTGTCGTCAGTCAGGCTGTCTGCCTCCACCTGGGTGGTGGGCATATTTGCGCTGTTTGCGCCGCCGCTGAAGATGGCGCGTGCTGCTTCCTGGGCTTTCTTGGCTTCTTCCTCGCCGTGCACCAGGTTGGTCAACTCATAAGCCAGTACTTCCTTGGCGGAGTTCAGCTGCTGACCTTCCAATTTGGCATACTCGTTGATCTGCTCCATAGGCAGGAAGGTGAGCAGCTTCATGCACTTGATCACATCTGCGTCGTCCACATTGCGCCAGTACTGGTAAAACTCATAAGGAGAGGTCTTTTCAGGATCCAGCCAAACGGCACCCTTTTGGGTCTTGCCCATCTTCTTGCCCTCGGAATTCAGCAGCAAGGTAATGGTCATGGCAGAGGCGTCCTCCCCCAGCTTGCGGCGGATCAGCTCCGTACCGCCCAACATATTGGACCATTGATCGTCGCCGCCAAACTGCAAGTTGCAGCCATATTTCTGGAACAGAGTGTAGAAGTCATAACTCTGCATGATCATGTAGTTGAACTCCAGGAACGACAAGCCCTTTTCCATACGCTGCTTATAGCACTCTGCAGTGAGCATACGGTTCACGGAAAAGCAGGCACCCACTTCCCGCAGCACTTGCAGGTAGTTCAAATCCAGCAGCCAGTCGGCGTTGTTCACCATCAGGGCCTTGCCCTCGCTAAAGTCAATAAAGCGGCTCATCTGCTTTTTGAAGCAGGCACAGTTGTGGTCAATGGTCTCCTTGGTCATCATCTGGCGCATATCGCTGCGGCCGCTGGGGTCTCCGATCATAGCGGTGCCGCCACCGATCAAAGCGATGGGCTTGTTGCCGGCCATTTGCAGCCGCTTCATCAGGCACAGCGCCATAAAGTGACCCACATGCAGACTGTCTGCGGTAGGGTCAAAGCCAATATAAAACACGGCTTTACCGGTATTGACCAGGTCGCGCACCCGCGCCTCGTCTGTGACCTGGGCAATCAGCCCCCGTGCTTGCAAATCCTCATAAACTCCCATTTGTTTGTCCTCCAATATTCAGTCTATCTATTCGGTCACAGGCGAAAGGCGCATGTGCCGTTTTTTACTTTTTGTTCCATATTCACGCCCATTACGATTATCCCTCCCGGGCAGTACGCAGCATTTCCTCTGCCGTAGACAGCAGCGCCGGTGTAATTTCCAGTCCGCCCATAATGCGCGCCAGTTCTCTCGCTCGACCGTCAAAGTCCAGGCGCTGCACATGCGTATACGTGCGCTCCCCTTTCACCTGCTTTTGGATCAGGAAGTGCGCCCCGGCCAGAGATGCAATCTGTGCCGAGTGCGTCACACAAATCACTTGGGTGTCCTCAGCCACCGCTCGCAGCTTTAAGCCGATCTTTTGGCTGGCACGGCCGCTGACCCCAGTGTCAATCTCGTCAAAAATCAGGGTGCCCACCGTATCTTTGTGGGCCAAAATGGTCTTGATGGCAAGCATGATGCGGGACAATTCACCGCCACTGGCGATTTTAGCCAGGGGCTTGGGCGGCTCGCCCGGGTTCGTGGAAATCAAAAACTGCACCGTATCCTGCCCGATAGAGGACAGCTTACCTTTGCCAAAGTCCACCACAAAGCGAATACCCGGCATATCCAAATACGCCAGTTCTCTGCAAACTTCCTTTTCCAGCTTGGCAGCCACCTGCTTGCGTTCCTTGGTCAAATGCTCTGCCGCCGTTTGCACTTGCAGAAGCAAGTCGTCATAGGACTTACTGAGGGTCTCCAACTCCCGGTCGGCAAAGAGGATTTCCTCCCGCTGGGCGCGCATTTCATCCAGCTTGCCCAGCATTTCCTGCTCCGTAGCGCCGTATTTTAAGGACAGGCGGTACAATTGATCCAGCCGCTCCTCAATTTGGGCTTGCTCCTCCGGATCAGCGTCCAAGGCGTCCAGCTTCTGTTCTGCGTCGTCTTTGCAAGTCTCGGCGCTGTCACACAAAGCATACAGTTGCTCGCTGATGCTTTGCAAGGAAGCATAGGGTGCTGTCTTGGCTGCCAACGCCCGCAAATAGCCGCACACCCCGGAGAACTCCTCGTCTCCACCCATGGTATAAGCCACATCTTGCAAGGCGACGCGCACCGCCTCTGCCTCACTCAGCTCCGTGCGGCGGGCGTTCAGCCGCTCGGTCTCGCCGATCTGTATATCTGCGTCCTCCAGCTCTTTGATCTGGTAGTTCAGCAGATCCAGCTTATTTTCTTTGTCTTCTTCGTCCGCCGTCAGCGCCTTTAACCGCCGCCGCACAGACAAAAATTGGTGAAACACCGATTGATACGCCGTCAAGGTGCGGTCACTCTCTGCCAGCATATCCACAAAGTGCACATGTGCCTCCGGGTCCAGCAGCGTTTGGGAGTCGTGCTGACCGTGGATATTCACCAGTGCATTACCCACCGCGCGCAGCATAGTCACAGTACAGGGCGCACCGTTGATCTTGCAACTGCTTTTGCCCTCGGCAGAAATCCGTCGGTAAAGCACCAGCGAACCGTCCGCCTCCGGCTCCAGACCCAAATTGCCGATCACAGCCTGCACGGAAGGGTCCACCCCCTCAAAGAAGGCGCGTACCACTGCCTGGGGCGCACCGTGGCGCACCAGCTCCCGGGATGTACGCTCGCCAAGAATGGCGTTGATGGCGTCCACCACAATGGACTTACCTGCGCCGGTCTCACCTGTGAGTACATTCAGCCCGGTGTCAAACTGCACCGCTGCTTTTTCAATCACGGCAATATTCTCAATTTCCAGCACTTTAAGCATGGAGCATCTTCTCCAAATTTACGGTAAAGATCTGGGCTTCCCGCTCACTGCGGCAAAGCACAAAGATGGTATCATCCCCGGCGATGGTACCCACTACGCCGTCCCAGTCCATAGAGTCAATGGCGGCACAGGCAGCGTTTGCCATACCGGAAAAGCACTTGATACACACGGTGTTCATGGCGTACTGCACCTTTAAGATGGCCTCGTTGAAAATACCTGCTGTGCGGCCGAAATTTTCCTCCTTGGGGTGCTTGCCGGTGGAGTACACATACTTGCCGTCTGCACTGTGTGCCTTCACCAGCCGCAGCTCTTTAATATCCCTGGAAATGGTGGCCTGGGTGACTTCAAAGCCGGCCTCATGCAAATATTTTTGCAAATCCTCCTGGGTTTCCGTCTCGTATTTGGAGATGATCTCCAGGATCTTTGCCTGTCGTCTTTTTTTCATCCCAATCACCTTTCAATGATCTTTTTTCGCAAAATTTCGTAAAAATTGTCCGGCTTCACTTTAATAAGCCGCGCCACATAGGGAGATTTGGAAATGCGCACTACCGTGCGACCGTCAATCTGTACCGGGCGCTTGCCGTCCGCTGTAAAAATCGAGTTGTTGTCCACATCATTCTGTACCCTTACATACAGTGCCTTACTGCTGGGGAACACAATGCTGCGGTCAATCAGCGAATGGGGGCAAATGGAGGTGACCACAAAGCAATCCGTCTCCGGGCTGACCACCGGTCCGCCTGCCGCCATTGAGTACGCCGTGGAGCCGGTTGGGGTGGACACGATCACACCGTCCGCCCGCACATCCCACACCGGGCGCTCCTCACAGTGGATATTTACATCTATCAGCCGAGCGTAATCACCACGAGTAACCACCGCGTCATTCAGACAGTGAAACGTCTCTGTCGCCTGATTTTCACGGATAATATCCGCCTGGAGCATCATCCGTTTGTCTACCTTATATTTGCCGGTAACCACATTGCCCAGCAAGGACAGTTCGTTGGCCTCCAAGCCGCTCATAAAGCCCAGTCGTCCGCCGTTAATGCCCAGCACGCACTTGTCATAAAAAGCCGCTTTCTTGGCGATACGCAGGGTGGTACCGTCGCCGCCGATGGCGATCGCAAGATCACAGTCCTCCATCATCTTGTCCGGCTTACTGTATACCACATGATGCCCGGGCAGCTGACCGGCGCACTCCTGGGTTACATATACATGACATTTCAGCCGATCCAACTCGCTGAGCACATCACCGGTCAGACGGCGTACCGACTCATTTTCAATATAAGGAAAAACAGAAATAATCATACCAATGCCTCATGGGAGCGACCCACCAGCGCGGCCGGGTCTACCTCCGGCGCAACCACAGGCGCCTCAGACTTTTCCACATACAACAGGTATTCAATATTCCCCTCCGGCCCTTTTACCGGGGAAAATTCCAGACCGAGAACAGAAAAGCCGTTCTCGATAGCCATACCGATTACCCGTTCCACCACTTCCAGGTGGGTGGCGGCTTCCCGCACCACACCTTTTTTGCCCACTTTATCCCGACCGGCCTCAAACTGGGGCTTGATCAGGCACACCGCCTGCCCACAGGGGCGCAGCAGTAAATGCAAATTTGGAAAAATATGCTTTAAGGAAATGAAGGATACATCCACAGACGCAAAGTCAATGGCTTCCGGCACCTGTTCCTCTGTAATATGGCGGAAGTTGGTGCGCTC
Source organism: Oscillospiraceae bacterium (assembly GCA_025757685.1). Lineage (NCBI taxonomy): Bacteria > Bacillati > Bacillota > Clostridia > Eubacteriales > Oscillospiraceae > Oscillospiraceae bacterium. The sequence continues at coordinate 781,613 of CP107220.1, read as the reverse complement.
CAGGTTCACCACCCGATCGTCCGTGCGCAGGCTCCAGGCCAGCTGGCCATAGCCCACATCAACGGAATACACCCGCTTTGCGCCGTTTTGCAGCATACAGTCCGTAAACCCACCGGTGGACGCTCCCACATCCATACAGGTTTTGTCCGCTAAAGTAATGGGAAAGACCTGCATGGCCTTTTCCAGCTTCAACCCGCCGCGGCTCACATATTTCAGCGTTTTGCCCCGCACTTCCAGCTTGTCGCCTTCTTTTAATTCAAAACCGGCCTTGTCCACTTTTTGGTTGTTTACATAGACCTGACCGGCCATAATAATGGCCTTCGCCTTTTCTCTGCTGGGGGCGTAACCGCCCTCAAACACAGCCACATCAAGCCGGGTTTTCTTCTGCATGGTTGACCTCACTGACTATGGACGCCTTGTCCAGCCCAAACTTGCGGAGTTGGCTGTCCACAGACGCCTGTTTTACAAATGTATCCGGCACGGCCTTGTGGAAAAACCGGGCGCTTGTGCCTTTTTCTTCCAGCAAAGCGGCAAAGGTTTGCCCCACGCCGCCGCTGACCGTGGCTTCTTCATAGAACCAAATGACCTGCGCCTGGGCAGCGGCAGCCACCGCCTCCGGCGCAATGGGGCGAATCCGGTTCAGTTTAATAACAAAAGTATCGTCCAGCTCTCCTTTGGCTTGCAGACAGGTATCAAACAGCCGCCCGTATGTCACCAGGCAGCGCTTGGCGCCCGGATCGCCGAAGATACGAAACGGCTCTTTCTCGTACTGATAGCCTTCCGGCGGGGTTGGCTCTCCCCCTCTGGGGTAACGAATGGCCACAGCACCCGGGTCCACATAAATGGCCTGGTACAGCATGGAGCACAGCTCCGCATAATATGTAGGCGCATACACCGTCCAGCCGGGCACGGAATTGAGATAAGAGGTATCAAAAATTCCCTGGTGGCTCTCGCCGTCCTCACCGACAAAGCCGGCCCGATCCACTGCCAGGATCACCTTTAATCCTTGCATGGATACATCATGAATCAGCTGGTCATAAGCGCGTTGCAAAAAGGTGGAATACACCGCAAAAATCGGCACCATACCGCCTCGCGCCAAGCCGCCGGAAAAAGTAACTGCGTGCTGCTCCGCAATACCCACATCGAAAAAGCGCTGGGGATATTCGCTGGCAAAACGGGTTAATCCGGTGCCCGCAGCCATAGCCGCTGTTATGCAGCAAATACGGGCGTCCTTGGCGGCAAAGTCGCACACTGTATTACCGAATACGGAGGAAAAAGTCTCCCCTTTGCTCAGCGGCTCACCGGTGTTTACATCGAATTTGCCGATACCGTGGAACTGGGTGGGGTTCTTTTCAGCAGGGCGATAACCCATACCCTTCACCGTGTTAATGTGGATCAGCACCGAGTGCTTGTGCGCCTTAGCCACTGTCAAGGCATCCGTCAATGCGCGCAGGTCGTGGCCGTCAATGGGTCCGTAATAACGAAAGCCCATATCCTCAAACATGGTGGCCTTATAGATCCGCTTACGAATGGCAGAATTCATATTGGTGAAAAAACGACAAAGCTGGCTGCCCACCTTGGGAATGCGGGACAGAAAATGCTCTACTTTGCTCTTAAAGGTAAAATAGGCCCGGGAGGTGCGAATACTGGTCAGATTTTTTGCCAAAGCACCTACATTTTGGCTGATAGACATATTGTTATCGTTGAGAATAACGATCAAATTATCGTTCTCCGTGCCGGAGTTGTTCAGGGCCTCATAGGCCAGACCGCCGGTCATGGCGCCGTCGCCGATCACAGCAATCACCTTGCCCTTTTCGCCCCGCAGCGCTTTTGCCTTAGCCAAACCAATGGCTTGGGAAATGGCCGTAGAACTGTGGCCGGAGGAAAAAATATCGTGCTCGCTCTCGTCCGGTCGGGTAAAGCCGCTGATGCCGCCCTCGGTGCGCAGGGTAACAAAATCATCCTTGCGTCCGGTGAGGATCTTGTGGGTATAGCACTGGTGACCCACATCAAAGATAATGGGGTCGGACGGGCTGTTAAACACCCGGTGCAACGCCACGGTCAACTCCACCACGCCCAAATTGGAGGCCAAGTGCCCGCCGTTATGGGACACAGTCTGCACCAGCAAATCGCGGATCTCTGAACACAACTGTTCCAGCTCATCACGATTCATTTTTTTCAAGTCCTTAGGAGACTGAATGCTGTCTAAAAGAGACAAATAACTCAACTCTTTTCATGAGGCTATTGTACCATAGCCTGAATAAAAATGCAAGATTTGTATAATAATGCAAAAAATCAGTGATTCCGACTAATCAACGACTGGGCAAGTGCCTGTAAAAAGTCTGTATCGTCAAAGGCACGCAGGCTTTCCAGCGCTTTATCCGTCAGTAACGCCACATCTTGCTGCGCCTTTTCCAGCCCTACCTTAGTGGCATAGGTCACCTTGCCCTTGTCACTGTCCGAGCCAACAGGCTTGCCCAGCATTTCGCTGGTGCCGGTAATGTCCAAAATATCATCCTTGATTTGGAACGCAATGCCCAGATTATAGGCAAAATCAGAAGCAGCGGCAATTTGCGCCTGCGTAGCACCGGCTGCCAAGCAACCCAAAATGCAGGCGGCAGAGATCAGTGCGCCGGTTTTCAACTTATGCACCGTCAGCAGTTGCTGCAAGGAGGGGTCAGCGGCTTCATATTTCAAATCCAGAACCTGACCGCCGATCATTCCGCTGACGCCTGCATTGGCCGCCAGTAGACTAACCATTTGGCACTTCGCATCCGCAGAAAGTTCACAGTCGGCTATGATCTCAAAAGCGTGGGTCAGCAGCGCGTCACCGGCCAGCAGAGCAATATTCTCCGGATATGCCTTGTGACAGCTGGGTCTGCCACGGCGCAGATCGTCATCGTCCATACAGGGCAGATCATCATGGATCAAGCTGTAAGTGTGTACATATTCCAGAGCGCAGGCCGGCTCCAAAACGGCGTGCCGGTCACCGCCACAGGCTTTGCAAAACTCCAGTGCCAGCACCGGGCGCAGCCGTTTGCCGCCGTTCATCAAGCTGTAACGCATGGCTTCCACCACCTCACCCTGGTCAAATACCGTGGGAGGCAAAAGCTGCTGTAAAGCATTCTCGATCAGCCGTTGATCATTGGCAAGAGTATTTTGAAATGCATCGTTTGTCATTTTTCGTCACCAGCCAATTCCGTAATTTTTTGCTGCGCCTGCTGCAAGATCTGTTTGCAGTAGGCTGCCAGTTTGGCACTCTCCTCATAAAGGGCAATACTCTCCTCCAAGGGCACCGAACCGTTCTCTAAGCGGGCGCTGATGTTCTCCAGGCGCTGCATTGCTTCAGCGTAAGTCAAGTTTTCTTCATTCATCTTCTCTTTCCTCCAAAACCTGCACCGGCACACTTCCGTCTGCAAATTGCAGGCGCAATGCAGTACCCGGTGATAATTCTTCTTTTTTGGTCACCGGTGAACCGTCTGTATGGCGCACCAGTGTATAACCTCGGCGCAACACCGCCAGCGGGCTGTAAGCTTCAATTTGTTCCAGCACGCGTTCCAAACGGGTGTTCTCCCGCTCTAAGCGGAGCTGGATTTGTTGCCGGTTACCGTTCATCAAGGCTTGTAACCGTTCCCGTTGAGTCGAAATATATGTCCCGGCGCTGCCTCTGCGCGCCAAGCAACTGTCCAGTCGCTGATTTTCCCGTTCCACAAGACTGCGCAACGCGCGGGAAGCAATGGTTTCAAGCTGCGCAATGCGGCGCAGCTCTTCCTCCCGATCCGGCACAGCCAACTCCGCCGCCGCGCTGGGGGTAGGTGCCCGCATATCCGCCACAAAATCCGTAATCGTAAAATCCGTCTCATGCCCAACGGCAGAGATGATGGGTGTTTTGCAAGTATAGACGGCATTGATCACCGTCTCCGTATTAAATGCCCACAGATCCTCCATAGACCCGCCGCCACGGCCAACGATCAGTACATCCAGCCCCATTTGGTCCAGCTGTTCAATAGACCGGGCAATGCTTTCCGGCGCGCCGTCGCCCTGCACCACGGTGGGGGCGATCACCAGTTCCGCCGCAGGAAAGCGCCGAGCGGTAATCTGCTTAATATCCGCCACTGCCGCACCGTAAGCAGAGGTGGCTACGCCAATCCGCCGGGGGTACTTGGGTATCGGTTGCTTGTGACTCTCATCAAACAGCCCGGCAGCCGCCAAACGAGACTTTAACTGCTCAAAGGCCACAGCCAGTGCACCGGCGCCCTGGGGTTGCATATCGTCCACATACAGCTGACACACGCCGTCTCTTTCATACACGCTCACCCGACCTCGGCAAATCACCCGCATACCGTTCTCCGGCGCAAATCGCAGGTGTGCGCCCTGGGCGGCAAACAGCACGCATTTCAGCTGCGCTTTTTCGTCCCGCAGGGTAAAGTAGCAGTGTCCGCTGGTGGGATAGCGCTTAAAGTTGGAGATCTCACCGCTTACATAAAGATTTTGCAGCGGTGCGTCCCCTTCCAGCAGTGCGCGCAAATAAAAATTCAGTTTAGAAACAGAAAGTACAGTCATCATTCCAGTTCTTTGCTGCACAGAGCAGCATACACGGCCACACCGGCCGCATTATCACAACTCAGCGACGGCGGGGCAAACACGCCGCCAAAGGCTGTTTCCAGTTCTCGGCGCAAGATGGTGTTTGACATCACGCCACCGGCAAACAGCAGCGGCAGCCGGCCATATTCGGCAAACACAGCCTGCACCATACCTTGTAAGGCAGCAGATACGCTGGAGAGCACAAACCGGGCAATATCGGCCGGTGCATCCCCTGCCTGCAAGCGCTTGTCCACTTGATTTTCCACCCCGGACAAAGAGCAATTCGCTCCCTGCATCGAGGGCTTGATTTTATAACTTACCCTGCTTTGCAGCGCCAGCTGTTCCAGCGCCGGACCACAAGGGAATTGCAGACCCAGCCGCACCCCGGTACGGTCAATCAGCTGCCCGGCCTTTAAGTCCGAACTGGCCGCCACGCAGCGGGCGGAAATCAATTCTTCCTTGTGCGGTTCCACAAGAAGGGCTTCCGTTGTACCGCCGGACACATGAAAGGCCACAAAGGGCGCACGGATCATCTCCAGCGCACCGGCACCGTACAGTGCCGCCAAAATGTGCCCCACTTGGTGAGAGGTGGTATAAAGAGGGCAACCGGCAGCCTTAGCGGCAGCAGTCGCCGCGCTGATCCCTGCCAAAAAGCAAGGCATATAGCTGCCCTCCACATTCCGCGGTCGGGTGCTGACACCAACGGCGGTCACCCCATCCATTGGCGGCAGTTTATCAAACAGCAACGGCAAATTGCGCGTATGCTGAAACAGGGCGTCGCTCTGGCGCAGGCCCCGCTCTCCCGGGCGCACCTCCAAAAGCTGCTTTTGCTGGGTGAGCGCTTCACCGTCCAGCACAGCGGCAGAGGTGGTGTAATTGCTGGTGTCTATTCCCAGAATCATTTCGCTTTACTCCGAGACACAGCACCCAGCACGCCGTTGATAAAGCTGGCGTCTTCCTGACTGCCGTACTTCTTTGCCAACTCCACAGCCTCATTGATCGCCACGCTGTCCGGCAGATCGTCCACAAACTCCATTTCGTAGAGCGCCAGGCGCAGCACAGTCAGGCTCACCTTGGGCAGACGGTTCAGCTTCCACTTTTTGGAATAGCTTGCCAGGGTCTCGTCCAGCTTGTCCAAATTGGCAAGCACGCCGGTGTAAAGTTCTTTTGCATAATCGCTTACCGTGCCGATATTTTCGTCATAGATGGCCACCAGGTCGTCCTGGGGCAAAAACAGGTACTCAAACAGCAGGATAAACGCCTGCTCGCGCTGTTCGTTCCGTTTCATAAACTTCCTCCAAAAGAAAAAACCGACAAGAAACGCCGCCTTGTCGGTAAAATCCGTTTTTACTCTTCAGTTTCACAAGGTTCCGTTTCACTCTCCGGCTGGTCAAATTCCAGTCCGGCGATGATCACATTGACTTTAGACACCAGCTTACCGGTCATATTCTGCACAGACTCCTTGACCGCCTGCTGTACCTCTTCCGCCACTTGGCGGATCTTTTTACCGGGCAGCATGTTCACATAAATGCTGATGTTCAAATCCTCACCGTCTGCCAAAACACGCACCGGGCTCATTACCTTCAGGCTGCCCTTCTTAATGGTATTGACCACATCCACCGGGCGATTAGAGAACCCGGCAATGCCGTCCACATCTTTGGCTGCATTGGTGGCGATGGCTGAGATCACTTCTTCGGAAATGACCAGTTCACCCATGGAAGTGCTTGTATTGATCTCCATGTAAAAAACGCTCCTTTGTTGCCAGCGGATATGCCGCTGCAAATGTGCGTTTATTATAACATAAGTAAAAGCAACTTACAAGACAGTTTTGGAATTTATTTAGACTGAATGATGGTCACATTTTTATAATCACAGCCAACCTGTTCCACGGCGATCTCCTTAATCTGCAAGATCAGTGCGTCAGACAGGTCATTGCTGTCTACGATCACATCGACTTTTTTGCCATCTGTGCTCACGATCGCCAGACACTGCCCCACGCCCTTGGCGGTCACCAGTGTTTCAATTTTGTTTTCCGCATTGATGCCGTCGGAGATCTTAGCAATCTTCTGTGCCGCTTCTTTATGGGCTGCCGCGCTTTTATCCGCGGTATCCACGATTTTTTGCAGCTTTTCCAGCGCAGCGTCCCGACTGCTTTGCCGATCCAGCTTGGCCTGGGTAAAGTAGCTGTTCTCCGTAGCAGCCTCAGTGGTAGCATCCACAAAGGTGGCCTCCCCCAGGGTCTTCGTGCGCTGGGCGCTGACTGTACTGATTTTTGTGGAAATATCGCTGTTCTCCCAGTACCAGTTGCCCACTACGCCGACAGCCAAAATCAGCACCATACAACCCAGGCTTACCCGCGCCCGGTGCAGCTTTCGCTTTTTCAGCTGTTCCTCCGTGAGCACCTCTTGCATTTCAGCCCCCGGTTCCTTTTGCTTTTTCTCTTTCATATTCGGTCACCTATTCCCCTTTCAGTTTTGAGACGGATATTCGATTTGTGGGTATGCCAAAGAGAGAAGCGACTGTGGTGGTGATCTTCTCTCGAACAGCCGGATCGTCGCCGCCGGTGCACACCACCGCCACCCCCTGCACATTGGGCAGGTAGGCGCTGAGCAGCAGCGGGCTTTCGCCGCTGTCCTGGTCATAAAGCACATAGTCCTCCTTGCTGCTGCCGCTGTCTGCATCTCGCTTGCTTTCGCTGTTGGTGGCGTACACATTCTCGTCGCTTTTCTCCAACGTGATCATCACCTTGCAGGTGCCCACCCCGTCCATACTGGCAACGGTTTTTTGCAGCCGCCCCTCCAGATCCGCCACATAGGCGTCGTAATCCCTGGCGGTGGTGGTCTCACTTTTACTCTTGCTGCCTGCGGTTCCATTGCCGGAGAGCAGTACCAGCGCAATCCCCAGCACTGCCAGAAGAATGAACACCTTGCGCTGTCCCTGCGGCGCCTTTAGCAGTTCTTTCCACTTCTCTGTCATTTCTACTCCCCCAGTCCTTTTACCACCGGCTGCAATCCCAGCTGTGCCTTAAGAAGCGCCGCCACTGCCTGGCGATCCATGTCGCCGGGCACGGAGACCACCAGCTTTTGAATGTAGATCTCTTGCTCTTTGATCCGTACCGAAGCCTGCACACTGCAATCCTTGTACCCGGCAGCAATCAGGGTCTGTTTAACACGGCTCTCGATTTGGCTTTCATACACGCTGTTTGCGTCTGCCGCCTGCGCTGTGACATCGGAAAAATAAGCGGAAAAATCCGCCTTCTCGCCGCCGGTGATGGGCAGCAGAAACCCGGCGATGATAAAAAGCGACAGTACAGTTTTATAAAATCGCCCCATACTGCCCCTCGGCGATACCAGTGATAGGATAACTGCCCCGATGAGGGTCAAACAAATGTTCAGGGTCCACTGCTTTACCACATCCATTACCCGGCAGCCCCCTTTGCAGCGATCAGTATGCCGATGGAGATCACCGTGGTGACCATGGAGAGAATGAGCACCACATTCATCAGCAAAAAGGCGTCGCCAAAGGCCCGCAGCATTTTGCACACGGTGCGGTCGTCAAAGATCTCGCTCACCGCCACGGACACGGCAATGCTAACACGCCAGCCGATCACATTTATAAGCGCCGGCAAAAACAGGGCAATGACCCCAATAATGCCCACAACGCCTACCGTGCTCTTCACCAGCCCGGCGTAGCTTTGTATAGACAGCAGTCCCTCGCTGATTGCGCTGCCGATTACCGGCACTACGGAATTGATGGCAAAGCGCAGAGAACGCAGTCCCAGCGCGTCCGCCCGGGAGGCCACCGCCGTCTTCACGGACAGCACCGTCACAAATGCCCCGGCGCAAAAGGAGATCAGTGAGATCAAGCCCTTACGCACCACACGCAACGCACCGTCAATATTCAGCGAACTGCGCACGCCGGAGCACAGACTCAGTGCCAAAAAGCAGTTGATCAGGGGCACAAACAGCTTGGCTGACAGAATATTCAGCCCCTGCGCCAGCCCCAGCAGCAGCGTGTTGGTGGACACCCCGGTCAGGCTGCTGCCGGACACGGTTAGAATGACCAAAAATGCCGGGAAGAACGCAAACACAAAGTCCGCGCAAATGCCGATGGTGGCACAGCAAAGGGACACAGTGTCCGCACACTGGGCAGCGATCAGCGCCGCGATGACCAAGGCGGAGGCAGTGGAATAAACAGAGCTGTTTTGCCCCAGCAGTCCGCTGCCGGAAAAGCCGGTTAAAAAGGCGGACAGCAGCGTGAAGCTGAGCACAGACAGCAGTGCCCGCAGCGGCGTTTGGATATTTTGGCGCACCAGCCGCCCCAGCACCTGCACGCAGGACTTAGCGTCCAGCGCCGTCACCGTCTCAAAGTCAAAATCCTCCAGTCCCAGCTGCTCCAGCACGCTGTTTGCGTCGTCCCCCAGCTTTTCAAACGCTGACAGGTCATACCCGGACAGCGCCTGGCGATAACCGTCGCCGGAGAGCGCCGACTGGGCGGCAAAGCACACCCCGGGCAACGCCAGCAAAAGTAAAAATGTCAATACAAATCGCTTCATTTTACAAGTCCCGTCACAATTCCGATCACCGTTTGAAACAGCGGTAGCAGTAGGGACAGTACCAGAATTTTGGCTGCTGTCTCCGTTTGAGAAGCTAATGCGGACGCGCCGTTGTCCCGGCACACATCGCACACCACCTGGGTCACGATGGAAATCCCCAGGATCTTGAACATCAGATCAATATACGCCCCGGTGTCCCCTGCCGCGGTCTTTAAGTCGCCCAATACGCCAAAGGCGCTGCCGGCCAACTTAGACACCGTGTAAAACAGCAGTCCGGCACCGGCCACAGTGACCAGCAAAGCAAAGGTGGGGTTCTCTTTTCTCAGCAGCACCGTCAGCAGCAGGCAAACGGCGGCGATCCCTGCGATCTGGATCATAGGTCAAACATAGATTTTATACCGGAGAAAAGCGCGCTGATCTTCGGCACCAACATCATCAAAACCACAATCACCCCGGCCAGGGTGGTGAGCATGGCCTGGTCCTCCCGTCCGCTGCGCACCAAGAGGGTGTTCAGCACCGCCACGATCATACCGATGGCCGCAATTTTGAATATAAAATCCACGCTCATTTGTACCTCCTGATCTTTTTAGGCCAGCAGCAGGGCGGCAATCAGCCCGCCGGACAGGCCAAAGGCCACATACAACTGTTTTTGTCGCTTGCACCGCGCAGCGTATTCCTCTGCCCGGCCTTTGGCAAAGGCAATGTAGCCGTCGGTGAGCCGCAACTGGTTTTGCAGATCGCTTTTGCCCAGCCTTTGCAAAAAGGCTGCCAACTCTTGGTCATCCCGGGCAGTCAGCCCGGTAGCGACCGTCACGGTCTTGGCCGGGTCACAGCCCTGCAAAAAACCAAAGGGCGCAAAGCGGGGGTCCGACGCCAACCGGGCAAAAATAGCCCCCGTATCCGTCATACTGTAATCCAGCAGAAGCCGCACCTGTTCCCCCAAGCGGCAAAGCAGCTGCGCCCGCTCACAGCGCCGCCCCACTTCAACTGCCAGTGAAATACCGATCGCCCCGCAAAAAAGTACGATCATCCACAGTCCAAGGATCTTCATCGCCGCCACCTCGCAAATCCACCACGGAAAAGGTATCTCCGTATTCTTCCAGCAGCACCACATAATCAAATTCGCCGGTTAGATACAGCTTTTTGATAATGGACTTGTGCACCAAATCCTCCGCATCCCGAATATGTACGGATACGGCAAAAGCCACCCCGGAGGAGAACCCGGCCTTAATGGCGTCCACCTCGGCATCGTCGGCGATCTCGTCACAAACGATCAACTCCGGCGACAAGGTACGCACGGCAATCTCTATTCCTTTTTTCTTGCCAAAACCGGTCAGCACATCCGTGTTCACCCCAGGAGAAAAGCCGCCGAATTCGCCCCGCTCGTCTACGATACTCACCTTTCTATACCGTCCGCCGAACCCGCCGGACAGCGCTCTTGCCAGATCCCGCAGTACAGTGGTCTTACCGCCCCCCGGCGGCGCTGCCACAATGATACTGGGCAGCCTGCCTACAAAGAGCGTGTTCAGCACCCCACGGGCGCAGCCTCGCTCCTCTCGGGCAATACGAATGTTCAGGGACTGCACATCCCGAATGGCGGTCACGGTGCCGTCTTTTTCCACTGCCGTGGCGGCAACACCTACCCGGTTGCCGTTGGGTGCGGTCACAAAGCCCTCCACCAGTGTGCCCATGTGCGTATGTACCGAGTAGGCGCAAACCGCAGCAAACAGCGCGTCAAAGGCGGGGTCCGTGACATCCAGCGCCCGGGCCGAGCAGTGATTGATCAGCTTACCACCATCGGTAAGAAAGCAAGTCCGACTGCCCAACATAACCACCAGCGGCCGCCCACGGCGCACCCGCAGTTCCGTAATTTCTTCCTTGGTCTGCGCAGGCAGCGCCAGCAACAGATCTCCCAGCGGCTGGGCCAGCAGCCGCGCCGCGTCGTCAAAATTGTTCATAGGTCACCCCGCATTTCATTTCTGTAAAAAGATATGCCCCACACAGGGCTTGTATGCCTACTTAGTTTATTTCAGTTGCAGTCCGCCCATAATTATGATAAAATAGGCAGAGTTATGTTAAAATCTAATTCGCACAAAAAGCAAGAGGTGCATTTTATGGACATTACCGCAAACAACAAACATCGCTTTGCTACAAAGTGGATGAATACGGAAACGGTGAATTACACCGCCGCCTACACGCTGTGCCTGTTGGTGCTTTTTGCCGTCAAGCAGCTGTGCAAGGTGGCGTTTGGCTTGGGGGCCGGTGCGGCTGTTGGGATCGGTGCCGGTGCGGCTGCGTTGCTGTCCTTTGTACTGGAGAAGAAATTTGTCTTTCCCCGGGGTATGGCAACCGTTCCCAAACAGATCGGCGGCTTTCTCTTTCGCTGCGCCGTGGACTTTGGGTTCTATAAGATCTTGTATTTTCTCTTTGCCACGCTGCTAAAGCGAGAAGCCCCCTTTGTATGGCTGGCTACGGTAACGGTGGTCTACATTTTTAACTACCTGTTTGACCGCCTGCTGGTGTTTGACTGCCGGGACAAGGCAGCGACTAAAAGCGGCGGCCGGCTGTACAAGTTGTTTTTTGCCAACCGCTTTTTAGCGGTATCCGCCTTTGTGGCGCTGCTGGGCATTCTCTTTATTTTCATTGTGTACAGTGTGTTTCCGTTTGGGGACGGCACGGTCATGCGTATGGACCTGTATCACCAGTACGGTCCGCTGTTTGCAGAGCTGTATGACCGGGTAGTAGAGGGCAAAAGCCTGCTGTACTCCTGGGAGAGCGGCGGCGGCAGCAGCTTCCTCGGCAACTATTTCAATTATCTTTCCAGCCCCTTTACAGTGCTGATCTTTCTATTTGACAAGGCGGATATTTCCTTTGCCATCACCGCTTTGGTGATCGTCAAGTGTATGGCCTCTGCCGTCACTTTTACTTATTACTTAAAGGCGTCACAAAAGCGCCACTCTTATGTGAGTGCCGCCTTTGGTGTGTTCTACGCCTTTTGCGCCTACTTTTTAGCGTATTACTGGAATATTATGTGGATCGACGGCATGATTCTGCTGCCACTGATCGTACTGGGCATTGAGCAATTGGTCCATAACGGCAAGGGCGCTCTTTACACAGGCGCGCTGGCAGTGCTGCTGCTGTCCAATTACTATATGGGCTATATGGCGTGCATTTTCTCTGTTCTGTACTTCTTGGCCTACTTCCTGATGACCGCCAAACCCCGACCGGAAAAGAGCGGCGAAAAGCTCACCACTCGGGAGAAGTACAGCGCCAAAAATCTCATGCGTCACCCGTTTCTCAATCGGTGCGTGCGCTTTGCCGGGTTCTCTTTGCTGGCCGGCGGGCTGTGCGCTGTGACCCTGCTACCCACCTATTTCCTGCTGCGGGGCAGCTCCGCTACCTCAGACAGCTTCCCCACCACTTTTGAGTCATACTTTACCATTTTTGACTTTTTAACCTCCCACCTGTCTGCCCTGGAGACCACCATTCGCTCCAGCGGCGACGATGTGCTGCCCAATATCTACTGCGGCGTGCTGCCGCTGCTGCTGGTGCCCTTGTACCTCATTAACAGGCGCATTTCTCTGCGGGAGAAGGCGGTGTATATTGTACTGCTTCTGTTTCTCCTGTTCAGCTTTGACAATAATGCGATGAATTTCATTTGGCACGCCTTCCACTTCCCCAACGACCTGCCCTTCCGCTTCTCTTATATGTACTGTTTCCTGGTGCTGGTGATGGCGTTCCGCGGTCTGTGCCGTATGCGGGACATTGCCTATAAGGACATTGTATTCGTGGGTCTGGGCTGGCTGCTGTATGTGATCGTGGCCCAGAAGTTTATGACTACCAAGATGAGCGAGATCTCCATTTATGTGACCATCGCCTTTCTTATTCTCTGGTGCGGGCTGCTGCTGTGCCTGCAAAAGCCCGGGTTCAAAAAGAGCGTGCTGGCCTTTGCGGTGATCGCCATGTGCTTTAGCGAGGTGATCGTCTCCGACTGCTCCTCCATTCTCATTACCCAGGGCAACAGCGACTACAAGAGCAACTACGCTGCTTATCGGGAGTCCATAGAAGCCATCAACAAAAAGGACAACGACTTTTACCGCACGGAGCTAACTTATCTGGAACGGCGCATGGACCCCAGCTATTACGGCTACAATGGCATTTCCACCTTTTCCTCCATGGCGTATGAGGACTACTCCCAGCTGCAATACAACCTGGGTATGTTTGGCAATCGGATCAACAGCTACACCTACAATCCACAGACCCCGGTGTACAATATGATGTTCAATATCAAATATCTGATCGCCACGCCCACCAATCCCACCCCCACCGATCGGTATTTTACGGAAGTGTACCGCAACAAGGACAAATCCGCCGCCGTGTATGAGAACGACTGCTTCCTGCCCATTGCCTATGCAGCCAAAACCCATTTGAAAGATTGGGCAGCGGATGAGGGCGATCCCTTTAAGGTGCAGGGCGACTACTTCCGCCTGGCGACAGGGCTGGACGGGGTATTTGTACCCTGCGGCTATACGGACTGCAGCTACGACAATCTCTCCGGTGACACATGCTCGGAGAACGGCACGTTTTGGTTCAACAAGTCAAGCAGCGACGAGCAATACGGCACGGTGGAAGTAACCATCAGTCCCCTACGAGACGGCAATGTGTATATCTACCTGACCTCGCCGGAAATCAAGACGGCAGAATTCAGTGGTGACGGCATAAAGAATACCCTGTCCCAAAATATTGAAGAGCCGTACATTATGGATCTAGGCTATCACAAAAAGGGCGAGGAAATTAAAGTATCCCTGGACGCCGGGAGTATGAGCGCCACGGAGAGCTACGCCTCTATTTACGCATACAGCGTGGACGAGACCGTATTTGCCAAAGGCTATCGCCTGTTGGCAGACAGCGCTCTGCAAGTCACCGACTGGGGCGAGACCCACATTACCGGCACCATCGCCGTTCGCGAGAACAGCTACCTGTGCACCTCCATTCCCTATGACACCGGGTGGAGCGTATACATTGACGGCAAAAAAGCGGAAACCTTTAAGCTGGGTGAAGCCCTGCTGACGACCACCGTCAAGCCCGGTAAGCATACGGTGGAGCTGCGCTATACCCCCAAGGGGTTGTCAATCGGTGCGGTCGTCAGCGGCACCTGTGTTGCAGGCGTGGCCGGCTACCTGATTCTTGTTCATATTCGCCGCAAAAAACAACAAAGCGCCGGTTAATTCTGTCAATTCTCTGAAATTTTTCATTTTCCGGTTTACTTTCGCCGATGGTTGTTGTATTATAATGGCGTAAAAATTTAGGAGGAGCTGTTAATATGCCCAGAAAAACCGCTGAAAATGTAGAAACAATCCCCGTAGGCCCCCTTGGAATCATCGCCATGCCCGGCTGCGAAGCCCTGTGCGACAAGATCGACAAATACCTTGTCAAGTGGCGCGCAAACCAGGCCAGCGAGCATCAGCAGAACATTGCGTTCTATGGCTACCAGCGCGACACCTACAAAGTGAATGTGTCATTACCCCGCTTTGGCTCCGGTGAAGCCAAGGGCGTAGTGAACGAGAGTGTGCGTGGCTTTGATCTGTATATCATTACTGATGTATTCAATTACAGCTGCACATATAATATGTACGGGATGGAAGTACCCATGTCCCCTGACGACCACTATGCAGACTTAAAGCGCGTCATCTCCGCCATCTCCGGCAAGGCAAAGCGCATTACCATTTTGATGCCCATGCTGTATGAGGGTCGCCAGCATAAGAGAAGCAGCCGTGAGTCCTTAGACTGCGCACTGGCACTGCAAGAGCTGGTCAATCTGGGCGTGGACAACATTATGACCTTTGACGCCCACGATAAGCGTGTACAAAACGCCATTCCTAACGGCTCCTTTGAGAACATCATGCCCACTTATCAGATGATCAAGTCTTTGGTGAACAGCGTAGAGGATTTGCATGTGGACAAGGATCACCTGATGGTCATTTCTCCGGATGAGGGCGCCCTGCACCGCTGCATTTATTTTGCAACCCAGTTGGGTGTAAATCTGGGCATGTTCTATAAGCGCCGGGACTACACCCGCGTGGTCAATGGTCGAAACCCCATTGTGGAGCACCAGTACCTGGGCGACTCCGTAGAGGGCAAAGACATTATTATCGTAGACGATATGATTTCCTCCGGCGAATCTATGCTGGAAGTTTGCTCCAAGCTGAAGGGCTTGAAGGCCGGCCGCATTTTCGTTTGCACCACCTTTGGTCTGTTCTGCAACGGTCTGGAAGTGTTTGACGAGGCATATAAGAACGGTACTTTCTATCGTGTATTCACCACCAACGGTGTGTATCAGACCCCGGAGCTGCTGAGCCGCGACTGGTACGAGAGCGTGGATCTGTCCAAATACACCGCGTATTTCCTGGACACCTTGAACCACGATATGTCCGTATCCTCTTTGTTGGACTGCTCCGACAAGATCGAGAAAATCCTCATCAAAAAGGGCTTAAAGGAAGAGAAATAATATGAGCGAGAAAAAAGAAAAGAGTACCAAGCTGACCGCTGTGCAAAAGAAGCTGATCATCGGCATTGTTTGTGCCCTGCTGGGACTATTGCTCATCGGCGGCGGCATTTACTGCGGCGTAACGGATCAAAATCCCAAGGAAGCCGTCGTTGGTCTCTTTACGCCCCGTGATCAGGCCATTTGTGCCAACTGGGACAGCCAGGATAAGCCCGGTGTGCTGGCCTTTGTGTTTTACTCCGACGGCACCTGCGACCGCTATATATCCACTTGGAACTTTGACTGCGAGTACACCATCAAGGGAAACAAGCTGACCATTGAGGACGCAGATACAAAAAAGACATTGGTATATCGCTTTTCCATTGTGGGCAAGGTGCTGACCCTTACCCTCCTGGAGGAGGACGGCAAGGAAGCAGAAGAGCAGCAGGTCACCAAGTTTGATCAGGTTGACGAGTTGCACATGAAGAGCCTGAACGATATGATCAATGACGCCAAAGAAAAGCAGGCGGAAAAGCAGAGTGAATCCGCTGCCGACCAGCAGTAAAGATCCATTTTTACACAAAAAGCACTTGCAAATTGCAAGTGCTTTTCTATTATCGGTTTGCATACATAGCAACTCCTCTGCATAGGCATTAGCAAGGAGATGACAAGCTATGTATGCAAAGCAGTCTGCCCGTTGCCAACGACTGGCCCGGTATATTGTAGACACCAAGTCCACCGTACGCAGCACCGCCAAGGTATTTGGGGTGAGCAAATCCACCGTACATATGGATGTGACCCGGCGTCTGGAACACATTGACCCGGAGCTACACGCTGCCGTAAAAGCTGTACTGGATGAAAACAAGGCAGAGCGCCACATTCGCGGCGGTAATGCCACGCGAAAAAAATACCAGCAGTTGAAAAAGGATTGAAAAAATCCCCCGCAAGTGGTACTATTAAAGAAAAACGCGCGGAGGTACACTTGCAATGAAGATCGGATTTATCGGCTGCGGCAATATGGGCGGCGCCATTCTGCAAGGGATTTTACAAGGCGGCACACCGGCTGCCGATATTTATGTTGCGGACCACAATTTGGAGACGCTGCGGCAAAGGCTGGGTCATACCGGCGTGCAGATCTGCCGGAGCAATACGGAAGTGGCGGCGCTTTGTGACACTGTCTTTTTGGCGGTCAAACCGAATGTGTTGTCTGCTGTTTTAGCAGAGATCGGTCCGGTTTTGGCAGAGCGCACGGCCCTGCCCCTTCTGATCTCCATTGCGGCAGGCAAAAGCACAGCCTATCTGGAGGATCAGCTGGCAGTCCCCTGCCCGGTAGTACGCGTCATGCCCAATATTAATGCGCTGGTGGGTGAAGCCGTTAGCGCCGTTTGTGCCGGCAAAAACGCCACCGCAGATCAGGCCAAAACCGTATGCGACCTGATGGCCTGCACCGGTAAGGTACTGGAGTTAGACGAGACAATGTTCCCTTTGTTCGGTGTACTGGGCGGCTGCTCCCCTGCTTTTGTTTATATGTTTATTGACGCCCTTGCCAGAGCCGGGGTGAAGCACGGTATGCGCAAGGACCAGGCGCTGCAAATTGCCACCCAAAGCGTGCTGGGCAGCGCCAAGATGATCGCCGAGAGCAGCGAACACCCCTGGGAGCTGATAGACCGGGTGTGCTCCCCCGGCGGCACTACCATTGAGGGTGTGCTGTCCCTAAAGGCAGACGGGCTGGAAACCGCCGTGCAAAACGCCGTAGACGCTGCGGTGGAGAAAGACAGCAAGTTATAAAAAAAACGCCCGGTGCTTTGATGCACCGGGCATTTCTGTACAAAGAGAAGCCGTCGGAGATCCGACGGCTTTCATTATGACTGTTCTTTTGTTTACAGGCATGCTTTGATTTTGTCCACCATATCCAGCTGCTCCCAAGGCACATTCAGCTCCTCGCGGCCCATGTGGCCATAGGCAGCCACCTGACGGTAAATGGGGCGACGCAGATTCAGCCGCTCAATGATTGCGGAGGGACGCAGGTCAAACACCTTGTTGATAACATCACAGATTACATCATCGCTGACCTTACCGGTGCCCTGGGTATCCACCATCACGGACACAGGCTTGGCCACGCCGATGGCGTAAGCCAGTTCAACCTCACACTTGTCTGCCAAACCGGCAGCCACCAGGTTTTTGGCCACCCAGCGGGCAGCATAAGCCGCGCTGCGATCCACCTTTGTCGGGTCCTTACCACTGAAGGCACCGCCGCCGTGGCGGGCATAGCCACCGTATGTATCCACAATGATCTTGCGCCCGGTCAGGCCGCTGTCGCCGTGAGGACCGCCCACAACAAAGCGCCCTGTGGGGTTCACATAAAATACAGTGTCTTCGTCCATCAATTCCGCAGGCACAGTGGTCTTGATCACTTTTTCAATAATATCCTGCCGCAGAGTCTCCAATTCCACATCGGCGCTGTGCTGGCTGGATACAACCACGGCGGTCACCTTTACAGGCTTGCCGTCGTCATACTCCACGGTCACCTGGGTCTTGCCGTCTGCGTACAGATACGGCAGGGTGCCGTCCTCCCGCACCTGGGTCAGCTTCACAGCCAGTTTATTGGCCAAACTGATGGGCAGAGGCATCAGCTCCGGGGTCTCGTTGCAGGCATAGCCGAACATCATGCCCTGGTCACCGGCACCGTTCAGATTATAGACATCCTCCTCATCGTTCTTTAACTCAAAGGATTTGTCTACGCCCATAGCAATATCCGGGCTCTGCTTATCCAGCGCAGTCAGAATGGCACAGGTGTTGCCGTTAAAGCCTTTTTTGTCGTCATCATAACCGATGTCGCAAATGATCTTGCGGGCAATGGCGGGAATGTCCACCTGTGCATTGGTGGTGATCTCGCCCATGATCAGAACCTGACCGGTGGTACAAGTGGTCTCGCAGGCCACACGGCTCATGGGATCCTGCTCCAGCATGGCGTCCAGAATACCGTCTGAAATCTGGTCGCAGATTTTGTCCGGGTGACCCTTCGTCACAGACTCACTGGTAAATAAGTGTTTTGACATATCTCTTTCCTCCTTAGGAAAATAAAAAGGCATACACCGAGTGTATGCGTCATGCTCCTCATCACTCGGATTTGAACCGCAGGTTTTAGCACCTTACCAAAGCAGGTTGCTGTGGTGTCTACGGGCCTGTTCCCTCGACCACTCTCGATAAAGTATATTGAGTTTAGAGATACTATACTCCATTCCCTTAAAAAAGTCAATACCCGGCAGTCGCTTTTTATCAAATTTTAAAAGAAGACGTTTATGGTCATATTGCACAAAAAAGCGCGCCATTTTTTGGCATTGAAAGAAAAGGTTGTGGTGTTTGGGCGTTGCTTTTTGTTTATATTTTGTTTATAATATTAGTCGTAATTGTCCATGTGTTAAGGAGGTTAAACAAATGGCAAAAAAGACAGTCTTTATTACCGGCGGTACCGGTAACATGGGTTGGGCCGCTGTGCAGGAAATGCTCAAGAAGCCCAGCGAGATCAACATCAAAATGCTGGCTCGTAAAAGCCCGAAAAACGAAGAGAAGCTCAAAGGCCTGATGGCTAAACCCAACGTAAAAGTGGTTTGGGGCGATCTTTGTGATTATGACGCTATCCTGGAAGGCGTAACCGGCGCAGACTATGTGCTGCACATCGGCGGTATGGTATCTCCCACCGCTGACTGGAAACCTTACAGAACGCAGAAAACCAATATCGGCGCTGCGCAGAACATCTGCAAGGCCGTGCTGGCACAGCCCAATGCAGACGATATTAAAGTTTGCTATATCGGCACCGTTGCTGAGACCGGCGACCGTAACTATCCCATCCACTGGGGCCGTTGCGGCGATCCGCTGAAGATCTCCATCTATGACCACTATGCCGTATCTAAGGCAGTGGCTGAGCGCACCTTTGTTGAGAGCGGCATTAAGAATTGGGTTGTTATGCGCCAGAGCGGCATTCTCTATCCCAACATTTTGAAGAATATGGATCCCATTATGTTCCACGTACCGATCAACGGCGTGCTGGAGTGGTGCACCGTGGAGGACAGCGGTCGTCTGATGTGCAATCTGGTGACTGAGGACGCTGCCGGTCATTTGGGTGCCGACTTCTGGAACCACTTCTACAACATCGGCTCCGGTAAGGAGTACCGTATCTCCAACTATGAGTTTGAACACCTGCTGCTGGGCACCCTGGGTCTTGCCGGCCCGGAGAAGCTGTTTGACCCCAACTGGTTCATTCTTAAGAACTTCCACGGTCAGTTCTATGCTGACGGCGACAAGCTGGAGGAGTACCTGCACTTCCGTGAGAACCTGCCCATCCAGGATTACTTCAACCGCCTGGCCGATCATGTAGAGTTCTACTTCAAGATTCCGCGCTACCTGCCTAAGAACCTGGTTGCCGCTTGCGCAAAGCCCTTCATGAAGAAGATCGCTTCCACCAAGGATTTCGGTACTTTAGACTGGGTAGCAACCAAGAACCAGACCCGTCTGTCCGCTTACTACGGCAGTTACGAGGATTGGGCTAAGATCCCCACCAAGTGGGAAGATGTTGAGATCATCAAGTTCAACAAGGACTCCAGCGACGCAGAAAACTACAAGCTGGATCACGGCTATGACGAAAGCAAGCCCGAGTCCGAGCTGGATATTGAAGATATGAAGCAGGCTGCTAAGTTCCGCGGCGGTGAGTGCCTGAGCACTTCTATGAAGAAGGGCGACCTGGCCACCAAGCTGAAGTGGAAATGCGGCTACTGCGGTGCCGAGTTTGAGGCCAGCCCCGCACTGATCCTGCTGGGCGGTCACTGGTGCCCCGAGTGCTTCATCCCCCAGAAGAAGTGGGATTACGACAACATTGCAAAGACCAATCCTTTCTTTGCCCAGGTTTGGTATCCCAACCACACCAAGGACGAGTGCAATGTGTACAACTTCGACGACCTGTTCCAGGTGAACGGCGTGAAGTGGGACGACATCAAGCACTAAGCCTACATAACCAAAAACAGCGCTCCGAGCCATCGGAGCGCTTGTTTTATGTGTGGATAAGAAAAAGCCGTCGGTGTGCTCCGGCGGCTTTGGTTTTATATCCGATTTTATGCCAGCTGATCCGTCTCCGGGAACTGGGAATTGTACAGATGGTAATAGAAGCCTTTATCCGCCAGCAATGAGGCGTGGGTGCCCTGCTCAATAATGGTGCCGTCCTTCATCACCAAAATCAAATCGGCGCCTTTAATGGTGGACAATCGATGCGCAACAATAAAGGAAGTGCGCCCCTCCATCAGGGTCAGAAATGCCTGCTGAATTCTCATTTCCGTGGTGGTATCAATAGAGGAAGTCGCCTCATCCAGGATCAGCACAGACGGATTGCACAGCATAATGCGGGCGATACAAAGCAGCTGCTTTTGCCCTTGAGACAGGCTGCCGCCGTCCTCACCGATCTTGGTATAATACCCCTCCGGCAGACGCTGAATAAAGCTGTGGGCGTGTGCTTTTTTGGCTGCCGCCACGACTTCATCATAAGAAGCGCCGGGATTGCCCATGCGGATATTCTCCAAAATAGAGCCGCACTTGAGCCAAGTATCTTGCAGCACCATACCAAAATTCTTGCGCAGCGCCTTGCGGCCAATCTGCTGCACCGGGGTGCCATCTATGGTAATTTGACCGTCCTGCACATCGTAAAAGCGCATAAGCAGGTTGATCAGCGTGGTCTTGCCGCAGCCGGTAGGACCAACGATTGCTACACGCATACCCGGCTTAACATTCACAGACAGATCCTCAATCAACTTGCGATCCGGCAGATAAGAGAAGCGAATATGCTGCAATTCCACTTTGCCGTCCAAATGCGAAGGTTGCAATGCACCCTCCGGATCTGCCGGCACCGGCTCCTCCTCAATGAATTCCATGATACGCGCAGCACAGGCCAGTGCGTTTTGGAACTCCGTAACCACAGAGCTAATGTCATTAAAAGGCTTAGTATATTGATTAGCGTAAGATAGGAAGCAGGACAGCATACCCACAGAGATATTGCCCTGAATGGCGATCATGGCGCCAAACAGCGCCACCGCCGCATATACAATACTGTTCACAAAGCGGGTGGCCGGGTTCGTTATAGAAGAAAAGAAGGTGGCTCGCATGGAATATTTAGCCAAGCGATCATTGATCTCATCAAACTGCTTTTGATTGTCTGCCTCTTTAGAATAGGCGGTCACCACTTTTTGGTTGGTGATCATCTCGTCAATAAAGCCCGTCTGCTCTCCGCGAACGGCACTTTGCTTTTGAAACATAGCGTACGTCTTCTTCGCAATAAACCGAGCAATAAAGAAGGACAGCGGCGTGACAACGACCACCACCAGGGTGATCCACACATTAATAGACAGCATAAAAGCCAGGGTGCCGATAATCGTCACTACACCGGTAAACAGCTGGGAAAAGCCCATCAGCAGTCCGTCGGCAAACTGGTCCGCATCGCTGATGACCCGAGAGACCACATCCCCCTGGGAGTGGCTGTCCAGATAAGAGAACGGCAACACCAGCAATTTATCAAACGCCCGGGCGCGCATATCTCGCACCACATTATAGGTGATCTTATTGTTGAGTATATTCATCACCCACTGCATGAGGCCAACGCATAGCAGCATCACCACCACAGTGATCAGATGGCGGGCAACGACGGTAAAGTCTACCTGCCCCGAACCGATGATGGCATCAATGGCGTAGCCGATACGAATGGGTACATATAGGGTCAGCACCACCGACCCGCCGGCCAGCAGCACGGACAAAAACAGCAGGTACTTATAGTGACCGATATAGCCAAAAATTTTCTTTAAGGTAGAGGTGTTCTTTTTCATGCTTCCGTCACCTCCTCACTGAATTGTGAACGATAAATTTCACAATATGCCGGGCAATTCGCCAAAAGTTCCTTGTGGGTCCCGTCACCTACCAGGCGCCCATCCTCCAACACCAAAATCCGATCGGCACACATCACGGAGCTGGCCCGCTGGGAGACGATAAACAGTGTAGGCTTATAAGGCAGCGCCAAAATGGCCTTTCGCATGGCGGCCTCTGTTGCATAATCCAGTGCAGAGGACGAGTCGTCCAGCACCAAAATTTGCGGTTTGCGAACCAGGGCGCGGGCCACAGACAGCCGCTGCTTTTGCCCGCCGGAGAAGTTGGCACCGTTTTGCTCCACAGGCGCGTCCAAACCGCCTTTATCCGCCACAATGTCCAGCACCTGCGCCGTGCTTAGAGCGGTGCGCAAATCATCATCAGAAGCGCTGTCGTCGCCCCACAGCAAATTGCTGCGTACCGTGCCTTGGAACAGCACCGCCTTTTGCTGCACATAGCCGATGCGGTCACGCAGCTCCCGGTCATCATAAGCGCAAACATTCTTGCCAAAGACAGACACCCGCCCGTCCTTAACATCATAAAAATGCGGGATCAGGGACACCAGGCTGCTTTTGCCGCTGCCGGTGCCGCCGATAATACCCACCACGCTACCCCGAGGCACGGTAAAGGAAATGTGCTCCAAGGACGGCTCGCCGGCGTTCTTGTACTGCAAGGTCACATCGTCAAAGGCGACAGCCACGTCGCTGTCCCCTGCCTTATCATCCTCGGTATGCTTCAAAGTAGGCTCCAGCTGTAACACACCTTGAATACGAGAGGCACAGGCCAGCGCCTTGGTAATGGTAATGATCATATTCGCCAGCTTCACCAGTTCAACCAAAATCTGGCTCATATAGTTATAAAGCGCCACGACTTGACCCTGCGTCAGGTCACCCAAACTCACCCGCATGGCGCCGGTGTGAATCAGCACCACAATTCCAATGTTAATAAGGATATAAGTCAGCGGGTTTAACAGCGCGGAAAGGCGCCCCACGCTGCGCTGCAAATGAGAAAGCATCTCATTGCGCTTATTAAATCCGGCCTGTTCCGCGTCTTCCGCCGCAAAGGCGCGGATCACACGGGCACCGGCATAGTTTTCTCTGGTTGTCAGGGTCACGCCGTCCAGCTGGCGCTGCACATTTTTATACCCGGGCATGGTCAGTCCCATAATGCCAAATACCACCAAAGACAGCGCGGCAATCACCACAACGAAGATCAACGCGCAGCGCACATCAATGGTAAACGCCATCACCGTAGCACCCAGTACAATAAAGGGCGAACGCAAAAACAGACGCAGCGCCAGGTTCACGCCGTTTTGCGTTTGGGTCACATCGTTGGTCATTCGGGTGATCAACGAGGAACGACCTAAGGTATCCAGCTCCGAAAAGCTTAAACTTTGGATTTTCCCAAACAGGCTACTGCGCAGCTCCTTGCCAAAGCCGGTAGCCGCCCGAGCAGCAAAAAACTGGGCAGTGATCGCCATCACCATACCCACCACGGCAAAGCCCACCAACAAAGCGCAGTTTTGGTAGATCACGGTCTTGTTGCCCGGCCGAATACCGCTATCAATGATCCGCGCCACCACCAGCGGCACAATCAGTTCAAAAGTCGCTTCCAGCAGCTTAAACAGCGGCGCAAAGAAAGACTCTTTCTTGTAATGCTTCAAATAGAACAACAAGTCTTTCAGTGTTCTCACCCTCCCGTCTGCCCACCCAGGCAGCGTATATCTTTAACAAGTTGGTACTTATTATAGATATTATTTGCCTTTCTGTCAATAAAACTTGACAAACGCGTTCAAGATGCTATGATTATAAAAAATGTGAGGTGATCTTAATGGAAAACAAGCCGGTAACGGCCATTATCGTAGGTGCCGGGCACCGCTCCATGGTGTACAGCAAACTGGCGCTGACCAACCCGGAGTTGCTGAAGATTGTCGGCGTAGCAGATCCGGACCCCATTCGGCGCAAAAAGTGCCGCGAGCTTTACGGATTTGGCGAGGATATGTGCTTTGAAAATGCAAATGCGCTGGCTGCCAAGGGCAAACTGGCAGACACCGTCATTAACGGCACCATGGACGAGGTACATATAGAGACCTCTGTGCCCCTGCTGAACGCCGGGTATGATATGCTGCTGGAAAAGCCGTTTGCCGTGAACGAAGAAGAAATGCGCACCCTGGTGGACTGCGCGCGGCAGAACCACAGCAAAGTGATGATCTGCCATGTACTGCGGTACACACCGTTCTACTATGGCATTAAAGAGCGCATTGCCGCCGGTGAAATCGGTGATATTATCAATATTCAAACCCTGGAGCATGTGTCTTACCACCACCTAAGCACCTCTTATGTGCGGGGCAAGTGGGCCAATAGTCAGAAGTGCCACACCAGTATGCTGCTGGCCAAGTGCTGCCACGATCTGGACATTATGATGTGGATGATGGCAGAGACCAAGCCCACCGCGGTTAGCTCCTTTGGCGGCAAGTTCCAGTTTAAGCCGGAGAACGCCCCGGCAGACGCCGGCACGCGGTGTATGGTGGACTGCCCGCTGGTAGATACCTGCCGCTACTCTTGCAAACGGTTGTACATTGACCACCCGGACCGCTGGTCCTTCTATGTGTGGGACAAGCTGGAGGGCATTGAGAACCCCACCATTGAAGACAAGATCCATCTGCTCAAGGGTGACTCCCCTTACGGTCGCTGCATTTACAAGTGCGACAACGATGTAGTGGACCACCAGAGCGTGATGGTACAGTTCGCCAGCGGCGCCACCGGCACTCACAATATGGTAGGCGGTTCCTCCGCCCCCCTGCGCCGTATTCACATCATCGGCACCAAGGGCGAGATCTACGGCAACTTTGAGGAGTCCAAGTTCTATGTATCCAAAATCGACCCCTCCCCGGACGCCCACAACGGCGAGTGCCAAATTGAGGAAGTGGATCTGAATGTGAAGGGCGATATGGTTGGCGCTTATGGCGGCCACGGCGGCGGCGACGAGCGACTGGCGGCGGACTTTGTGCAGTTCGTCCGCAGCGAAAAGCCCAGCCTGGCATGCACCTCTATTTTCGACTCTGTTGCCGGTCACCTGTGTGTGTATCTGGCAGACGAAAGTCGCACCCACGGCGGCCAGCCGGTAGCGGTACACCTGGACTAAAACAAAGCACATAAAAAACCGTCGGTCATAACGACCGGCGGTTATCTTTTTGCGCTGATTTTTTAATACTCAACTTTTAAGCCCTCTTCGGCTTCAGCTACCTTGAGCATAATGGCGCACTCAATGCGCTTGCGGTGCAGCTGGCAACCAAAGTCATACACACCGTTCACACTGCCGGTGGTATGGTACGCATTGGCTGCGCACCCGCCGCTGCAATACAGCTTTGCAAAGCAATCCTTGCATTCCTTGTGGCTGTACACGTTGCAGTGCTCAAACTGCTCCAGCACCTGGGGTCGGGTCACGCCATCGTACACATTGCCAAGTAGGAAGTCCGTGTCTCCAACAAACTGATGACAGGGGTACAAATCGCCGGTGGGGGTCACGGCCATATACTCCGTGCCCACGCCGCAGCCGCTAACCCGCTTGACAATACAAGGGCCGCCGTCCAGGTCGATCATATAGTGATAAAAAGTAAAGCCGTCGCCCTTGCGATAACGGTGCAGCATTTCCTTGGCCAATATCTCGTATTGCTCCAAAAGCACAGGCAGGTCGCTCTCCTGCAAGGCATAGTCCTCCTTAGGATCGCACACCACCGGCTCAATAGACAGCTCTTTAAATCCCAGATCCGCCATGTGCAGCACATCAGCGGCAAAGTCCGTATTGAAGTGGGTATAGGTGCCCCGCATATAGTAGTCCTTTTGCCCTCTGGAGTCTGCAAACCGCTTGAATTTATCCAAGATCAGATCATAACTGCCCTTGCCGTTGCGGCCCACCCGCAGCCGGTCATGGGTAACCTTGCGCCCGTCCAAAGACAGCACCACATTGCCCATCTCCCGGTTGGAAAAGTCGATCACATCATCATTGATCAGCAAGCCATTGGTGGTAAGGGTAAAGCGAAAGTTCTTATTATGGAGCTTCTCCTGCTCCCGGCCATAGGCCACCAGCCGCTTGCACACCTCCCAGTTCAGCAGCGGCTCGCCGCCAAAGAAGTCCACTTCCAAATTCCGGCGGCCGGGACTGTTGGCAATGAGATAATCCAGCGCCTGCTTGCCCACTTCATAGGACATGATCTCACGCTGGCCGTCGTACTCTCCCGTGCCGGCAAAGCAGTATTTGCAAGCCAGGTTGCAATCGTGGGCAACATGCAGGCAAATGGCCTTCAGTACCCCCTGGCGGCGTTTGAACTGGTCGGCGACCGCCTCAAAGGTATCTTCGGCAAACAGCCGTCCGTCGGCGATCAGCGCCTCAATGTCTTTGAAACAAAGATCAATATCCGCGTTCGTTACATCCGGCTGATCCTTGTATTTTTCTAAAATAAAACGGCGGATCTCCTCTTTATCATGATCCTGGTACATAGTGATCATATCGTAGGCCACCGGGTCCACAGAATGGACGCAGCCACTGTTTTGATCCAGAATAATGTTGTATCCGTTTAGTTTGTATGCGTGTATCATAGTCTACTCCAAACAAAAAAGGCGGGACCCGGGCAATCGCCCATCCCGCCCTAATTGCAAAATTCTTATTTCTTCAGCTGCTCGCACTTCTGGTTGGCAACGGAGCAAGAGGTCTTGCTGGCAGACTGACAAGAAGTCTGGCACTCGCCGCAGCCGCCCTTTTGAGCGGAAGCACAAAGATTTCTGGAACTTAAAGTTTTAATTCTTTTCATAAAAAGCACCTCATTTCAATATGTTGGTTCTATTTTACAATACTTTCAGTTCTTTGTCAATACGCAGCAGCAAATGCGCTCTGCCCCGCCGCCGGCAGTTCCGTGGAGCACCGTGCCACTGTTTTTCGCTGCCTGAATTGCTTGTAAAAACACCGCAGTGATCTCTTCACCGGGCACGATCATCGGCACCCCGGGCGGATAGGCAAACACCGTCTCGCAGGCGATACGCCCCACTGCCTGTTGGTATGGTAACGGCTCCCCGGCGGGCACCTGCCAGCTTTGCAGGTGCCGGGGCGGCAAGGGCAGCGGCGCCACCGGCCAGTCGCCCGGCGACAGGGTACGGTCAATCTCCGTCAGGGCACGGGCCAACAAATGAAATCCGGCGGCGGTGTCCCCCACCGTTGCCATACAGATCACATGGATACGGTCGCTCATCTCCGGCTCGATCCCACGCGCCCGCAGCCGGTGTGCCAAGGCGTTGCCGTCTATATTGCAATGCAGGGTGGAAATATTGATCTTGGTAGGATCGTCCGCTCGGATCAATCGCAGGTGTTGCAAAGGCAGTTTATATAGCATTTGCAGTCCCGCTTGCAGCGTCTCAAATACAGCCGGATCCGCCACCAACTCGGCCATTTTTGCCGCGCTGTTCATCAGCACATAGCTGGGCGAGCTGGTCTCGTACATATCCATATACCGCTTGATCTTCGGCGCCAAAGAGGAGTCATATACCTGCACACCGGCGGTTTGGGTCAACGCCGGCAGGGTCTTGTGATAAGAGCAGATCACCGCGTCTCCCTCCATACGGCCGGGCAGCCAAGGGGCCAGTCCAAGGTGGGCACCGTGGGCAGCGTCTACCACCAGCGGCACCGAGCAGTGCAGACGAGAAATATAGCCCTCGTATGTAGGCGAGGTCACCACCACCGCTGCCACCTCCGGATGGGCAGCCAATGCCTCATCCAGCGCCGCCTGGGTCACACGGGTATAAAAACCGGTGGTCGGGTCAAAATCAGCCTCTACATAGTGCACCTGCAGTCGGTTCAAAAAGCAGGCATTATACACCGCCTTGTGGCAGTTGCGGGCAATGAGAATTTCGTCCCCCGGCTTGCACAGGGCGGATATGGTCGCCAAAATGCAGCAGGTAGAACCGTTAACAGAGAGAAAAGATGCCCCCGCACCATACAGCGATGCCAAATCCGCTTGCAGCCGGGCCAACACCCCGGTGGGGGCGTGCAGGTCATCGTAGCCGTCTATTTCCGTAATATCAATTTCCGCACCCGGCAAACCAAAATCCGGGTTGCGCTTGTGTCCGGGCATATGGAACGGATAGCGCTCTAAGTGCGCCAGCGCTCGATCAAGCCGCATAAGCTGTCACCTTTTCTTTTTGATAAATCGCAATGTTCAGCAGCACCACACCGGTGAGCACAGGCATCGCCTCGATCAGGCCGGTCTCTTTATAGATCAGCAGCAAAATCAGATCACCGATCATCAGTGCCGCCCAAAATACCGTGGCGCACTGCCAAAATCGCCCTTTTTTGAATGAAAACAAAAAACACAGAAAGATCGCCACCCCACTGAGTACGGAAAAAGCCAGCGATCCAATACAGTGCAGCAGCCACAGGGTGTGCCGCTCAAAGTCAAAGGGACAGCACACCGTCAGCGCCATACCCGCACCGGCAGGCAGCACCAGACCGTGGCACAGCCCTCTGCGCTTTTGCTTATTATACATGGTATAGAGCAAAAGGTAAAGCACCCCGTAAGTGCCCGCGCCCCACAGGGCAAACAGCACCGGGTGGTCCAGTCCGATGGTGGAGAGCGCCCCGGCGTTGGTGCGCGGGTCCGCAAAGTGCATATACCCTAATGTAAAACCACAGTATAACGCGGAAATCAGCGAAATCCAAATTTTTTTCATAAAAACCTCAAAAAAATCAAAATTTCTTATTGACATTTTACTCCCCTCGTGGTATTATGTCAATGCTGTTTCGGACAGCACCGCAGATCAAGCCTTTCGGCTCTGCCTCGCCCGCTCTTGGCGTGTAAAAATTTAGAGCAAATTGAATATGCGGATGTGGCGGAATTGGCAGACGCGCTAGATTCAGGTTCTAGTGAATGCAAGTTCATGTGGGTTCAAGTCCCGTCATCCGCACCATGAGCCTTTTGCGAAAGCGAAAGGCTCATTTTTTATGTACTCCCCTCTTTTTTTCATAAAAACAGAGCAGATCCTATGATCTGCTCTGTATATTTAATATTCGTCATGCTACACAGCATTACAAAACAAGGAACTGTCCCATGGTCTATGCGTGTGATTGCTTATTGCCCCCAAATTTTGCCTGCACCGGCGTTGATCATATAATCTCGCAGAGCCTCTACAAACGCCTCTGGATCGTCCACATAGAATACGAATATTTCTTCCTCATAAATCTCTGCTGTGATCCGTATATAGCGCTCTCCGGAACCGCCCATATCAAGCCAACCATCGTCTTTTGAATTGAATATAGATTTCGGCGGTCGCTTACCCTTGCAGATCTGAATTTTCTGAATACAGGCATACGGCACCTTGGGATTTGATTTTTCTCTATGCCGAGAATCCGGAACGCCGTGAACATCAAACTGCATATAGTCGTTATACAGCGTAACCCCTTTCGGTAATTCATAATAGCGATAGGTCGCAACGATCACAGCCACGGCAACAATGATACCGAAAACGAGTTTTACCGGCATTGTTACCGGTATGCGCAAAGCCGGTAAAACAATTAGCGTTAAAAGAAGGTACGCATTTATACCCAATACAATATAAATAAAGGCGATACCCTTGTTGATTAGTTTTTTGCATTTTGATTCTTCTGAAAAGAGAAAGAACTTAGCTTTTTTTCTCATCATACCCCCACAAATGACCATTAAAACAAGGGACGGTTCCCTGTTCTATCACTTGTTTGCATACTGCTCCACCTTTGCCATAATTTCCGCGCAGCAATCCTCTGCGTCTTGGACTGAGAAAATGTATTTCTTGCCATCGCGCAGTTGCAGCACCACATTATAGTTAAAGTCGCCATAAGGCACCAATTCAGAAAACATATCCTTAGTCCAATAGATACTGCTGTACTGCACATAGGCGTTCTCGATCATATAGTACGGTACAGCGATCTTGTTCTTCCAGTTCAAAGCAGTAATGGTATAGCGGGCAAGCACCACTTGGTCGTCGTACAAAAAGCATCCCTTGGGCATGACCAGCGGCAAAAGCGAATAAACAACCGACAAAATCAAAACAGCTTTTGTTATGTAATCTAAAACAGGATCCTGTAACAGGAAATCCGCCAGGCCAATGCGGCCCAATATACCCAGGCCTAATCGACACAGCAGAAAAACAATGGCGAAATTATCTGCCGCACAAAGAAACGGCAACAAAAACTGTAAAGTCCGATTTACAGCTTTGAATTTGTATTTTTTCATTTTCTTCTCTCCTGCTTTTCTATGCAGACAAGATCCGCCTTCACTGATTTCAGTATAACACAAGGCGCATACCGTTGCAAGATAAGATAAAAAGACAAAAAGACTCTTTACAAACACGGGCAAAACGGTTATAATAATTGCACCGATAGGAAATGAAGGCGTAGCTCAGTTGGTTAGAGTACTTGCTTGACATGCAAGGGGTCGGTGGTTCAAGTCCACTCGTCTTCACCATTTGACTTTGCAGAAATGCAAAGTCTTTTTTTCTTAAAAACAATGTGTTTATCTGTTCTGTGACAAGAAACAGTCACCTGTTCTACCCTGTTCTAAAGCAAGTAAATTGCAGGAGAATATAAAAATGAAAAAGGACGAATATTTAATAACAGACCCACCCCTAAAAGCGTTAACTGTTTTTGCAATGCCTATGATTTTAGGCAGCTTCTTTCAACAAGTGTACAATATGGCTGATTCAATCATCGTCGGTCAATTTGTCGGCTCCTCTGCACTTGCGGCCGTCGGTGCTTGTGCTGCGCTGACAAATGTTTTTATTTGCATAGCACTCGGTGCAGGCGTAGGGGCAGGTGTACTGGTCAGCCGTAATTTTGGAGCCCAAAATTACGGCAAGATGAAAACAATCGTTTCTACTTCGTTAATCAGTTTTTTGCTGTTAAGCATATTTCTTGGTATTTTCGGTGTTTGCAGTGCACACTGGATGATGCGCACACTGCAAACACCTGCGGATATCATGGAGGAAGCCGTGCTGTATTTGCGCATCTATTTTGCAGGCTTCCCGTTTTTATTTATGTATAACATTCTGTCTACCATGTTTACATCCATCGGCGAATCAAAAATTCCGTTATGGCTTTTAATATTTTCGTCGGTTTTGAACATCATCATGGACCTTTGGATGGTGGGCGGTCTTAAATTGGGCGTGTTTGGCGCAGCTCTTGCCACACTCATTGCGCAGGGCATCTCTGCCGTTCTATCTCTTTTGATATTTCTTTATCGTATGCGAAAATACGCAAGTCCCTTTCATTGGTTTGACAAAAGCGAACTGCGTTCCATGCTAAAAATCGCCGTTCCATCTGTTCTGCAACAATCCACCGTGTCTATCGGTATGATGATTGTGCAAGCGGTTGTAAATCCATTCGGTACGCAAGCACTGGCCGGCTATGCGGCAACGATGAGAGTGGAGAATGTTTTTTCGCTGATATTTGTATCTATCGGGAATGCTGTGTCCCCTTTTGTTGCCCAAAATCTCGGCGCAGGCAAAATTGACCGTATTAAAAAAGGTTACCGTGCCGCTTTGCTGTTAGATGTATGCTTTGCCGTATTTGCATTTATCATTATTGAAACTATGCATACGCAAATTTCTTCGCTTTTCTTAGGCAAAGACGGAACGGCTTTCGCGTATCAGGTATCCGGCGATTATATGCGCTGGATCGGCTACTTTTTCATATTTATGGGTATCAAAATGGCAACAGACGGTGTTCTTCGCGGACTTGGGAATATGCCCCCGTTTTTAATTGCAAATATGGTTAACCTTGCCATTCGCCTGTCCGTAGCATTGATTTGTGCACCGCGTTTTGGTATTGCCTTTGTCTGGCTTGCTGTACCGGCAGGCTGGCTTGCAAACTTTGTCATTTCTTATGTGGCACTAAGAAAATCCTGGCCTAAGGATACTTTGGCTTAAAATTCTTATTTTATCAAAACAGGTGCGCTCTAAACAGCATAAATAAAGGAAAAAAGCACCGAAAATTCGGTGCTTTTTTTGGCAGGGGCTTTATAATCAACTCAATGCGTAAACAGTCCACCGGACTGTTTACTGTCAAAAGTGCAAGCACTTTTGAATTTCGTAGTTCAAGTCCTTCTGCTTTAACAACAAAATAAAAAGACACCCGCAGGTGTCTTTTTGTTTTGGCAGGGGCAGAAGGACTTGAACCCTCGGCACGCGGTTTTGGAGACCGCTGCTCTACCAACTGAGCTATACCCCTATATCCATGGTGGGCCATCAGGGACTCGAACCCCGGACCAACCGGTTATGAGCCGGTGGCTCTGACCAACTGAGCTAATGGCCCGTAACCAATCAAGATGACTTACATATAATACCACTCAAAGCAACAATAGTCAATACTTTTTTGCCGTACACCGTAAATTCTTTTCGCTGCAAAAACGGTGCAAAAAGCAATTTCTACGAATACGCCTTGCATTTTGGCCAACCTTGCGCTATAATACCACCGTCAGTTCGCAAAATCCTGACCAGGCGACGGCAACCGGCCGTTGTCTTCTAAAAACAAAACTAAGGAGCAAAATCGAATGAAGAACAAAAAAGTACTGTTCATTGCCCAAACCGCAGGCATTGCCGCCATGTACGCGGCGCTGACCTACGCCCAAAATCTGCTGCTGCCGGGCACCACCTCCGCGGCGGTGCAATTCCGTGTGTCGGAAGCGCTGAATGTGTTGGCGCTATTTACCCCTGCCGCTATTCCGGGGCTGACCCTGGGCTGCGTGCTGTCCAACCTGGTGAATATCGGCGCCGGGCTGCCGCTGGATATGATCTTCGGTTCCCTGGCTACACTGGGTGCCACCAGTTGTATGTACGCCCTGCGGCAGGTAAAAATCAAAAATTATCCCCTCCTGTCCCTGCTGATGCCGGCTCTGTGGAACGGTGTGATTGTCGGCTGGGAGATTGAGGTATTCTTCATTGACGGCAAGTTCAACTGGATCAGCTTTTTGACCCAAGGGGGCTTAGTAGCCTTGGGTGAGTTAGGGGTCATGCTGGTGCTGGGCACGCTGCTGTATGTGGTGATCGTCAAGCGAAAGCTGGACCAAAAGCTGTTTACCAAATAAAACCGAACAGAACTGACAAGAGCCTATCCATTACAGATAGGCTCTCTTTTATGCGATTTTACGCCTTGGTCCAGGTAACGCCCTGAGGGGTGTCTTTTAAGAGAATACCCCGCTCTTTCAGTTCGTCCCGAATACGGTCCGCGGTGGCAAAGTCCTTATTCTTCCGGGCTTTCTGCCGCTGAGCGATCAGCGACTCGATCTCTGCGTCCACATCGTTGGACTTACGATTATAGAGAATACCCAACACGCCGCACAGCTCGTCAAACAGATCGGCTGCCGCTTGGCACACGGCGGGAGAAACGGTCTTGTCCAAAATACGGGTGTTAATGTCATACACCAGCTCAAACACAGCGGAAATACCGTCTGCAGTATTCAAATCATCATCCATGGCGGTAATAAACGCATCTCGATGAGCGGCAATATCCGCCAGCAGCTGCGGATCGTCCGGGGTATCGACAGAAGCGTTTTTCAGGGCAAAGTCCAGACTGTCCCGGCAAGTGTACAGCCGCTCCAAAGCAGACTTGCACTGCTCAATGATCTCCAAATTATAGTTAATGGGCGTGCGGTAGTGGGCAGAGATCAAAAAGTAGCGGATCACCTCATAACCGTAGGCATCGGCAATCTCCCGCACAGTCTTAAAGTTACCCAGAGACTTGCTCATCTTCACATTGTCCACATTGATATAGCCGTTGTGCATCCAGTAGTTGGCAAAGGTGCAACCATTGGCGCACTCACTCTGGGCAATCTCATTTTCATGGTGGGGAAAGATCAGGTCCTGACCGCCGCAGTGCAGGTCAATGGTGGGACCTAAGTACCGGCGGTTCATCGCTGAGCACTCAATATGCCAGCCGGGTCTGCCCTGCCCCCAGGGAGACTCCCAGTACGGCTCGCCCGGCTTGGCTGCTTTCCACAGCGCAAAGTCCAGCGGATCCTCTTTTTGCTCGCCTACGGCAATGCGAGCGCCGCTCTCCAGGTCTTCAATAGGCTGGTGAGACAGCTTGCCGTAACCCTGGTCCTTGCGGGTACGGAAATACACATCGCCGTTGACTGCGTAGGCGTAGCCTTTTTCCTCTAAGGTGCGGATAATATCAATGATCTCGTCAATGTTTTCCGTGGCTCTGGGGTGCACGGAAGCCTCCCGCACATTGAGGCCCTTGGCGTCCGTCCAAAACTCCTTAATATAAGTCTCGGAGATCTCCTGATAGGTCTTGCCCTCCTCGTTGGCACGCTTAATGATCTTGTCGTCAATGTCCGTAAAATTCTGCACAAACTTAACGCCGTAGCCCCGATACTCCAGGTAGCGGCGCAGCACATCAAACACGCACAGCGGCCGAGCGTTGCCGATATGGATAAAATTATACACCGTAGGCCCGCAGGCATAAATTTTCACTTCCTGAGGGTCCATGGGTTTGAACACCTCTTTTTGTCTGGTCAGTGTGTTAAAAATCTTCATTTGATCTGCTCCTTTAATTTTTCAATCTCTGCCTGCAAGGCATTGATTTTGGCTTCATTCTGTTGAATGGCATTCATCACCGGATCCGGCAGATTGATCTGGTCCAGATCGTCTACCCGCTCGCCGTCAATGCGCACCACCTCGCCGGGCACGCCAACCACGGTACAATTGGGTTCCACATCCTTGACCACTA
Source organism: Oscillospiraceae bacterium (assembly GCA_025757685.1). Taxonomy (NCBI): domain Bacteria; kingdom Bacillati; phylum Bacillota; class Clostridia; order Eubacteriales; family Oscillospiraceae; species Oscillospiraceae bacterium. The sequence continues at coordinate 746,340 of CP107220.1, read as the reverse complement.
CCGCGCCTGCGGCCACCTTGGCATTTCGGCCAATGGTAATGGGGCCCAACACCTTAGCACCGGAGCCGATCATCACGCCGTTCTCAATGGTGGGGTGGCGCTTGCCCAGGTCCTTGCCGGTACCACCCAGGGTCACCCCCTGGTAGATCATCACATCGTCGCCCACTTCCGTGGTCTCACCGATCACAATCCCATTGCCGTGGTCAATACACACCCGCCGACCGATCTTGGCGCCCGGATGAATCTCGATCCCGGTCTTATGCGCCGTGCGCTGGCTGATATAACGGGCGATAAACGGCATTTTGTGATTTAAGAACCACTGCGCCTTGCGGTGACTGCGCAGGGCCTTAAAACCCGGGTACAGCAACACGATCTCAATCGGAGAGCGGGCTGCCGGGTCGTGCTCCATAAAGCACTGAATATCCTCTTTATATCGTTCAAACATAGAAACCTCCAAAAAAATATGCCCCTGTCTATTTGACAGAGGCAATAAAACGATACTGCGGTTCCACTCTTGTTTATACTCAAGCTAACGCTTTGGCCGGTAACGGGGCAAACCGTTGCGGCATACTCATTTCCGCCGCACTGCTCCCGGGTGCATTTCGCTGCCGCTTAGCATACGCGCCTTTCAGCATTCGGCGCGCTCTCTTTCTGCCAGGGGTGCAGGTACTTCTCCCTTTCTGCGCATTTACATGTAGGTTATTATCATTATAGCAAAAAAATGCAATTTTGCAACACTTATTTTGTGCGGATCAGGTGCCAGCCGTCTTTGGCATAGACAATACCGGACAGCACCGTTACCACAGCCACTACCCAAAAGGCAATGGTGCAGTACACATTCAGCCAGGGTGTAGAGGTGGTAATATCCGCCGCGCCCTCACCGATGGCAAGCAGCAGATAGGTCAGACCGGTAGTGGACATTTGCAAGAAGGTCTTTGCCTTGCCAAACTGATTGGCAGCGATCACCTCGCCCTCCGCAGCGGCAGCCATCCGAATACCGGCTACCAAGAATTCCCGGGCCATCATCAGCATAATCACCAGCTCTGTGTGCCAGCCCATATTCACAAATACAAGGTAAGCAGCCAGCACTAATGACTTATCGGACAGCGGATCCATCAGTTTCCCGAAGTCCGTAACCAGTCCCTGCTTGCGGGCAATAATACCGTCTGCCTTATCGCTCATACAGGCGATAAAGTAGATCACCAGCGCCACGCTCCAGTGGTACGGAAATTGGATCAAAGACGCCGCCAGCAAAAACGGAATGCAGGCAAAGCGAAATACAGTGATTTTATTGGGCAGGTTCATCTACATACTCTCCTAACAGGTCATATTCTTCCGTGCCGGTTACACGCACCTGCACAAAGCTGCCGGTCTCCAGCGGCACAGCGGAATGGATCCAAATGTTGCTGTCGATCTCCGGCGAGTCAAAATAGCACCGTCCGGCGTAGGTGTTCTCCTTACTGTCCGGGCCGTCGATCACGGCGGTGTAGGTCTCCCCTACCCGGCGCGGGTTCACTGCAGCGGTCACATCAAACTGCACATCCATCAGCGCGTCCGCCCGGGCGGTCTTTTCCTCCTCCGGCACTTGGTTCGGAAATTCGGCAGCGGGGGTGTCCTCCTCAGGGCTGTACGCAAAGCAGCCCATTTTGTCAAATTCCATTTCCTTTACAAACCGACACAGTTCTTCAAACTGTGCCTGGGTCTCACCGGGGAAGCCTACCATAAAGGTGGTACGCAGCGCCAAACCGGGAATACGCCGGCGCATATTGGAAATCAGCTGCCGCAAGGAGTCATAATTGCCATAGCGGTTCATGGCGCGCAGCACATCGCCGTTGCAATGCTGCAAGGGAATATCAATATAGGGGCAAATTTTGTTCTCATTGGCGATTACATCGATCAGTTCATCGGTGATCCGATCCGGGTAGCAATAGTACAGCCGAATCCAGCGGATCCCGTCAATCTGTACCAGCCGACGCAGCAGCTCTGCCAGGCAATACTTGCCGTACAGATCCTTGCCATACAGGGTGGTATCCTGGGCAATTAAGATCAATTCCTTGACTCCCCGCTTGGCCAGGCTCTCCGCCTCCATCACCACGCTCTCCATAGGACGAGAGCGGAACGGTCCGCGAATACCGGGAATGGCGCAATAGGAGCAGCAGTTTGAGCAGCCGTCACTGATCTTCAAATAAGCCCAGTGAGCGGGCGTGGAAAGCATTCTTTCACCCTCCAAAGGCAGCAACTCTTTGCAAGGAAAAAAGTTAGTCTGAACGCCACACAGCGCCTTTTGGCACACCTTAACAATATCCGCATTGGCACCGATACCAATGACAGCGTCCACCTCCGGAATCTCCTCCATCACCTGGTCCTGGTAGCGCTCAGCCAGGCAGCCTGTGACCACAATGGCAGAGATCACGCCGGCGGCCTTATACTGGGCCACCTCCAAGATGGTCTCAATGGCCTCTCGCTTAGCGTCCTCAATAAAGCCACAGGTGTTAACGATCATCAAGTCGCTGTCTTCCATGCGCTGCACGATTTGAAATCCGTTTTCACTTAATTTTTCTAATAACAATTCGCCGTCGACCTGGTTCTTTGGGCAGCCCAATGAGATCATGCCGACTTTATAAGTATTCTTCATCTTCCAGTTGTTCCAAGGCGGCCTGAATATCGTGATAGCCGAACCCGCGCCGTGCCAGCGCAGCCATCACCTTTTGCCGTCCGTCTTCTTGCTGTAATTTTCTGCTGTATTTGCGCAGGATCAAGTCCTTTGCAGTTTGCACATTGTCCGGCGCCTGCTCTGCAAGGGCACGGTCAATAATCTCACGGTCAATCCCCCGCTTTTGGCACTCCTGCCGTGCGTGGTATGCCGAGCATTTTTTATCCTCAATCAGGTGGCGCACCAGTCGTCGCGCATATTTCTCGTCGTCCAGATAACCGGCATCCAGCATTTGTGCCACCGCTTTGTCCGCAGCGTCCGAGTCTGCGGTGCGCAATAGTTTGTCCCGCAGTTCCTTAGCGGAATGATCCCGGTGAGACAGCAGCTCCACTGCTTTGTTCAGCGCCTTGCGCTCGTTGATCTGCTGCACCAAAAGCTGCCAGTCGTCCTCGCTGATCTCCGTACCATCCGGCAGGTAATGCTCTGCCCAAAAGGTGGTGCTGGTGGTGATTTGGTATTCATCATCCAACAGCAGGTGCACCTTGGTGCCTCGCCCGAGTTGATGGGTCAGGCGCATTACTCGTCGTCATCCTCTACGGCAATGTCCAACTTGGCGCGGGCTGCCGCACGGGTCTGGCGGGCAGCGTTCTCCTCTGCCGGTTCCGGCTCCGTATCCGCCTTGGGTGCTGCTTTCGGCTGATATTTTTTGTCAGAAGCAGCCTGCACCTCGGCGATCTTTTCTTTAATCTCCTGCTCCAGCTGGGCCGCAAACGCCGGCTCGTCCTTGATCAGCTGCTTTACATTGTCACGACCCTGTCCAAGTCGGCGATCACCGTAAGAGAACCAGGAGCCGCCTTTCTTGATTACGCCGTACTCTACGCCCAGATCCAGGATCTCGCCCTCTTTGCTGATGCCGGTGCCGTACATAATATCAAACTCCGCACAACGGAACGGCGGAGCCACCTTGTTCTTTACAATCTTCACTTTCGTGCGAGAACCAATGAACTGATTGTCGGAATTCTTCAGCTGCTCGCCCTTACGCACATCAATACGCATAGAGGCGTAGAACTTCAGTGCTCGACCGCCGGTGGTCACCTCCGGGTTGCCGTACACCACACCCACCTTCTCACGCAACTGGTTGATAAAAATGATCAGGGTGTTGGATTTGTTGATTGCACCGGCCAATTTACGCATCGCCTGGCTCATCAGACGGGCGTGCAAGCCCACATGGGAGTCGCCCATATCGTCGTCAATTTCCGTTCTGGGCACCAGTGCCGCCACAGAGTCCACAACAATAATGTCAATGGCACCGGAGCGTGCCAACTGCTCGGCAATCTCCAGCGCTTGCTCACCGTAGTCCGGCTGGGCTACCAAAAGAGAGTCCACATCCACGCCCAGGTTAGCGGCATAAATAGGATCCAGCGCATGCTCCGCATCAATAAACGCAGCCTGGCCGCCGGCCTTTTGCGCCTCTGCCACACAGTGAAGCGCCAGGGTGGTCTTACCACTGGACTCCGGGCCGTAGATCTCTACGATACGGCCCTTGGGCAGGCCGTTAATACCGGTGGCAATGTCCAAGGACAGAGAGCCGGTGGAGATAGCAGCCACATTCAGGTGCTTGTTCTCACCCAGGCGCATAATGGCACCTGCGCCGTACTGCTTTTCAATTTGCTTGAGCGCATTTTCCAGCGCCGTCTGCTTGTCTGTTGCTTTGTCGGTTTTGTCCAGTTTCTTACTTTTTTTATCCGCAGCCATATGTATTCCTCCGTCAAAATCATCTCTCTTATTATATTATATATAAAAAATAAAATCAACATTTAGTTTTTGCTGACCGTAAAATCGGTCTTTTTTGAAAATTTAGGCAAAAAGTGCTTGCATTTTGCAGGGATATGTGCTATTATAGCGGCGTTGTAATTTAGTAAGGAGGTGTTCGCACATGGCAAAATGTGAATACTGCGGGAAAGAAATGTCCTTTGGCATCAAGGTTTCTCATTCACACAGACGGTCCAACAGAACCTGGAAACCCAACATTAAGAAAGTTAAGGCTATTGTAAACGGCTCTCCGAAAAGAGTTTATGTTTGCACCAGATGTCTTCGTTCCGGTAAGGTCGAAAGAGCGTAATGAGATAAAACCGCTGCACTGTTCAGCGGTTTCTTTTTTTACTCTGCTACAAAAGCGCAGCTGACACACAATTGTGTCAGCTGCGCTTTTTCTTTTACTTATTCTTTTTTATTTTTACTGCCAACGGTAATCTTGCTTTCCGTACCGTTTAATATCCGCTTGATGTTCTCCCGGTGGGCAACCAGCACAATGGCCGCAAACACCACGGAGATCAGCGTAATGGGAACGGACTTATAAAACAGACCCATCAGCACCGGGTACAGGATTGCCATTAAGATGGAACCCAGCGATACCCATTTGGTAATTAGGACGGCCACAAAAAACACCGCCAGCAGGATCAGGGCGATCCGCCAGTCGATCATAAACACCATACCGCCGCAGGTAGCCACACCCTTGCCGCCCTTAAACCGGAAAAAGCAAGGAAAGATATGACCCAGCACGCAGAACAGCCCGGCAAAGGACTTGATGAAAATCGGCTGCTGCGCATATAGTTCATTCCCCACCAGCAGACGCACCAGCAAAATGGCCACAGCTACCTTAGCCATATCGCCTAAAATCGTTGCAACTGCCGGCAGTTTGCCGTAATTTCGCAGCATATTGGTAGAACCGGCGTTACCGCTGCCGTGGGTGCGCACATCTTCCTTTTGGAACTTGCGAGAAAGAATGATACCAAAATTCAGGCTTCCCAGTAAATAAGACAGAACCGCACCCAGGATCAGACGAAAAATCATTTTTTGCCCTCTCCCCTCTCGCGAATAATAAAGCGCACCGGCGTACCCTCCAGACCAAACACCTCACGGATTTGGTTCTCCAGATACCGCTGGTAAGAGAAATGGAACAGTTGGGCGTTGTTCACAAAAAACACAAAGGTTGGCGGGCACACAGACGCCTGGGTCATATAATAGATCTTCAGCCGCTTGCCCTTATCCGTAGGCGGCTGCACCCGGGCGGTGGCAGCGCCGAGAATTTCGTTCAATTTGCCGGTGGAAATGCGCATGGTGCTCTGAGCATACACATAAGCGATCTGCTCAAACAGGCGATCCACACGCTGGCCGGTCTTGGCAGAGATAAACACAAAGGGCGCAAACTTCATAAAGGCAAAGTCTACTGCCAGCTTCTCTTTATACTCCCGCATCGTATTGCCGTCTTTTTCCACAGCGTCCCACTTGTTAACCAACACAATACAGCCCTTGCCTTGGTCCAGAGCTATACCGGCCACCTTGGAGTCCTGCTCCGTGAAGCCTTCGGTAGCATCGATCATAATCACGCACACATTGGCTCGCTCCACAGCAGTACGGGCGCGGATAATGCTGTATTTTTCAATGGCGTCTGTCACCTTGCTCTTGCGCCGAATGCCTGCGGTGTCAATAAAGGTGAACTTGCCGTATTGATTTTCAATACGGGTGTCCGTAGCGTCCCGTGTGGTGCCTGCAATATCGGACACAATGGCTCGCTCCTGGCCGCTGATCCGGTTGATCAATGAGGACTTGCCCACATTGGGCTTGCCGATGACCGCCACCTTGATGGTATCGTCTTCCTCTTCCTCCTCACTCTCCGGTGGAAAGTAAGCGATCACCGCATCCAACAGATCGCCGGTGCCGTGACCGTGCACGGCCGATACAGCAATCGGGTCACCCATACCCAAATTATAAAATTCGTAGAACTCCGGATCCGGGGCACCGACACTGTCGCACTTATTGACGCACAGAATCACCGGCTTGCCGCTTTTTTGCAGCATATTGGCCACATCCTGATCGGTAGCCACCACGCCGCTGCGCAAATCCGTCACCAGCACAATCACATCCGCCGTGGCAATAGCAATGTTGGCCTGGGCGCGCATTTGAGAGAGGATCACATCATCCGCCCGCGGCTCAATACCGCCGGTATCCACCAGCAGAAAGCGGTGACCCAACCACTCACAGTCGCCGTAAATGCGGTCCCGGGTCACGCCGGGCTTGTCGTCCACAATGGACAGACGGGCGCCTACCAATTTATTAAAAAGTGTGGATTTGCCCACGTTGGGGCGGCCCACAATGGCAACAACAGGTCTCGCCATAACAGACCCTCCTTTCAAGCAAATAGCAAGAAAGGCGGACATAAGCCCCGCAGCCTGTTCGGCTGTGACCAAGTCCGCCTTTGTGTTGAAGTTTTTGGCTTACGCCTCGTCCTTGCTGACAACTGCCTTGCCGTTGTAGTAACCGCAGTTGGCGCACACTTTGTGCGGCACGGTGTAGCCGGCGCAGTTGGGGCACTTAACGAGAGTAGGCGCATTCAGCTTCCAAACGCTGGAACGTCTTTTGTTCTTTCTTGCCTTTGAAGTTTTTCTCTTAGGTACTGCCATTTGAATTGCCTCCTTTATAATCCTTGATGCAAAATAATCACTTAATCCAGCAGCTGCAAAAGGGCTTCCAATCTGGGATCCACATCCTTTTGGCAGTCGCAGGGTCCGTCATTCAAATTCTTGCCGCACTTGCAGCAAAGACCCTTACAGTCCGGCTTGCACAGCATTTTGGTGGGAAAGAACAATAATAGCTCTTCCCGCAAAAGGTCGCTGAGATCCAGCGCGCTGTCCTGTACCAAAACATATTCGTCGTCCGCATCCTCCCGGTTTTGGAGATCCTCTACCAAGATCTTGTGTAAGGACAACAACATGGGCTTTTGAATGGGCTCGGCGCAGCGGTCGCACACGCCGTCAAACACAAAGGACAGATCCAGATCTAAATAACATACATCCGCCTTTGCATACGCCTGTCCGGTCACGCGCACCGGCTGGCGCAGCGGGCAATACGAACCGTATTGCAAATCGTGGAAGTCCAGCTGCTCCTCAATGGCAATACGCTGTGTATCGCCGCCGAAAAGTGCCTTCAGGTCTAACTTCACAAAACCACCTCACGATCGCACTTTAAGTATTATATATACAAGACGCCGCTTTGTCAATAGTTATTTTTGCGGCGGAAAAAATAAAGAGCCTGAAAAAGGCTCTTTATTTGTGCATTTTTGCTTACAGCTCTTCGCAGTAGTCAAACACTTCCACCGGCAGATCCTCTTTGTCACAGCTGATGGTGAAGTAGAAATCCACATCCTGTGCCTCGCTCAACTCGGACAGCATATCAAAGAACTGTACCAGCTTCTGATACTCTCTGCCAACGATCTTAAAGGTGGCGTCGATCAAAATATCCGTCACGTCGTAGTTGCCGGCGCAGATACCGGCCAAAAAGCCGTAAAACGCCTTACAACCGCTGACACGGTATGTATCGGTCTCCAGCAGGCGAGCCTTAGAGGACACATCGTAAGTGAGCTTGGGCTCCTTTTCAATGCACACCACATTGCCGTCAGACTTCTCTACGCAGGTGTTCACCAGGTCAATGAGTTTTTTGGTTTTGCCTGAGCCTTTGTTGCCGATAATGAGCTTAATCATTTATTATTCCTCCAATAGGATTTATTTGCAACTCTATTTTAGCATAACCCCAACTGTTTTTCAAGGTTTTCTTTTTCACTTTCATAACCGGGTTTGCCAAGGAGTGCAAACATATTCTTTTTGTAGCTCTCTACGCCGGGCTGATTAAAGGGATTGACCCCCAGCATATAGCCGGAAACGGCGCATACTTTCTCAAAGAAATAGATCATATAGCCCATGTTTTCTGCGTCCAGGGCGTCGATTTCCAGAACGAAGTTGCCAACGCCGCCGGCGGTGTGGGCCAGCAGAGTGCCCTGGCGGGCCTTTTCATTCACATAACTCATTTCCTTACCGGCCAGGAAGTTCAAGCCGTCAATATTGCCTTCTTCCTCACCGATCATATAATCGCTCTGGGGGCGGGCAAACTGCATCACGGTCTCAAACATCAGCTTGCTGCCGCTTTCCTGGATATACTGACCTACGGAGTGCAGGTCGGTGGAAAACACGCAGGATACCGGGAACAGACCCTTGCCGTCCTTGCCCTCGCTCTCTGCAAACAGCTGCTTGAGCCATTCGTTGAACAGTGTCATTGCCGGCTCATAAGACACAAAGCACTCCAGACTCTTGCCCTTGTTGTAGAAGCAATTTCTGGCGGCGGCATATTTCAGCACATCATTTGTGTCTACCGTTTGGCCGCACAGAGTATCCTCTGCGGTCTTGGCCCCGGTCATCAAAGCATCAATATCAATACCGGCCACAGCGATGGGCAACAGACCCACGGCGGTGAGCACGCTGTAACGGCCGCCCACATTATCCGGCACCACAAAGGTCTCATAGCCCTCTGCATCTGCCAACGCCTTTAAGGTACCCTTAGACTGGTCGGTGGTGCAGAAAATGCGCTTTGCCGCCTCCTCTGCGCTGTACTTCTTGTTGACCATCTCCCGGAACACACGAAAAGCGATAGCCGGCTCCGTGGTGGTACCACTCTTGCTGATCACATTCACGCAAATATCCTTGCCCTCACAAAGAGCCACGGTTTCATTCAGCATCTCCGGGCTGATGGAGTTGCCGATAAAGAAGATCTGCGGGGTATCTTTAGCCAGCAGGTTGTAATTGGGGGACTTCAGTGCCTCAATCACAGCACGGGCGCCAAGATAAGAACCGCCGATACCGATCACGATCAGTACATCCGCATTCTTCTGAATGTAAGAAGCCGCCTTTTTAATGCGAGCAAACTCCTCTTTGTCATAATCGGTGGGCAGATGTACCCAACCCAAAAAGTCGTTACCGGCACCGGTACCGTCCATCAGGGTCTTTTGCGCAGCCGCAGCCTGGGGCTCCAGCGCCTGAATATCCGCCTTGCTGACAAAAGTTTCAGCAAAATTACTGTTAAATTTAACTGCCATCATTTTATCTCCATTCTTCTTGGAATTTCAAATCCTCATTTTACAACAACAAGGCAGATTTTTCAACACTTATTTTCAAAATGTCCTTAAAAAGCGGACAAAAACCGACCAAAAGGCGGTTTTGTCGATATTTATCCCGGCATACACCGGCAGTTCCGCCACCATTTTTCCGTCCAGTTTGACTTTCACGGTGCCCACTCTGGTGTTCTTGCGCACAGGCGCATCCACCGTCCTTTTTAACTTATATTCATAAGTGGGATCACCGCTGCCTTTGGCACAAAGCAACTGCTGTTTTGCAGGCACGGCAGGGTTCAGGATCTTTTGGACGCCGTTTTTCACGGTAATTTGGGTAATTTTCTTCGGGTCTGCCGCCAGGGTCACCAGGCGATAATCCGCAAAGCCGCTGTCCAGCAGAGCCGTAGCAGCGGAAAAGCGCTGCTCGCTGGTCTTGGCGCCCAGCACCACGGCGATCAGCTGCATACCGTCCCGCCGGGCAGTCGCGCACAGGCAAAAACCCGCCTTCTCTGTGGTGCCGGTTTTCAGCCCGGTAATGCCGTCATAAGTGTTAACCAATTTATTGGTATTATTCAGTTCCGTTTTGCCGTCCCGCAGACTGTCGAGCCACACGGTAGTATACTTGGTGATCCAGTTGTGGCGCAGCACTTCCCGGGCAATCACTGCCAGATCGTAAGCAGAAGAAAAATGATTTTTGGCCGTATCATCCAGCCCTGTGCAGTTCTCAAAATGGGTATCTTGTAGCCCCAATTCCTTGGCACGGGCATTCATACACTGCACAAAGGCGCCGTCCGACCCGGCTACGAACTCTGCCAGCGCCGTACAGGCATCATTGGCGGAAGCGATCACCACCGCCTTCAGCAGTTCCTCCACTGTCATCTGCTCCCCCACTTCCAACCAGATTTGGGAGCCGCCCTTGGAGGCTGCGTTGGCACTGCCGGTGACTGTATCCGTCAGTTTAATCTTGCCGGTGTCCAAGGCTTCCGCCACCAGCAGCATGGTCATCAGCTTAGTGACCGACGCCGGGGAGCGCCTGTCGTGGGCATTCTTCTCAAAGAGCACAGCCCCTGTATCTGCGCTCACCAGCACGGCACTTGGTGCCTCTACCGTCTTTTCATCCACAGCGGCAAAGCAGGGCGCAGGCACCGCCAACGCCAGCATCAAAGCCAGCAAAAATGTTCCGATTCTTTTCATCAAACCACCTCATTGTTTGCGCTAAAAATCTTGCTCCCCCACCGGCTTTATGCTATAATGTCGTGGATTGGAGCGTAATAGATATGAAAGCTGCTTTTTACACCCTTGGCTGCAAAGTCAACCAGTATGAAAGTGAATATATGGCCGAGCTGCTGCGCAGCGCCGGTTTTGAGATTGTGTCCCCGGATCAGGAAGCGGACTACTACATCGTCAACTCTTGTACGGTAACCGCCACTGCGGACCAAAAGACCCGCCAAAGCGTGCGCCGCTTTAAGCGCCGTCACCCGGGCGCAACGGTGATTCTCACCGGCTGTATGCCCCAGGCGTTCCCGGAGGAAGCCAAAGCCCAGCTGGACGCAGACATTGTATTCTCTAACAAGAGCGACGGTGATATTTTTTCCATCATCAACCGGTATCATACAGAAAAAAGCCGCATTGTGGACATTAATGCCCACCAAACCGGCGACCCCTTTGCCCCCTGCGCCATCAGCGGCTTTGGGCAGCGCGTGCGCGCCTTTGTAAAAATTGAGGACGGCTGTGACCGGTTTTGCTCCTACTGTATTATCCCCAAATCCAGGGGGCGTGTGCGCTCCAAGGCGCCGGCGGACCTGGAAAAAGAAGTACAGGACCTGGCTGCCCACGGCATTAAAGAGATCGTACTGGTGGGCATCAACCTGTCCGCCTACGGCAAGGGGCAGGACTTTGACCTGCTGGACGCGGTTGCCATTTGCGACCGCACCCCCGGCATTGCCCGGGTGCGCCTGGGCTCTTTGGAGCCGGACCACATCACCGACCGCATGATTGTCGGGCTGGCAAAGATAGAAAAATTCTGTCCCCAGTTCCACATCTCCCTGCAAAGCGGCTGCACCAAAACCTTAAAATCCATGAACCGCCACTACACGGCGGAAGAATATGCAGACCTGTGCCGCAAGCTGCGTGCCGCATTCCCGGGTGCCACTTTGACCACGGACATGATGACCGGCTTTCATGAAGAAACAGAAGCCGATTTTGAAGAGAGCCTGGCCTTTGCAAAGAAGATCGGGTTTGAAAAGGTACATGTATTTCCCTACTCTCAGCGAGAGGGCACAGCCGCCTCTAAACGGGGCGACAGCGTACCTCGGCAGGAGAAGGAACGCCGCGCAAAAAAGTTGATTGCAGAGACAGACAAGCTGCGTGAGGCCTATTTTGACGGTCTGGTGGGTCAAAAAGCGCAGGTGCTGGTGGAGCAGCAACAACCGAACGGTACCTACACCGGCTACACCCGCAATTATGTACCGGTGACCATCCACCGCCGGGATCTGCACATCGGCGATCTGGTGGATGTGACCATTACCGGAGTAGAAAACGCCGATCACTGCATAGCAGAGTAAAGGCCGCTGACCTCCTCCCCTACGCTGTCGTCGGATAGATAGCCGTAGGAGAACACATAAAAGCCCTTTACCGCCGGAATTTGGCGGATAAACTGAATTTGGCGAAAGATCATATTCTTATTTTCCCGGAATTCGCCTTTGCCCCGCCCGGCATAGGCGTCTGCCTTGCCGCATTTATACAGCGGCAGGCCGATATAAAGATCACAGGCGGTGACCAGATCCCGCCAGTCTTTTACCGTTTTCATAAACGGCAGGGTATCGTTAAGAAAGCCGAAGTACACCTGGGGACACAGATAATCGCAGTAACCCTTTTGGGTTGCCCAGGTCTCCACATCGGCGTACAAACTGTCCCGATCATTGGCAATACCCGCCGCCGGGCTGATGCCAAAAGTACAGCTTTGATTTTCTTCTTTCACAGCTTTATAAACAGCACGGATCAGGTCATTCACCCGGCTGCGCCGCCAGTCACCTAATGACAAGTTGCCGCCGTCTGCGCAGTAGACAGCATACTGCTTAGCGTCAATTTTCTTATCGGTATCCGGGTAAAAGTAATCATCAAAATGGATACCGTCTACCGGGTAGTTTTTCACAATTTCCCGCACGCCGGCCACAATGCGTTTTTGCACCGCTTTGGCCGCCGGGTTAAAGTAGATTTTTTGATTCACGATCACCACATTGCCGTTTTTCTCCTTATACCACTTTTTAGCAATGTTATCGTCGCTGAGTTTTTCGATCTTATCCTGCTGACTCACCCGGTAAGGGTTGAACCAGGCTTCGATTTTCAGTTGATTTTCGTGTGCCGCCTTGCACAGCAGTTCCAATGGGTCGTATTTTAGTTCCCCGCCCGCTTTGCCAAAGCAGTAGACGCTGACCGGAAAGTATTTGGACTGATAAAAGGCGTCTGCGCAGGGGTGCACCTGCACGGTGACCGCCGTAAAGCCCCGCCTTTGCAACTGAGCGAAAGCCTTTGATGCGGCGCTGTAAAAGTCGCCGCCGGTATCGTATTTGCCGGTAAAGGCCTGGAGCTCGTAGTAAGTGATCCACACGCTTCGCACGGTCAGTTCTCCGGCAGCCGCCGTGTCCGGCGCCGGTGTGGTCTCGATTTGCGCCGGTTTGTTCACCGTGCATCCGCACAGCAGTACCAGGCAGAAAAGAGAGAGGAATACTTTCTTCATACTTGACACTTTCTAAAAATATTGTAAAATAAGCATAGGTGATGTTATGGAATACAGATTAGGTACAGATAATCGCATTAAAGCCCGCGGCGAGACGGTGGAGCTCACCTGTCCCCAGTGCGGCAAAAAAGGGCATTTTGGCGTGTTTTCCAACTTTGAGCGCCGCATTGCCGTAAAGCTGCCGCTGCCCCTGGAATGCCAAACGGTATACTTTTTGGTGTGTCCCAACTGCGCCGCCGTCTTTGGTGTAGACGAGCAAAAGGGCGATGATTTCAAAAAGGGTTCTCCCCTGTCCATCGGCAACTTTGACCTAAAGGACTTAAAACCCTTTAAGCCGGAAAAGCAAGCGTGAGCCTGTACCAGTTCGCCCTGCTTTGGTTGGTGGGCACCAACCTGCTGGCCATCGTGCTGACCGTCAGCGACAAGGTCCGCGCCAAAAAAGGCAAATGGCGCGTACCGGAGGATACGCTGCTGTTCGTAGCGCTTTTAGGCGGCGCTGTAGGTGAGTACATTACCATGCGCCTGATCCGCCACAAGACCCGGCATAAGAAATTCATGATCACCCTGCCGGTATTCATTCTGCTGCAAGCAGCGCTGGCCTTGGTGCTGGAAGCCAAATTTTATTTTTATTGATGGTAAAAACGGAGCCAAACGGCTCCGTTTTTTTGTTTTTCTTTGTTAAAGAATAATACAGATCAGCCCGCTGCACCCCTCGTTGATCACCCGCTCGATGGTCTCTCTGAACTTGTTGCGGGCGTCCTCCGGCATACGGTAAAGCTTGTTATTCAGCCCCTCGTTCACCAGATCCAACAGCGGCTTGCCAAACAAATTGGTGTTCCAAATAGCTGCCGGGTCCTGTTCAAACTCTTTGAGCAGGTACATGACCAACTCCTGAGACTGGCTTTCGCTGCCCACAATGGGTGCTACTTCTGTGTACGTATTGCAGCGGATCATATGAATGGAAGGCGCCTGTGCCCGAAGCTTTACACCGTAGCGGCCACCCTGTTTCATAATTTCCGGTTCATCCAGATGCATCTCATCCATAGCGGGCATTACAATACCGTATCCGCTATTCTCCACATCCGCCAGCGCCTGCTCAAACCGTGCAAACCGCTGCTTGACGGTCACCAGCTGCAAGATCTGCTCCATCAACTGGCGTTCGTTGGCAATGGTCAGGCCGCATTTCTCAGACAATACCTGATAAAAGTAACTGTGGTCCACCTGCACATCCAGCTGCACATCGCCGGTAGACAGATCCAGTCGCCGCACCTGTACGCTTTCAATCCTCGAGACCTTTGCCAAGGCGGCAATAAAAGACTTCACACTGTCAATGGTGGACAAACTGTGGCAGTCCTGTTGTACCGCAGCGAACAGCTCCGTTTTCCAAGGATCCTGATCGTCCAGGCACTTGATCCACCCGGGCATCAGCAGTTGCACGGAGCTGATGGGAAATTCATACAGCACCTTTTGCAGCACCGCATGGAATGCCTCGGCGTCCATTTCCATGCAATTCTCTGCCAACACCGGCACGCCGTATTTCTCCGTTAGTTCTGCTGCCAAAGCGACCGTTCCCGAGGCTGTGGGCGTCTCCGAATTGAGCAGCACCACAAAGGGCTTGCCGTAGGATTTCAGCTCCTCGATCACCCGTTCCTCTGCCTCTTCATACTCCGCTCTGGGAATAGAAGTAATGGTGCCGTCCGTCGTAACGACCAAACCAATGGTGGAGTGCTCGGTAATCACTTTTTTCGTGCCGATCTCCGCCGCCATGTTAAAAGGTATTTCTTCCTCATACCAGGGCGTGCGCACCATCCGGGGCTGCTCCTCCTCAATATAGCCCACGGCACTGGGCACAATGTAGCCTACGCAGTCCACAAGTCGCACACGGAAGGAAGTGTGATCCGTCAAATGCAGGGTCACCGCTTCCTCCGGCACGAATTTTGGCTCCGTGGTCATAATGGTACGCCCGGCAGCGGACTGGGGTAATTCGTCCGTGGCCCGTTCCCGCTGGTACTCTCCGTCAATATTGGGGATCACCATGGTGTCCATAAACCGCTTGATAAAAGTGGATTTGCCTGTGCGCACCGGTCCCACCACGCCGATATAAATATCACCCTGCGTTCGGAGAGCGATATCGCTGTAAATCTGTTGATTCATATGCTCACACTCCCGGAATCAAAAGAATGGTTTGTTGGCGAAGTACATCTTCTGTCAGTTGATTTTCCTGCTGAATCAGCTCGGTGCGGGAGCGGAATTTTTTGGCAATGTCCCACAGGCTCTCATCCTTGGCGGCAAAGTACAGTGTCAGCACCGGTGACTCACCGGCAGTGCAGGGTTGCAGCTCCACATCGGTCACCGTCTGCATCTCCGCCTGGGTGTACAGGCAAGCACTGTACTCTATATTCACCCGCAGTTCAATACGGTTAGCCGACTGTAAGATATAATCAAAGGATTGCAGCCCGGCGCCTACAAATCCGGCGCACTTGCCATCTGTCAACGCCAGTTGCAGCCGGGTCACGCCGTCCTTACAGCACAGATTGCCACTCACATCGTAGTAGGCCACACCGTAGCCCACCTCCACCAGCAGCAGGCCGTTTTGCACCCGTGCCTCCTGCATGGCAAGGGATAAATCCAGGATTTCGGCGATCTCCGTATCCTCAAAACTCAGGTCGGCGGACAATGTCTTGCTGTCATAGAAGAATTGCGGATCCCGCAGCAGCGGAACCGTGCCGGTCTGTACCCGGGCGTCATAGGCAATGGCATAGGCATCTGTCACCAGTTGGGTATCGCTGACCAGGGCGGCCGTGTAGGACACACAAAAGGCTCCGGCGATCTCCAATCGGCGCAAGTCGTTATTTTCGTCCGGTACCGGCTTTACAAACAGAGAACCGATCTTCACTTGTGCAAAGGCATGGCTGTCCTCGGTCATACCGGCCACATCCACGATTTTACTGCTGTGCACGGTAAAGCAGCATTTCTCCGTGTTATGTTCTGTGTTTTCATATACCACGCACAACTCAGCTCGGCACTTCACCAGCATTTTGCCGGCAATAGTGCGCACCTCGTCAATCACCGCAAAGGCACCGGTGTGGATCAACACAGAGATATTGGTGTTGTGCTGGCCGATGGCGAACTTCTCATCAAAGTCGCAGGAGAACAGTCCGGCGTCCAGCACCTCCAGGCACTGGGCGTCTGCTTGGCGCAAAATGGCACCACAACAGTCAGTCAGCTGGCTCTGTTCCATATAGGCAAAGACCTCTGTGTGGACTTGCAGCCCGGAGTGCACCTCTAACTTGCGCTGATTGATCAGCCGATAGTTGGTAAAGTCCGTACAAGTGTGCACCTGGGCAAAGGCAAAGGCGTCCGTCACCGGTGCGTCAATGTTTTTAATGAACCGCTCCTCAAATGCGGCGGACAAACAGCACCCGGAAGTGGAGATATACACCAATGAAATGCGGCTGCGTCCGGTCACCCTTAAGCTGCCGGAGGCATATTCATAGTCCGTCACCGCATGGCTGCACACGCACCGTACCACCCGCTCCACATCTTCACAGTATTGGGGTAGACTCTCCTGGTATTCCACTTCAAACTTTGCTTCTCCCGTGCCCAAACAAACCGTGCGCTTGCTGTCGGCAAAGGTCTTTTCCGTTTCCATTGCAACATCTCCTTACAGTTACTGGTAATATCTATGCGCCCGCACCCCCGTCTATGCACACCAAAGAAAAATGTTACAACAGAGAAAACCCGCAGCACCTTTTCAGGTCCCGCGGGTTTTATTTTAGTACGATGATAGAAAGCCTGTCGCCTTTACAATTTTTTCTGTCTCCGACCGATAGTGACCGGCAATGTAGTTCTCCCGATCATACGGCTGAACCGCTTGGAGTTTTTCTCCTGTTTTTCTGCCTTCGATCGTGTCAATGTTTCCTGCCGCGTCTATTTTGACGATTAACTGGGTGTTTGCATCATCTTCAATGGTAATGCAAAATCGCTTTAACCCGGTACGCACAATGCTGTACCCACACTCTTGCGATTGGGTATCGTCCATTTCTTTGGCAACGGTCACTTCACGCACACTGCCATTCTGTGGATTTTCCTCATCTTGCTTATAGAAATCATAGACCATATCCACAGATTTTCCATTGCGAGTGCAAAACGCCGTAGAGATCACGCGCTCTGAAACTCTGGCGCCGGTTTTTTGGAACCATATGCCACACCCGATCACCAATACAAGTATAAGAACAGCACACACTGCACCTTTTATCCGCTTGTTGAATTTTGCCTTGCGGGCATTTTCCTGCATTCTAACAGATGAATAACCGCAATGCAAACAAGTTGTTGTCTCAGGCAAAATATACTTACCGCAATTAGGACAATACATTTTTGTACTCCAAACACTTCAATTACTTATCGGATTCTAAACAGACAACCAGCTTTCCAAGGAAGAAAAAGAATGCCAATACACCAATCGCAATCAGTACATAGGCAAAACCATTCTGCACCGCAATGGCTGTATCTGCGGCTGCATTTTGAATGCCGGTAAACGCATCTCCACCGTATGTAATATGTTCCACCGTAATACCGCCGATTTTGCCAGACTTCAGCACAAATCCGAATATTATCGTGATCACACTTGCCAGCACCCCCATAAAATGGCAGCCACTCTCCGGCGTCTTAAACGACCGATCTTCTGGCGTGTTTTTCGTCGAATTCGACTCCGACACGGCTGGTGGTTCCGTCTGTGACTGCTCTTGGCTCGGCGCCGTCTCTACGACGGGCGCACCACATTTGGCACATACTTTTTCATTTTCCTGCAACTCATTTCCGCATTTTTCACAAAACATTTTGTTATTCCTTTCTTTAAACTTGAATAAATATCATAGGTCTAATATCGCATTTTTCTGTAGGTTTTACAGGCAAAAAATCAGAGGTACCGAATTGAGCCATACCGTCTGAACCAAGATTGGATGCATAGACAGAGCGCGTCAGCCAATCATCAAGATAAACATCCGACTTTTCCGTAATGAAATAGACTTCTTTGTTTTTTAAATTTGACCGACCGATATAGGCTTCCGCTTCTGTCTGACTGGGGATCGTCACATAATCAGAAGTATTCCAAGTATAATAGTAATAGACGGAGGTAGGAAAGGCATAATATGGGGTACAGGTAATGGGCACGATATATTTCTTTTCAGAGCTTGTAAAGGAAGCGGAATAGAATTCACTGTTTAGATAGGTGCGGAGAGAGCAATCGGACCAGTCTTGTCCGCCATCATTGTCAAAAGGCTGCTGAAACAATGCATATTTACTGATCATGATCAATTGCTTAGACTGGCCGTTTTTGCTAATTGACAACACTTGCCAAATAATAGGCTTATCATTATATTTACCCATTGATAGCAAATCCCCGACCCTTGCCGCCTTTGCGTTCTTTTTGTTTATAGGCTTTGCTTTAAGATCCGCCTGCACAATTCGATTTTGAATTTTGCAATTTTTGATACCGGCTGCAGCCTTTTTCTTTTGCGTAGGATTTAAGAAGCACAGTTTATTCATCTTTGAATAATAAACAGCGGCTGTCGTATAATCCGCCCGGTCAAGCGCTGTATTTGCCCGATTTTGCAAAATTTGAGGACAGACTGTCTGCAACAGTACAATGCTTATGACCACCAGGAAAACAGCTCCAAAAAGGATTACTGTTCGCAAATGCTTTTTATTCACAGTTCTTACACAATCCACTTTTTGAGCTCCCAATAGACCCCACTTCCCTTCTTTCTATCATGGTACAAAGTCTATTTATAGCCTAACTGTATCATATATAGCCCATTTTGTCAATAGCTATTATCTATAATGAAGTTAATTGGATTGTAAGGAGATCATTATGGATACTTATACTGCCGTAAAGTGGCGCCTGCTCCAACTCTGTGAGGAACATAATATGACCATCAACAAATTAGCCACAGAAGCTGCCGTTCCACCATCAACGATCAAAAATATTCTATACGGAAAAAGCGTCAATCCGGGTATCGTGACCCTGAAAATGCTTTGCGATGGGCTGGACATTTCCCTTTATGATTTTTTTGATACAGAGATATTTCGTAACCTGCCTCAACATATAGAATAATGCATAAAAAGGAAAAGACTTCGTTACCATGTGATAACGAAGTCTTTTTTCTATGTTAGATTTAGGTTTCCGGCTTTACTTTTTTGATCTTAAAAACGACGCGCAGCAGCGGCGCCAGCACCTTTGGGCGATCCAGTACGATCACTTGCATAATGGCCCTCCTTTTAGCGTTTACAGCAGATAATGCCCAGGACGATTACGGCGATGGCCAAAATGCGGGTGACCCAAATGGTGGGGCAGCAACAGGCGATCACCAGTCCCGCACCGAATGCGATCCACAAAAAATCACGCCTACACATCTTTTTCACACCGAACACCCCACAACTGCTGTATTTACACCATACTATGCACGCAATTGCAGATCGTTACTGAGCACCGTCAGCAGTCGGCCCTCCCGGAAGGAAATGGAACATTCCCCGCCCCGCACCTCATTACTTTGGCACATGGAGGTGGCCGGGTGCAGGTCATAGTCCGTCAGTTCCCACTCGGCGCCCCGAATGGTCAGGCCCCGGCACACACCGCCAAAGGCAAACAGGGAGAAATAACCGTAGCCCGCCCCGCTAAAGGAAAAAGGACCGTCAGAGATAAAAAGCTTTTCATTCGGGGTAATAATTTCCGCCTGCACACCGCGGTCCAGGCAATAGGCCAAGTTCGCCACATTGGAGAAAGAATGGTCAAAGCGGTTGCCAATAGCGCCCACCAGAATCAGGTGGGTATAGCCGCGCTCCAAGGCGATCTTTATGGCCGCCAGCGTGTCCGTATCGTCCTTATGCGCGGGCATCACGATCAGTTCCTTGGTGTGCTCCGGCACCGGTGAAGAATCAAAGTCCCCAACCACAATATCCGGCTCTGCACCCAAGCGACGGCACTTTTGATACCCGCTGTCCGCTGCCACCACAAAAGCGCCAGGCAACAACGGCTTTATGTAGGCGATATCCGCCTCCGGCGCGCCGCTGACAATCAGGCAGCGCTTTATTTCCGTTCCCATTTTTTAATATCCTTTACCTGATTATAAAATTCAACATAACTGTTGTGACGACTTTCGCTGATCTCGCCCCGCTCCACGGCGGCGCACACGGCACAACCCTTATCTGCCACATGCGTGCAGCTATTAAAGCGGCAATCCCCCAAATAAGGGCGAAAATCCGGAAAGCAACCGGGCAATTCGTCCTTGTCGATCTCCGCGTCCCGCTCCAGTTCCAGTGCAGAAAAACCGGGGGTATCTGCTACCCAACCACCGGCCACCGGGTACAGCTCGCAGTGCCGGGTGGTGTGGCGACCGCGCCCCAGCTTCTTGCTGGTCTCGCCGGTTTCCAGCGCCAAGTCCGGGCACAGACGGTTCAACAGCGTGGACTTGCCCACGCCACTGTTGCCGGTAAACGCACACAACTTGCCGGAGATCAGCGCCGGCAATTCGTCTGCCCCTGCGCCGGTGCGGGCATTACACAGCACCACTGGGTAACCGGCTGTTTTGTAAATGTCGGCGTACTGCTGCCCGTTCTCTGCCAAATCCGCCTTGGTGAGCACGATCACACAATCAATGCCCTTTTGCGCCGCCAGCACCGTCAGCTTGTCGATCTGCACGGTACGGATCTCCGGATCTACCAAAGACGACACAATAAAGAGCCGATCTAAATTGGCCAGCGGCGGCCGGCGCAATTCATTTTTGCGGGGCAAAATAGTGTCAATGGTATTCTCCCCTTGCGCGTTCACGGTAATCTCCACCTGATCCCCAACCAACGGGGTGATCCGCTGCTTGCGAAAGGCGCCCCGCGCCTTGCACTCATATAATCCATCGGCGGTTTCTACATAATAGAAACCGCCGATCCCTTTGTGAATTCTGCCTGTTACTGCCATATCAGTCCGTCCCGTCGGGTACTGTGGTGTCCGTCTTGTCGTTAAAGTTCATACGCACCGTTTTGGCCTTGTCTGCTTTTACAGTCTGGCGCTGAGACACCTCGCCCAGTTCCACCTCGATCTCCACCCGGGCGCCGTAAGACACTTGCAGGTTAAAGGTACGCTGGCCGCCGTCCAGGCTCTCGCTCTTGGTAAATTGCAGTTCCCCGTCCACATAGATGTTCAGGGTGCTGTGCTTGCCGGTATCCGGCACCGTTACCTGCAACTTCACCGTCTGCTCCGCCGGGTCGGTAGACACCACGCCGGTGGACACCACCAGCTTGATGGCAGCCGACGGCTCCGCCGCCTCACCCTGACCGGGGGTCTGGCTGATCACCGTATCCTTGGGCAGATTGCTGTCTTCGGTAGAAATCTGCACATTCTCAAACCCGCTCTTCTCCAAAAAGCTGCGAGCATCGCTTTGGTTCAGTCCACGCACATCCGGCACAGTCAGCAGCACCTTTTGGGTCGTGCTGGGGCCGGAGCTGATATAAATGGTCACCGTTTGGTCCGCAGCCACCAAATCCCCTGCCTTGGGGCTGGTATATACGCACTGGCCCTCTTTTACCGTCTCGCTGGAGATGGTCGTTACGGTGTAGTTGTTCAGTCCCTCGGAGGCTAACTCTTTCTTGGCCATATCCTCACCAAGGCCGTAGCAGTTGGGCACCTGAATGCCACCGGGCGTCTGGGCCACCACAAGGGTCACTGTGCTGCCCTTCATCACCCGCTCACCGGCTGCCGGCTTTTGCTCCAGCACCGTGCCCGGGTCAGCATCCTCGCTCTCCTTGCTCTCCTGTACAAAAACATAATCGTACTGGTTGGAGCTGACGATGGTGTCATAGGACTGACCCACAAAGTTCTCCAACTTCATAGACTTGGTGTTCAGCGAACCGGTAAGGCCCATCACCAACAGTACAATGGCTGCTGCAAGCACCAGCATACCGGCGATCACAGCGCCGACGATCTTGCCCTTGCGCTTGGGGTCTTCCTCCACCACCGGCTGTTCCGGCTCGGATCGCAGATCCGGCTGGGGCTTCTCCGTGTGATCCACCGTCTTGATCACATATTTAGTGGGCTCCTCGTCCACAAAATAGGAATAGTCAAATGTGGTGGCCGGGTTCTTGATGACCTCCTCCACATCAAAGAGCATTTCCGTTGCGGACTGGTAGCGATTGGCCGGGTTCTTCTCCATAGCGTGGGCACAGATCTGCTCCACGCCCCGGGGAATATCCGGGTTAATGTCAATGAGCCGCTTGGCGTCCGCCTGCACCTGCATTAGGGCCACGGACACGGCGCTGTCTGCATCAAAAGGCACACGACCGGCCAGCATCTCATAGAGTACCACGCCAAGAGAATAAATATCCGCCCGTTCGTCAGTAAACTCGCCCTTAGCCTGCTCCGGACTGATATAATGCACAGAGCCAATGGCATTTTCCGTTAAAGTTTTGGTCTCGCTGCGGGAGAAGCGGGCAATACCAAAGTCTGTCACCTTAATATGGCCGTCAGCCAGCAGCATAATATTTTGAGACTTAATGTCCCGGTGCACAATGCCCTTGTCATGGGCGTGCTGCAACGCGCGCAAAATCTGCGTAGTAAAGTACAGGGCGTCATTCCAGGTGATGGCCCCCTGCTTTTGTATATATTCCTTTAAGGTAATGCCGTCCACATACTCCATCACAATGTACTGGAGCTTCTCGCCAAAGCTCACATCGTACACCTTTACGATATTGGGGTGGGACATAACGGCAATGGCCTTGGACTCGTTCTTGAACCTGCGCACAAAGTCGTCATTTTGCAAAAACTCGTCCTTTAGGATCTTCACCGCCACAATGCGGTCATCCACATTGTCATAGGCTTTATAAACAACGGACATACCGCCTACGCCGATGATCTCCTGCACTTCATATCTGCCGTCTAAGCGTTTTCCTACATAATTATCCATTATATTTGTTCACTCCGCTTAATTGCTGATGGCAACAACGGTAATATTATCACCGCCGCCGTTCTTGTTGGCCTGCTGCACCAGTCGATCCGCATAGGCATAATACTGACCGTCACTGATGGCGCTGACCATCTCGTCATTGTCCACATAGTTGGAAAGACCGTCCGTACACAGGAGTAGCACCTGGCCGTCGCTAAAGTCGATCTGGTCAAAGTCAATCTTAATGGCACTGTCTACCCCGATGGCACGGGTGATGATATTCTTATTGGGGTGGTGCTTTGCCTCGTCCGGGGTGATCTTGCCGCTCTCCAGCAGATCCTGCACCATACTGTGATCCGTAGTCACCTGCTGCAAGCCATCGGCAGAAAAGAGATACGCGCGGCTGTCCCCGGCATGGGCGATAAACGCCTGGCCGCCACGAATGACGGCACACACCACCGTGGTGCCCATACCCCGAAGATCCGCCTTTTCCTGTGCCAGATCATACACTTCCACATTGGCGGCAGACAGCGCCGACTCCAGCATATTGCAAATGGAGCTGTCCCGCATATTGGGGTAGTAAGACGCATTGATCTTGCTGCTGATCACCTGCACCGCCAGTGAGCTGGCAATATTGCCGCCGGCTGCGCCGCCCATACCGTCGCACACCACGGCAAAGGCCGTGCCATCCGGCATTTCGCCCACAAAATAGGCGTCCTGGTTGGACTCACGAATCCGCCCCCGGTCGGTTTTAGCAACCATGTTCAATCTGATCACCTCGTTTCTTTAATCTGCGAAGCTGCCCGCAAGAGGCATTGATATCATGACCTAAAGTTCTTCTTATTGTAGCATTTATTCCCTGTTTTTTCAATATGCTTTGAAAGTTTTGAATGTCTTTTTGACTGGATCGCACATTGCCTCGCTCCGCCACATCGTTCACCGGAATCAGGTTCACATGGCAAAGCATCCCCCGCAGCCGCGCCGCCAATTCCATGGCATGGGCCGGTCGGTCGTTTACATTGTGGATCAAAGTATATTCAAAAGACACCCGGCGCGAGGTTTTCTCCGCATAAGCTGCCATAGCCCGCAAGGTAGCATCCACGCCCCACCGGGCATTCACCGGCATGGTGCGGGAGCGGATTTCATCATTGGGCGCGTGCAGGGAAAGCGTCAAGGTCACCGGCAAATCCTCTTGCATCAAATCGTAAATACGATCCACCAACCCACAAGTGGAAATGGTAATATTGCGCAGGCTGATATTCAGCCCCCGAGGGTCGTTGACCGTATGTAAAAACGAGATGGTATTATCATAATTATCCAACGGCTCGCCAATGCCCATCATCACAATATGGGATATGCGGCAGCCCAGGTCGTTCTGGGCAGCGTGCACCTGACTCTCCATCTCCGCCGGCAGCAAATTTCGCTGAAAACCGGCAAGGGTAGACGCACAGAAGGTGCAGCCCATTTTGCACCCCACCTGGCTGGACACGCAAATGGTATAGCCATAGTTATAGTGCATCACCACGGACTCTACATACTCGCCATCGTTCAAACGAAACAGATATTTCACCGTATCGTCCACGGCAGAAACATATTTTTCCTCGATTCGGCAGGCGGGAATGGTAAACCTTTCGTCCAGTTTGCTCCGAAGATCCTTGGACAGATTGGTCATCTCCTCAAAGTCCTGCACCCCCACCTTGTGTAGCCAAGCGTACACCTGATCGGCACGAAAGCGCTTCAGCCCAAGGTCCCCAAACCGCTGGCAAAGTGCCGGATAAGTTAAACTTTTGATGTCCTCTTTCATGCCTGTCTCTCCAAAGCGGCGTAATAAAAGCCGTCGCTGCCCTGTTCACACGGAAAGCGGGTACATTCCGCCGCCAGGAAAAAGGCGCTGTGCCGGTCCAGAAATGCCGACACAACCTTTTCGTTCTCTTTTTTATGGAGGGTGCAGGTGGAATACACCAGTCGCCCGCCGGGTTTTAAGTAAGTAGCTGCCGTCTGCAAAATGGAAAGCTGCAAGGCAGGCAAATCCTTAATACTGTCTAAATCTTTATAGCGGATTTCCGGCTTGCGGCGGAGAATGCCAAAACCGGAACAGGGCACATCGCAAAGAATGGCGTCTGCTGCCGGAATGTCCCGGCTATGCAACGTAGCGTCCTGCACGCGGGATTCTATACAGTCCAGGTGTAACCGCCGGGCACCGCTCTCGATCAGCTCCACCCGGTGGGGGTGCAGATCACAGGCGATCAAGCGGCCGGTATTGTTCATCTGTTCCGCCAAAGTAAAGGATTTACCCCCCGGTGCGGCACACACATCCAGCACCGTCAGACCCGGTCGCACCTGCAAGGCAGCGCAGGCCAGGTAGCAGGACAAATCCTGCACATGAAAATAACCTTTTTGAAAAGCGGCTGAACGTTCCACATCAAAGCCGTCGTCCACTGTCAGTACTTTCTCCGGCAGCAGACGGGCTTGCACGCCTTCCTCTGCCAACATCTCCTGCAATTGACCGGGCGTCACAAACAAGGGATTTGGCACCAAAAATAATGGCGCACGACCGTTGATATAAGGCAGAAACGCCGCCGTAGCATCCGCTCCATAGGTCTTTTGCCACATAGCCAGCAGGGGCTGCGGCACAGAATAGCGGAGCGTGGGCGTATCCGGCAAATCCGGATCCGCGGCGATCTGCCGCAGTACCGCATTGATCATACGGCCGTAATAACCTTGGCCCACCGTCTTTGCCAGTTCCACCGTTTCATTTACCGCAGCAGGCACAGGCACCTTGTCCATATACAGCGCCTGGTAGGCGCCCATACGCAACAACACCCGCACCTTGGGCTTCAATCGCCCGGTGGTGAATTTATCCACCAAAGCGTCCAAAGTGATCTGCCGTTCCAATACGCCCCGCACCAATGCAGTGGCAAAAGCCCGTTCCTGGCCGTTGGCCACAGGTAAATGGTCGAGAGAAAGATTGGAATAGGCGCTCTCCTGTTGAATTTTATATAGGGTTTCAAACGCGGCTAAGCGCGGAGATTTAACGGTCATTGCTTCGTCCTGCCAGGAGCAGCAGCCGCAGCAAAGTAGCCAGCGCAGAGGCCAGCGCCGCCACATAGGTAAGGGCAGCAGCCGTCAGCACTTTCTTCGCACCTCGGTACTCCTGTTCGGTTAAAAATTGATTACTTTCAATGGTCTGCAAGGCCCGGCGAGAAGCGTTAAACTCCACCGGCAAAGTCAGCAGCTGAAACAGCGCCACTAAGGCATACAACACAATACCCACCATAATCAGCGGCCGCCAGGTAAATACCATGCCCAGCAGCACCAGCGGAATACCCAAAGAGGAACCGATGCGGGTGGCAGGAATGGCAGCGTTACGAATCTTTAGCGGTGCATAGCCCTGTGCGTGCTGGCAGGCGTGGCCCGCCTCATGACAGGCAACGCCAATGGCCGCCACAGAGGTGGCGTTATACACATCGCCGGACAGACAAATTTCTTTATTCTTCGGGTCGTAATAATCGGTGAGGGTGCCGCCGATCTGGCGAATTTGCACATCGGTAATGCCGTTTAGTTGCAACAGTCGCGCCGCCGCCTGGGCACCGGTCATGCCGCACATGGCGTGCACGCTGCTGTACCGACGGAAAGCCCGCTTCACCTTGATTTGACAATAAAAAGAAAACAGCAGGACCGGGATCATAATGACCCCGGTTGCGTAATAAAGCATATAGGCGTTCATAAAATCACGCTCCTAAAACAGTACCTACTGCCACCGGGTGCCCAGCCAAAAAGGCCTTGGCATCCATGGCTTTCTTCCCCTGGGGCTGCACGGTCAGCAATTCCAAACCGCCGCCATCACCGCAGGCAACAACCAATTTGCCCTTGCTCTCGATCACCGCACCGGGGGTGCTCCCCTTTTTTTCGCTTAAGCGAGCAGACAGCACCTTCACCGTCTTGTCGCCAATGGTGGTGGTGGCGCAGGGCCAGGAATACAGCCCCCGCACCTGATCGTGCAGCTGCGCTGCCGAGCGGTTCCAATCCAAGGGACTCATAGACTTGGAGATCATTTTGGCATAACCAAAATCCCCTGCCGGTTGGGGCACCGGGTGCAGATCGTCCAGCCTAGGTAAAATTTCTGCCAGCGCCTGTGCGCCTAAAGCCGACAGCCGTTCAAACAGCATTTCCGCCGTTTCCTCCGGGTCAATGGGTGTTTTCTTGACCAGCAGCATATCGCCGGTGTCCAGTCCTGCGTCCATTTGCATAATGGTCACGCCGGTCTCTGTTTCGCCGTCTAAGATGGCCCACTGAATGGGCGCCGCGCCTCGATATTTAGGCAGCAGCGAGGCGTGCACATTGATACAGCCATACCTGGGCAATTCCAATACCGCCCGGGGCAAAATGCGCCCGTATGCCACCACCACGATCAAATCCGGCGCCAAAGTCTTTAACTGCTCCAAAGTGGCCGGATCTTTCATTTTCTCCGGCTGAAAAACCGGCACGCCGTTCTCCGCAGCCAGCACCTTCACCGGTGGCGGAGTCAGCACCATTTTGCGCCCCTGTGGCTTATCCGGCTGGGTGAACACGCCCACCACACTGTGGGGGCTGTCCAGCAGAGTTTGCAGGCACGGCACGGCAAAATCCGGCGTGCCCATAAATACGATACGCAGCGTTTGCATCTCAGTCCTTCTTTACTGTTTTATCCATACGGTCAATAAAAAGCACACCGTCCAGGTGGTCGATCTCATGGCAGAATGCCCGGGCCTTTAGGTCCTCGCCGGTATAGACATGCCATTTGCCCTCTCGGTCCTGGCCTTTCACCTGCACCTTTTTGGGGCGGCGCACCGTCTCGTACCGACCGGGCAGAGACAGGCAGCCCTCCTGACCGCACTGCTCACCCTCGGTCTTTACGATTTCCGGGTTAATCAGTTCCACCGGGCCGTCGCCGCAGTCGATGACCACAATACGCTTGAGAATGCCCACCTGCACCGCAGCCAGACCCACGCCGTTGTCCTTATACATGGTCTCAAACATATCCTCCACCAAGGTGGCGATACGCCGGTCAAACACTTCCACCGTGCGACTCTTTTTTCTTAAGATCGGATCACCGTATTTTACTACATTCCGTAATGCCATTTTTTCTCCTAACCCAAGTCAATGGGGTTCAAATCTATGGAAATCTGCACCTTTCGCAGTTCTTTCATTTTAGCAGTGGCTTTTAACACCTGCATGAGCAAATTGCGAACAGATTTTGAATTTTTACACTTAATTGCCAGCCGATACCGATAAGTATTGCTGATTTTTGATATTCTTGCCGGTGAGGGACCAAGTACAATCAGCTTTTGCTGCTGTTCTTTATTCTCCAGCACCAGCGTGTCAAAAAAGGCCTTGGCTGCCAGCGCCGCTGCGTTCTCGTCTTCGCTGACAAAGAACACGCCGTAAATATCGCAAAACGGCGGATAGGTCAAAATACGCCGCAGAGCGTACTCCGTCTCAAAAAAAGCCGGGTAGTCTTGCCGTGCTGCCAAGTCGATCACCGGATTGCAGGGATCAATGGTCTGAATCACTGCCGTGCCGGTAGCGTCTCGCCGACCGCTGCGCCCCACCACCTGGGTGATCAGGTCAAAGGCACGCTCGTGACTCAGGTAATTTTCATCATACAGCGCATTATCCGCATTCACCACACCCACCAGGGTCACATCGTCAAAATCCAGCCCCTTAGCCACCATTTGGGTGCCCACCAAAATATCATATTCGTGGGCCGCAAAGGCGTCAAACAGCTTTTGGTGACTGAATTTACCTGCGGTGGTGTCTGCATCCATACGCAAAATTCGTGCCGCGGGAAACAGCGCTTGCAGTTCATCCTCGATCCGCTGGGTGCCGAACCCGCTGTACCGCACCGCGTGGCTGCCGCATTCCGGGCATATATTGTCCAAAGGCTTGGAATAGCCGCAATAGTGGCACATCAGCCGGTTGGAATAACTGTGATAAGTCAGCGAAATAGAGCAGTTGGGGCAGGTGATCACATGACCGCAGTCGTTGCAGGCAATGAATGTATTGTACCCTCGCCGGTTCATCAAAAGAATGGTCTGCTTGCCCGCGTCCAAATTGGACTGTATCTGCTTTTGCAGGGTGCGGCTTAGAGGCGAACGGTGCCCGGCGTGCAGCTCCCCCTTCATATCCACGGTACACACCTGCGGCAACGCAGCGTTGCCAAATCTGTGCTCCAGGGAACAAAGGGTATATTTCCCCGCCTTAGCCGCCGCATAGCTTTCAATACTGGGGGTGGCAGACGCCATCACAAACAGCGCACCGCTCTCCCCTGCCCGGTAGCGGGCAATGTCTCGGGCGTGGTAACGAGGGGTGCGCTCACTCTTGTATGTCAGCTCCTGCTCCTCGTCCATAATGATCAATCCCAGGGTGTGCAACGGCGCAAACACGGCGCTGCGGGTGCCCAGCACGATCTTAGCCTCTCCCCGGTCAGCACGTCGGTATTCATCGTTGCGCTCGCCTATGGACAAGCCGCTGTGCAGCACTGCCACCTGGCGTCCGTACCGTTGATGGAACAGCCCCAGCACCTGCGGAGTCAATCCGATTTCCGGCACCAGCACAATGGTATCTTTCCCCTGCTGCAACGCGCGGTCGATCAAGCGCATATACACCTGGGTCTTGCCGCTGCCGGTAACGCCGTACAACAGCGCGCTGCCGCCGTCACCATCCAGCATAGCGGACAGCGTGTGGTACGCCTTTGTCTGTTCGGCAGACAGTTCGATCTCCGACGCCTTGGGGGCAGCAGGCAGATCCGCGTACGGATTTCTGTACTTCTCTTTTTTGAAAAAACGCAGTACGCCGCACTTTTCCATATTTTTCAACACGCCATCGCCTACGCCGCAAAGGGTCTTAATCTCCTCCACGGTGGCGCTGCCAATGTCCAGCAGAAGGTCGGCAACAG
This sequence comes from Oscillospiraceae bacterium, assembly GCA_025757685.1. Taxonomy (NCBI): domain Bacteria; kingdom Bacillati; phylum Bacillota; class Clostridia; order Eubacteriales; family Oscillospiraceae; species Oscillospiraceae bacterium. Next base: position 716,139 of record CP107220.1, on the reverse strand, counting down.
ACTGCTGCTTTGGCGTTAAGCGGGGCAGCTCTTCGCCGCGACTGACAGTCAATTCCGCCATACGCACCCCTGCCACGCCGATCTTACCGAACCCACGGGGCAGCATTTGCAGCAGGCACTCGTAGGTAGTGCAAAAATAGCGGTTTTTCATCCACCGAGCCAGCCGAATTTGGCTCTCATCCAGCACCGTACCGTAATCGCACACACGGGCAATGTCTTTCAGCGCCGGATTGATCCCCACAAACACTTGCAGCACAATTCCTCGGCGCAGTCGATTGCCGCTGCCAAAGGGCACCTCTACCGCCACGCCCGGGTGCACCTGATCCGCCAGTGCAGAAGGCACCGCATAATCGTAGTCACTGTCCAGATTAAAGAAGGTGCGCTCCACCGCCACGGTGGCAATGGGTCGGTTCTCTGCTTTGTCGCTCACTTTATTTCTGCTTGAGTTCGTCCGGCTCCTCAATCACATACTTACCGGAACTGATGTCGTCAATAGCCAAGGATACGGTCTTGGTGTCCAAATGCTCCTCATTGGCAATAGCCTCGTCCTGAATTTCCCGGGCGCGCTTGGCCGTGCCAACCACCAGGCTGTATCGGCTGTTTACATTCTTGAGCATTTCTTTCAAATCGGGATTAAACATAGTATTCTACCTCCAGTAGCAGTTATTCTGCGTTGCGCTTTGCCAGCTCATCGCAGATGATGTGATTGATTTCGTGCACAGCGGTGTCCAAATCGTCATTGAGCACCTGATATTTGTAGCAGTCACGGGACTGAAGCTCTACTTTGGCAATTTCCAGCCGGTTGCGGATCACTTCGTCCGTTTCGGACATACGCCCGCGCAGGCGCTGCTCCAAAATCTCAAAATTCGGCGGATACAGGAAGATGGACACACAGTCCGGGCAAATACGCATTACATTCTTTGCCCCCTGCACCTCGATGATCAAAAAGCAAACCTTGCCCCTGGCAATGGCCTGCTCCACCCCGGCAATAGGGGTGCCGTAATAGTTGCCGGAATACTCGGCATATTCAAAGAAGCCACCGTCCGCGATCATCTTTTCAAAATCCGCGCGGGTCTTGAAAAAATAGTTCACGCCGTCCACTTCGCCGGGTCGGGGCGCCCGGGTGGTGGCAGAAACGGACTCAACCACATCGTCCCGCAGTGCCTCAATGGCCCGAAAGACCGTGTCCTTGCCGCAACCGCTGGGTGCGGACAAAACAACTAATAAGCCTTTTTTGTTCTCACAATGCATCGCGCACCTCCGCAGAAAATTTTTCAGCAATTTTGTTCAGATCCAAATAAGACAGGATCACATTGTCACTGTCCGTAATAATAACGCTCATGGTCTTGCGGCCATGGGTGGCGTCAATGAGTGTTCCTTTTGCTTTGCCATCTTGCACAATGCGCTTAACCGGGGCAGACTCCGGGCTGACAACGGCGATCACCCGATCCGCATTCACAAGATTGTTAAAGCCGATATTCACCAGTTGCATTATTCGATGTTCTGGATCTGCTCTCTGATTTTTTCTACTTCAGCCTTAATGTCGATCACTTTACCGGCGATGGCTACATTGCTGGCCTTTGACCCGATGGTGTTGGCCTCCCGGTTGATTTCCTGCACCAGGAAGTCCATCTTTCTGCCAATGGGCTCCTCTGCCTCCAGAAATTTGCCCAGCTGGGCAATATGGGAGCGCAGGCGCACCGTTTCTTCCGCCACTGCCACTTTGTCTGCAAAGATGGCCGTTTCTTGGAGCAAGCGGCCCTCGTCCAAGGTCACATCGCCCAGCAGCTCGTGCACCCGGGCAGCAAGCTTTTCGTTATATTCCCGCACGGTTTGAGGGGAGCGTTCTTCCACAAACGCCACACAATCCAAAATGGTCTGTGCCCGCCCGGCCACATCGGCCTTCATTTTGGCGCCCTCTACCTCACGCATGGCAACAAACTTATCCAGCGCAGCGGCTGCCACCGTCTGCACATAGGACCAGATCTTGTCCTCGTCCTCCTCTGCCTTGCGCACCACCAATACATCAGGAAAGCGGGCAATAGCAGCAGCGCCCCAGTCCTGCTTCGCACCATAGGTGTCTGCAATCTCCTGCAAAGCGGTGTTGTAAGCACCGGCTAAAGTGTGGTTCACTGCCACCTGGGCGGCCTCTGTATTCAGCGCCTCAATGCCCACAAAGCAATCCACCTTGCCGCGAGACACCCGACTGTTTACAAAGGACTTGAGCTTATCCTCAATAAAGCCGTACTGCCGCGGCACCCGAGAGGAAAACTCAAAATAGCGGTGGTTAACAGACTTCAGCTCCACAGTGATGACATAGCCGTCAATCTCCTGCACCGCACGGCCGAACCCGGTCATGGATCGTATCATAATATTACCCCCAAAGAACGGTATTTTGCGCCCACAGCGCCCTGCGTTCTTTTGTTGCAAATATTATAGTCGTTCCCACAGGATAGGTCAACACTTTGTTCACAGTATATTTACATTATTCATAATATATTAACATTTGTATTCGTGAAGCGCAAGAATAATTCAAACGGAGCGTTTTTGCGGCATCTCCCCCACACCACGGCAAAAGAAAAAGCAGGAGATTGCTCTCCTGCTTTTTTTGATTTAATAAGACCCAGTGGGATCGTTGGCATAAAAACCGCCGGTGCCTTTTGCGCCGGGATCGTCGCCTACTTCTTCACCGCCTTGGTCAATACCACCGCCGCCTGTGCTGGAGTCGGTGAATACAGTGAAGATGTTGAACGCTTCTACCTCCATCTCAGGAGTACTATAACGCTTTTTCATGTTAAATTCCTCCTTTGATTAAGCGCCTAAGAAAGCGCTGTTGTCGCAAATGTTACCATAGGCAATGCACTGAACCGTTGTGGTCTTTGTGCCGCCGGTGACAAGCTGGGTTTCATAAGTGTAAGTGAACTTCACATACGCTCTGGTGTAAGTGGCAGTTGCAGCCGCATTGGCATTCTTGTAATTCAGAATAAACTGATTACTGAAGTCAATGGGACTCTTGGCCCTTGCCATCTTAACATTCTTGCCGGCCTGTACACTGTCTACGGTAAACGCAGCATCGGTAGCCATGGCGGCGTCGCGGGTGTAAAGGGTGCCCATCTCTGTGATCTTCACATCCGCCGGCAGACCGGTGGTTGCCGCACTGTAAGTGCTGAAGGTGGTGGCCGCAGATTTGGACTTCAGTCCAACACTGAATGCGGTGGGGAACTTATGCTCCAGACTGTAACGAATGTTCGCATCGGTATCCAGCCGTACCAGATGGCCGCCGTCTGTCACATAGTACCCGGCTGCACGGATTACATCACCGCGCTCGTCTTTCTCAGCAGTCAGATAATTGACTGTGAAGAATTCCTTGTTGGAGCCGTCAATATAGAAGTCATAGGCGCTGCCGTAGGTGGCGATGGCATAAGTGCTGCCGGTCTTCACTGCCAGTGCATACGCATCGGCAGCCTTAGGAACGGAAACACGCACATCGTAGCCCTTGGCATACAACTGCTCACCGTCCAAAGACACAGTGAATACATCTTGACCGTTATACACATAAACCGGGCGCAGGATCACTTGGTTGCCGCCGGCAATCTTGGCCAGCTCCGCCAAAGTGTAAGTGCCGTAGTTGATGTTGTGGGGTTTGTCGCCCTCCATCACCTGCCAGCCGGCCAGCTTGTAATACGCGGAGCCGGTCAGTGCAACGGCACTGTCGCCCACCTGCACCTGCTCCAACTGGGATACGGTTACATTGGTATCCTGCAGCAGTGTGCCCTGGTAAACATTGGATCTGTACTGATCCTGAACAGACAGCTGTACCTGATTCTCGGCAGGCGCAGTATCCGTAGTCAAATAAGCGGTTACCAGAATGCTGTCCGCGGCTGCGTTCTCATTTTGCATACGCAGAGTGTAGGTAGTGCCGTAGTTCAGCACATCCTTCTCCTTGCCGCCGGCGGTTACGGACCACTTATAAACGGAGCCGACTACGCCCTCCGGTACAGTAAAGGTACCTACGGTGCCGTAGAAATAAGACTGATTCTCAGACACGGTAATGGGCGCGGCTTTGTCTACCACATACTTAAATGTAACAGAGAACTGACGGCGCAGCGTGTCAGAATTGTTGGCGTCGTTCAGCGCAGTAACCAAAGCGCTTGTGGTGCTGTCCAGTACCTTCTGGCCGGGCAGCTGGGTATCGGCAGCGGACTGGCCGATGTTGCGGTAGCAACTGCCGTTGTACTCTACATACGCCCGGTCATTATTCGTACCGTCCGTATTGTAAGCACCGGCTGCGGACTGAGAGCCCTGGTAGGCCTGTGCCTTAAACACATTTTTCACCTGACCGTCCGTATATCCGGCCTGCGCCAGATATTCGTCCGTAAAGGCGTTCTTATCCTGGGTGCCCAGTACCACCACGAATGCGTCATACGCGGTGTAATCCGCCGGGACTTCAATGCCCTTGATGGCTGCGTCCAAAGCGTCTTTCTTGTTGTTGATGTCCGTCTGATATTTGGACAGCTCTGTGGTGGTGCCCTGCAGGGTTACCGTGCCTTGCAGCAGGGTTTCCACTGGTACCTGGCCTGTCTTAAACATAGGCTGATCGGTTTTTTCAGACTTGGTGTAGGTGGCGTTTGCGTTGGCGTCCTTATTATCGGACAGCTTCATAGCCGCCGTGGCCGCATCATCAAAGGTCAGCCAAGTAGACAGGGTGTAGTTCTGCTGGCGTACCGTCTCGTTATTCTCGTTGATCACATTTTTGGTCAAACCGTTATTGGAGATCTGTACGCGATCGGAGCCGCCGTACAACTGATTAAGCTGCGAATAATCCGCACGCTTCATCAGCTTGGCATAAGCCAGCACCAGATCGTCATGCAGCTTAGAGGCCGTCTGTGCCTTGTTATCTGCATACGGGTTATTCTTATCAGTACGGTTTGCTGTTGCCACTGGGCTCAAGTCCGTATAGTGCTGCTTGGCAGCATCAAAGGCCTTGATAAACGCGGCGGCACTGGAATCCGTATACGCACCGGTGCTGCTGTCGCCGTCCGTTACATCGTCATAGGCGTCCTGATAGATTTTGCCGATGGCAGTGGAGGCGTCCATATCCGCGTCCAGTTTGGTATAGCCCTGCTCATCCAAGCCCTTAGAAGTGTTAATGGCATTGTCTACCGCAGTGTCAAAGTCCGTGACCAGATCGTTGCGCTTTTCCACGAATTGATTATAAAACGCACCGCCGTCGGTGGCGTTCAGATCTGTCGCCGGGTTCCAAGAGGTGGCAGCGTCCATACCGGACAGGATTTCCATTGCCGTATCCGCAGAGAACCGGGTGATGCTCCGAATCAGCTGGTACATATTCGCACCCTGGAACTTATCTACATTCTTAAGCTTCTCGGAAGCTCTGTCCATCAGTGTGGTGGGGCTGGCAGAGTTTACATCTACGACATAAATCTTGGTGGCATCATTGATAATGGCTTTACAGTTATTCGCTGCTTTGTCGTAATTATCCTTTTTCCCATTGGTGTCACCATAAATACCCCACGGTACGGTATAGACACCTTCCGGTGAAGTCTTGCCGGTTTTTGCCATACAGCGATCGGGCATAAACTGCAATACATTATACCAAAGATGTGTAGAGAGATTGGACAAACCAAATTCACCGGTGGTATGGTTCCAATGGTTCTCTCTTTCACCGGCAATATTGTAACTGTCATTAGAGCCAATGTAATTGCCAAACTCCCAGTTAGTGGTGGAATAGCCTCTCCACATTTGATCCGTGGTCAACAAATTCTCATTGGTTGCGTCAGCTTGCAGATTCGGTTTTCCGCTGCTTTGGGGATAATCGGAAATTAAGCGGAAATAGGGGTTCGCATTCCCCGATGTCGTTGATTCCGCAGGGAACAAACCGTTTAAGGCGTTTGAATTCCACCCACTATCACGAATTTGAGACATCACAACAGGCATGCACATAATGTTGGTGGTGTCATTCTGTGAACCGTTATACAGAAATACAGCGGAATTATAGTAAATCTCGTACCGGTTGTTCACAAACGTCTTCACATCGTTGGAAGCATTTGCCTTACTGGTGGGGCCGGCATACAACAAATTTTGAGAATACTTTGCATTGACAGTTTCATAAGCTGAACCATCACCTTTACCGGTAGCCACCTGGGCACCTACGGTGCTGAATTCCGCCTTATAGGGAGTCATTTTTTGAATGGCTGCATACAAATCCGCATTCAGCTTGGCCACATATTCCATATCCGGCACTGTCTTGCCCAGCTTTACGGCGTCCAAATAGCGGGACGCCTTGTCATACAGTTCATAAGCCGGTGCCATATTGGTGAGAATATTGGTAGCGGAGAAAGTCTTCATTGTAGACTTAAACAGGTCCATGTTCTCACGGATCAGCGCCTCTGCGTACGCGCTGGTGTCCTTAATAAACAGGTCATACGCGTCAATGGAGCCACGGTAAATATTCACATCGGTGAGCTTACCGGTAGCGCCCTCGCCGTACACCACCTGGCCGCCGGTACCGCTGGCCGTGCCGTGGATCAGGCTCTGTAAGGTTAAGCCGTTATCCGCATACGTCTTGCACTGCGATTCGCGGGCCTTGTAGGCGTCATACATATACACCTGCTTGCCGTCAATATAAACATAGATACGGTCATAACTAATGTACGGTACCACCTGTAAGGTCACATGACTCCATTTATCCGTAGGCAAAGTGAAGGTAGAGTCAGACGTAAAGGACGAGTCGCCGCTCTTGTACTCGATGGTGCCGTCCTCATTGACGCGGAAGTAGTTATCACTATCGCCGCCCATACGGAATACGGCGCCGTTATCAATGGTATCGCCCGGATTATAGAGCATGGTATAGGTATAACCGGCAGCCGTGTCTGTCAGATCCTTTACCGGGTCCACCTGGGTGGCCACGCCTGACTTATCCAAAGGCAGGTAGGTGCCGTACACACTGTCCTTAGCGGGGGTATAGCCGGCAGCAGTGCAGGGGTCCTTATAGATCACCTGTGTGGTATTGGCGTCATAGTTGGTCTGCGTTGCCTTCAGCTGATCGGCCTTTGCATTCTCCACATCGCCCAAAGACAGTGCCTGGTCATAAATACAGAAGTCGCTGATGTAACCATCCAGCAGGTTATATGTGCCGCCGATGGTAGTGGACCAATAGGGGTTCACGCCAAAGGTCAGCTTAGATTGATTGGCACCGGCATTCTGGAATACGGCCTTGAACCAATCACTGTCCAGTACGGTGCCGAAGTTCTCGCCGGTTGTGGAAGAAGAAACCAGCTTGCCGTCTACAAATACGGTAAAGCAGCTTTTGGAGATGGAGAACACATAGGAGTGCCACTGGTTCTTCGCCAAGCTGCCGCTGGTTTTGGCCTCCGTGCCCTTCTTCATACCGATGGAAGTGTTATCTGCCTGGTAGGACAACAGATTGAATTTGTTCGGGGTACTATTAACATCAAATTTATTCAGATAGTTCCACTTGGGCGAATCGATAAAGTCAAAGATATGCGTATCAGCAACGATAGCGTCCGTCATATAGGAGTCAAAGGAGATGGTAATACCGCGATTGATGTTGGTGTCGGAGAACATGCCGTCCACATTCATCCAAGCGGTAGAAACGCCCTTTACCTCTTTATCAATGGTTTTATCTGCGGCAGAACCGGCGTTGGCCTGCTTACTGTTATCAAAGCGCGCCGCCAGTCGGCCGTCCTGCACCACCATATTAACACTGCTCACATTACCGTTGTGCTTGGTGGAGCCGTTATACGCACCAATATGGTTGCCGTTGCCGGACACATCCTCCCGGGCATTGTTAGAGGTAAAGTACCGGGCAATCAAGTGGCTGTTGGCGGTATCGCCGGGCTTCACAGCAGTCTGGGTAGAGGTCGCCTTACCGAAAGCCTGGGACAGGTTGTAATACTCCATATCGGAAATAGGAATAATGCAGCCGTGGCTGGGGTTCAGGTGATTGATGGAGCAATTATCCGCAGAAATCTTAGAATAGCTCTCAAAATCAGAAGTATAGGAGAAACCGAAGCCGCCGTCGGAGAAATAGTCCACCAGCACGCCGTAGCTGCTTGTGCCGGAGATGGGGAACACCTGCGGGCCTTCTGCCTGCGTATTGGAGACAGACTCGAAAATCTTCGCATTGGCAGCGTCATATTCGCCGTCAGAATTAGAAGGGCTCTTGCCGGTCTTAAAGGTGTACCAAACTTTCTTGGCACCGGTGCCGGAGGAAGCCTCTTTCTTATACAGCATTACATAGCCGTTTCCGTACGGGGTAATATCGGCGTCGATCACACCGTAGCCCGGGTCAAAGAGCACCTGCTTCTCGCTAAAAGTGCGGAAATCCGCAGTGTAAGAATAATAGATCTTGGCGCTCTCATTGGCCGCAGAGTCCGCCTCGTTGGTGGCGAAGTAGACCATATACTTGCCGGCTACCGGGTCCCAAATGGCCTCCGGTGCCCAGCACATGTTGGTAATGGTCTTGGAACCGCCGCCCTTGTCCGTAGCAAACTGGGGATTGGCCAGTTCGTCCCAGGTGATCAGGTCGTTGGACCCCCAGGTGTGCAGACCGGTATTATTATAGTTGCTGGTGGTGTTGGCGTCCGTTGCCACCATATAGTACTTATAATCTGCACCGTCCTGCGCCTTCATAATATAAGGGTCGCGAGAGTGGCCGGTGCCCTGAGAAGCACTTGCCACAGGCACGCCGCCGTTCAAGGCCTCGTAATTATAGCCGTCCTTAGATACGGCGTAAAAAACGTTCTCACCGTTGGTGGACTTAGCGTCATTTCTAAAATACGCAAACAAGTACGCACCGCTGGTGCTCTTGGGCAAATTGCTGCTCTCATCTGCGGCAGAAGCGGACAGACCTGCAAAAGGCAGGCTGGTGGCCAGCATCAGCACAGACAGGAACAAAGACAACAGCCGTTTGGATACTTTTTTTCCCATAGAATATACCTCCATAAATCTCTTTCTTTACCAAGCGGGGTAAAAAGCGCGCGCTGTTTACTGACGACACAGCACAGGCGCCAAATCCTGCCGGCAGTGTATGGGTATAGTTACCCACACTCATTTACAGAGTAATTATACTACGCTTGAGAATTTCTTGTCAATAGAAATTGTAAAATATTTGTTAACTAATTGGATTTTTATGGAAACACGACAATTATTAGGGCAGTGTCTGTTAATTATGCACAAATATCAACCATTTTCTGCAAGTGTATATCGACAATAATACCATACACAAATAGCGTATAAGCAGGCAAAAAAAGCAGCAGGGACTCCCCTGCTGCACAAAATTCTATTCTTTTGCATACGCGGACAGCACCGTCTCCGCCCGGGCACGCACGCTGTCGATCAGGCTCTGGGGCTCCAGCACCTGCACGCGACCGCCGTACTGCATCAGCCAACTGACCATGCCCTCACTGACCGCCGCCGAAATGGTGGTCTCAAAATGATCGCCGTCCACCGCGTGAATGGGAATGGCCGTGCCGAAGCGGTCCACCATTTCCTCCAGGGTATCCAACTTGCAAAGCAAGCGCACCGTTGCGGTCTCGCCGGAGAACATATTGAACATTTTGGCGGCATAGTCTGCCGTATCAAACCGGCCCTTATACGCGCTGACCTCCTCCACCGGTCGTGCCTTTTGGCTCAGCGGTGTAATACGGCGCATACGATCCAGGCGCAGGTTCATCAGATTGTCATATTTTTCGTTATTACAAACCAAATAGTAGTGATCGTCCTTCCAGATCAGCGCATAGGGCGACACGGTAAAGATCTTCTCTCGAAAGGTCTTTTTATTCTTGGGATCCACCGCCCGGCGCTTGTAGGCGAACTTGACCTTACAGCCGTCACAGATGGCCTGGTGCAAATTATCTATAATGTAATAGATCTCTTCATTCGAACATTTGTTCTCGCTCTGGCAATACACCTGGCGCACCAAGCTTTCCGCCTGGCCGGCGGAGAGCAGACTCTCCAGCTTCTGCACCAGCTTCTCCGTCTTCTTCGGCGTAATGAACCCGGCGGACTGCACCGCGTCCATCAACATACGCACCTCTGCCAGCTCAAAAGTACGACCGGCCATGTAAAAGCCCCGGCGGGGATAGTCTGTGCGGCACACATCAAAGCCCACCTCCTGGAGCGCTTTAATATCCGCATAAATGGATTTACGCTCGCACCGAATGCCATAGTCGTTCTGTAATCGTTCAATCAAATCCGTAGCAGACAGCGGATTTTCCTCATCGCTGTACTGCTGAAGCATCTGTAGGATGCGCAGTGTTTTTAACTTTGATGTTTGCAAGTAAAGTCCCCCCTATTGTATGGGCATTGTACCACAAAAGGGACAGTAATGCAAGGCCTACGGCAACTTTGATACAATGCGGCGAAACACCGGGCAGCAATCGGCAGCGCCGGAGGTGCCGTTTTCCCGCATCACCACAATGGCATAGCGGGGATGATCAAAGGGATACACCCCTGCAAAATAGGTATTGAGCACTTCCCTGCCCCGCACATAACGGCCGGACTGGGCGGTGGCGGTTTTACCGGCGGAGCGGCCACGATAATCGGCGCCGCTGCCGGTACCCGCTGCTACCACCGTGCGCATATAGGCCAGCAGCGTCTTTGCATGCCTTGCCTGCATCACGCGGCGCGGTTTCGCTGTCGCCTTGCCGGTCAAATCCGGCGAACAATACACGCCGCCACCGGCGATGGCCGCAACGCAACGGGCAAAGTGCAGCGGTGTGTCCGTCAGCTTCCCCTGCCCAAAGCCCAGCAGTGCCAGCTGGCCGGGAGACGCCAGCACCGACAGAGACGGCAGCCGCCCGGCAGCGCTCTGAAAATCCTTATACAGCGCAATCGGCGTGCCGAAGCCAAAATCCAGCCCCATTTGGTACAACCGCCCGGCGCCTAACTTCTGCGCCAGCTGCACAAAGTAGCAGTTACAGGAATGGGCCAGCGCCTGCTCCATCGTCTGCCGACCATGCACCCGACCGTTTTGGCACCGATAGACTGTATCGCCCACTTTAATTTCACCTTTACAGGCATAGACCGGCTGCAAGTCTGCTTCCAACGCCGCAGCGGCAACAATCAGCTTAAAAACGGAGCCAACAGCGTAAGCGGACAATGCGCGGTTATAGTAGTCCGCAGGTGCGCTATACACGGCGCGCACCTCTCCGGTAGGTACATCCAGCACCACCACAGCGCCGGTTTTGATCGACTCGGCCGCCTGCTCCACCGTCTTTTGAAGTTCCAGATCCAGCGTGGTTCGCATGGTGGCAGGGGCGCCGGTACGATCTGTTTGCTCCGTCATGGCATTGCCGGAGAGCACCCGCCCCATGGCGTCGGTGGCGAAGTTCAATTTTTTCTCCGTGGCAACGGCTGTATATTGACCCAGTCCGCCGCTGGCACGGTCCAGCAGCTGACGGGCGTGGAGGGTGGTGCTGTCCCGCACTGTGCGCTCCATAATTACAATGTGGTTTGTATCCGCCTTAGTGGCTACCGGCTCCAGCACCGGATAGCCTTTTTGCAGTTCCTTTGCAATGCGCTGCACATCTCCGGGCGCAAACAGGCGCGGGAGTTCTCGCAGGCAATCCTGCGTAGGGCGGATCACAGCCACCCACTCTTTGCGGGTGCCGCCCATGGATCGTCCCAGTCGGTCTGTGATTTCCGTATCGTTCTGTTCAAAAAGCAGGGTGTAGCTGTTATAGCTTTGACCTACGGCAAAATCACCGCTGCGCGCCACATACAGCACCCGCCCGCAAACGACGGTAAATAGCAGGCACATAACCAGTGAAAATGCGTGAAGCCGTCTACCCATAAAAATACACCCCCGGTGTAGTATGTACATCAGGGGTGCAAAAAATGCGTATTCTGTTTAGTCCTCGTCCCGCTTGCGGCGCAAAATAGCATCCGGGGACACCGGGCGATCCACGGTAAAGGAATACACCTCCGTTGCCTTATTGGCTGCCTCCGTATGCGTGCCGTCTGCCTCTCGCACCAGGTCTCGAACAGTCAGGGTATAGGGCTTTTGCCCCGGTTCCAGCACCTCCAGGATATCGCCCTCAAAGAAGCGATTGCGCTGGTCCACGATCAACCGGTTCCCCTGCTGGTCTCGGTACAGGGCGCACACATCCCAGGTGCGCACATAGCCGCCGGTATTCAGCTCCTGCCCATTCTGCAGCGGACCGAAGTTAAAGCCGGTGGTATAAACCCGATGGCTCATTTTTTCCATCTCCGCCAGCACCCAGTCCGGCACACGGAAGTCCGGGGACGGGTGGGCAAAATAAGCGTCCAGCGCCTGACGATAAGCGTGGGTCACAACGGCGGTATAATAGGCACTTTTGGCGCGACCCTCAATCTTAAACGAGTCCACTCCTGCAGCCACCAGCTCCGGGATATGCTCGATCATACACAAATCCTTGGAATTGAAAATATATGTGCCGTTCTCCTCTTGATTGATGGGAAAATACTGCCCCGGGCGGGTCTCCTCCATCAAGTGGTACTTCCAGCGGCAGGGCTGGGCACAGTCACCACGGTTGGCATCTCGCCCCACCATATAATCCGAGAGAATGCACCGACCGCTAAAGCTCATACACATGGCACCGTGAACAAAGGCCTCAATTTCCAGCTCCGGAGGCGTATGGTCCCGGATCATCTTGATCTCATCCAGTGAAAGCTCTCTTGCGGTAACGATCCGCTTGGCGCCCATTTGGTAAAAGGCATTGGCCGCCGCATAATTGACGATCCCCGCCTGGGTGGAAATATGCACTTCCACCTCCGGTGCCGCCTGCTTGGCAATAGCAAGCACGCCCATATCCGCAATGATAAAGGCGTCTACCCCTGCCGCCCGGGCACTGCGGAGAAAGTCCGGCAGCGCATCCAGCTCATAGCTGCGGGGCAAGGTGTTGCAGGTCAAATACAGCTTTTTCCCGGCAGCGTGCACCAGCTTGCAAGCCGCTTGCAGCTGCGCCGGGTCAAAATTGGATGGGTTGGAGCGCATACCAAATTGGGTTCCGCCCACATACACCGCGTCTGCACCGAACTTAACTGCCAATTCCAGCCGTTCCATATCCCCTGCCGGGGACAGCAATTCCACCCGCTTCATCATGCAGCCAGATAGGGGGCGTAGGTCTGTACCTTCTGCTTAAACTCGGCATAGGTCTTGGCAGTGTACAGATTGCCCTTGGTGTCATGGAAGAAGTAATAATAACCGGTATCCGACGGATGGAGCGCCGCCTGAACGGCCGCTTTACCCGGGTTGCAAATAGGACCGGCAGGCAGCCCCACCACGGTAGAGGTGGTCTGCGTATTGTAATAATCCAGATAATAGTCCGCCGTGTGGGCACTGGTTGAGGACAAATTTGGCTTTACAAAGTTGGTAATATAGTCAGAGGTGGACTGACAGCCCAGGGATGGGAAGTTGGTTTTATCGCTCAGGCGATTATGAATGACAGAGGAGATAGTTTTCATCTGCTTCTCACTGCCGGCTTCCTTTTGAATAATGGAGGCAATGGTCATTACCTCATACATGGAATAGCCCAGCTTTTTGGCCTGGGCGCGATCTTTTTCGGAGATCTTGCTGTCGCCGTTAGACAGGAACTTCTTCACCACGCTGGAGGCGTTCTCCCCCACAAAAAACTCGTAGGTATCCGGGAACATAAAGCCCTCCAGACGGTAAGGCACATGCTCATTGGCCTTTAAGTCCGCCACCATAGAATAGGTAAATTCTGTGGAATCGATCACGGACAGCAGCGCCGTTTTGTCACACACATCGTTCTCTGTCAGTTTATTGACGATCTCCGGTACGGTCATACCCTCAGGAAAAATCAGGGTCACCGTCTCCGAAGTGGCAGAGGAGCCCTGCAAGGTCTGCAGCATACCCTCCAGGCCCATTTTTCCGTTTAAGTAATACACCCCTGCCGGGTACGGTCCGCCGATGGGATCGTTAAGCACCTTATCGTGCAAGGTGGCAAAAAACTTGCAAAAGCCCTTGCACTTGATCAGTCCCTGGTCCGCCAGCAGGTCAATGGCATCTGAAGCGGTCTTGACCTCCTCCTGCATAGACACAGTGACGGTGGACTTGGTCTTGGTGATGGCCAAAATGTCATTCATACAGAACACGGCGTACACAGACAGTGCCATGGACACCGCAATCACCACAATAAAGAACACATAAGTGGACTTTACGCCGTTGCCTTTTTTCGCCGGCTTGCGTTTTGTACCCACCGGCGTGGTGCGAGGGGTGCGCTCCTGCACACCGTTAGAGAAATAGTAGTCCCCTTTACCGCTGAGCTCCGAGGGATTAATACCGTTCTCCCGCTGATTCAAATCTCTGTTTTCATTCATACGCTGCTCCTTGCTCCACGGCGAACACCCAGTCCTCCGTAGCAATCTGCTGTACCGGCAGATCATAGTCCCCCACCGGCAGGCAGTCCTGCAAAAAATCATTATAGCAAAGTCCTAGGGTCACCCCACGGAATTTTGCCAAAAACCGGTCATAGTATCCCTTACCGTAGCCCAGCCGATACCCTTTGCCATCAAAGCAAAGACCCGGCACCAAGCACAGGGCCTGACCGTCTAAATCCATATTGTATTGGGGCGCGGCTAAAGACGGCTCCCTTACACCGAAGCTGCCGCTTTCCAGATCTTCCAGCGCCTGCACCCGATAAAAGGCCATTTGCCCGGCATCGTCAAGACAGCGGGGCAAATAAAGCGCCTTGCCCTCTGCCAGCGCACGGCGAAGAATGCCGTCCGTCTGTATCTCCTCCGGCAGGGCGGCATAGCCTAAAAGCACACTTGCCTGCCCATAGGCGCTGCTGTCCAGCACCCGGCGGGCAATGGCGGCGTCCGCCGCGGCTCTGTTTATCTTTTCCCGTCGCCGCTGCCGAAATGCGCGGCGCAGGTCACCCTTTACGGACATTGAATGGTCTTGCGCACGTTGGCTGCCATTTCACGACCCTCCAACTGGCACACAATCTCCAGCCCAAAGTCCACAGCCACACCGGCGCCCTTGGCGGTGATAAAGTCGCCGTCGCACACCACATGCTTTTTAGAAATGGTGGCGCCGGTCAGTTCCTGCTCAAAGCCGGGAAAACAAATGGCTTCCTTCTCATTAAGCAGACCCTTGTGGCCCAAAATAGACGGTGCGGCGCAAATGGCACAGATCAGCGTGTTGCGCTCTGCAGCCTTGTCAATGGCATCCTGCACCACCGGGCTTTTTTCCAAATTCTTCGTACCGGGCATACCGCCGGGCAGCACAATGGCGTCTACATTCTTGAAGCGAAAGGCCTTGTCGCTAATGTCGCAGGTAACGCTGACCCCGCAGGACGCAGTGATTACACTGCCGCCGATGCCAACGGTCATCACGCCGATTTTGGCCCGGCGTAGCATATCCACCGGCGCCAACGCCTCGATCAGTTCAAATCCGTCCGCTAAAAAGACATAAACCATAGTTATGTAACCTCCGTTAATCCATATACAGGCCAAAGTAGCCCGGTGGCAACGCCCGGCGGCTCCACAGCATACCCACCGGCTCGGCAGTCAGCACATTGCCACTCTTTTGGATATATTCGCAAATCCGACCGTCCCGCACCGCGGCGATCCCATCGTCTTTACAATAGAAGCTGCCATCCAGCAGCACATTTTCCCGATACAGGTAGTCGCTATCTACCAGTTCCACCGCAGGCGTCGGTGTCCAGGCACGGCGGCGGTCAAAATACACCTGTTCCCCCGCCGTTTGCCAGCTGTCGTCTAACTGTGCCGGCATGGCGGTACCAAACAGCAGGGACTGAAAACCGAATTTGGCATACACATCGAAAAGATACGCCTCTGCCGGCACCAAACATAGAAAATCATAATCCAATGCCTGGGAATAGTCAATACATTTTTGCATAAAGCCCTGTTTTCTGTAATCCGGGTGGGTGGCTACCGCATACACATAAGCCCCCTGCTGTCCGTTATAGGTACAGTCCAGCAAAAACAGCATAGACACCAGCCGCTCCCCCACAAAGGCACCTACGCAGCGTTTGTGGCGGCAGTTGTCCAAAAAGAAGCGGATATACGCTTCATCGTCCCCAAACACCCGGTGCCAAAGATCAACGATCTGTGTGGCATCTTCCGTAAATTCAATTTTCGTCAACATAGGTGGCCACGCACTTCTCTAAGAATATCTCCGGGTGATAGGACTGCTTGGCCTTGCGCAAGCCC
This sequence comes from Oscillospiraceae bacterium, assembly GCA_025757685.1. Taxonomy (NCBI): domain Bacteria; kingdom Bacillati; phylum Bacillota; class Clostridia; order Eubacteriales; family Oscillospiraceae; species Oscillospiraceae bacterium. The sequence goes on along the minus strand of CP107220.1, from coordinate 699,915 downwards.
TCCAATCCTAAATCTTCTTCCCGATTCACATAGGTATAGCCACTTAGGCACTGCTGCGTGAATACCTGATTGATGATGGGGAACGCCCCGCGCATATCTGCCGGTGCCTTTTCAAAATGGGTCACAAAGCATTCCTTACTGTGAGGCTCACCCATGGTGTAGGCGATCACCTTGCCGCCCACCCGGATCAGTCCGCCTACAAAGCCCAACGCCTTGTAATTGTCAAAGGCGGAGAGCACCGCTTCAAACTCCAGGGAAAACTCGGCGTCCTCTTCTTTTTGTTCCGTTTGGTCTTTCTCGTCAATCCAGCTGGTATGCAGGGCAATGCACTCCCCCACATTCTCCGGGGTGAGCACTTCAAACTGCCAGTCCGGATACGCCTTCATAAAGTAGGTAATGTGCCCCCGCTTGCCGTGATACTTCTTGCCGGACAAATTGGCCATTTTCTCTACACTGTAAATATAATCGTTATAATCGTCGGAATAGGTGTAGTTGAATTTTCCCGGGAAATCCGCCTCCAGCAATTCTTTATAGCTGGCGGTCACACCCAGCAGGCGTAAAGTGACGCCATTTTCTGCCGCGTCCTGCTGTAACACCCGCACCGCATCGGCAAAATCGCCGGTGCCCACCGGGGGCGAATACGCAATGTCTGCCCCTCTGCCGTAACGGATCAGCAAAAAGTCCTTATAATGGCAAATGCGGGTCACATACGCCGTGCGCCAAACGAAAATGTTGCCAAATGTATACTCGCAGTTCATACTGTGGGCGTGGGACAGGCATTGATCCACCCAGGGCTTGTCCGTAATTTTCGGTTCCTTGAAATCAAGCATAAATGCGTTAATCTCCTTTGTTCTCGTTGCGTTGCAGCTTGTGCTTTTCACCGTTCGGCTCCACTACATAGGTGTTATCCAGTTGGCTGACCAAACTACGCTTAAACGAGTCAATGTAGCGACGGCGCAAAGCGCCTTGTTCTTCCTTTTCCGCCGGGGTCAGACCCTCCGGCGTTTTGGCCTTACGGGCCAGCGCGTTAATGCGCGCGATTTCTTCCGGTTTCATCAGTCCAAAAAGTCCTTTAATTTCTTACTTCTGCTGGGGTGGCGCAGCTTGCGCAGTGCCTTGGCCTCAATCTGGCGAATACGCTCACGGGTCACATTAAATTCCTTACCCACTTCCTCCAAGGTCTTGGGGTTTCCGTCCTCCAAGCCAAAGCGCAGACTCAGCACCTTTTCCTCTCTGGGGGTCAGGGTCTTAAGCACATCGGCCAGTTGTTCCTTGAGCAGGCTCATAGAGGCAGCGTCTGCCGGGGCCAGCGCGTCATCGTCCGGGATAAAGTCGCCCAAATGGCTATCCTCCTCTTCACCGATGGGGGTCTCCAAAGATACCGGCTCCTGGGCCACACGCATAATCTCACGCACCTTATCTACCGGCATCTCCAAATACTCGGAAATCTCGTCCGCCGTAGGCTCACGGCCGTTTTGGTGCAGCAGTTGGCTGTTGGCTTTCTTTACCTTATTGATGGTCTCCACCATGTGCACGGGAATACGGATGGTACGGGCCTGGTCCGCAATCGCGCGGGTAATCGCCTGGCGGATCCACCAGGTAGCATAGGTGGAGAACTTAAAGCCCTTGGTGTAGTCAAACTTGTCCACTGCTTTGATTAAGCCCAGGTTGCCCTCCTGGATCAGATCCAAGAACTGCATACCGCGACCCACATAGCGTTTGGCAATGCTCACCACCAAGCGCAGATTGGCCTCTGCCAGTCGCTTCTTGGCCTTTTCGTCATTATCCGCAATGCGGATTGCCAGCTCAATCTCCTCCTCCGGGGTTAGCAGCGGCACCCGGCCGATCTCTTTCAAATACACCTTGACCGGATCGTCCATGGCCGCGTTATCGTTAGTGGCTACCGTCTCCGCAGCGTCCGTCTCCTTGGGCAGATCCACTTCCAGCGGAATACCGTCCAGCGCCTCGGCAGAAAAGTCGTCTACAATGCTGATGTTGGCCGAGTCAATCATCTCGTTCAGTTTTTCCAGCTCGTCCACATCCAGGTCAAGCTCCACAATTACATTGTCGATCTCTTGTGCGGACAGGTGGCCGGACTGCTTGCCCCGCTCCACCAGCTTCTTAAAGGCAGCGTTTTTCTTTTCTTCGCTCACCTGCTGCTGGGCAGGCAAATGCAATTCGTTGTTGCTCATAGTCTGAATCCTCATTTCATCGTATTTCTATATGTAAACCCATGGTTTATGAATGATGGCGAAACAGGTCACGAAAGGCCTGGTCGTCCAGTTCTGCCGCGCTCTCCTGCTTTTTTTGCTGCTCAGCACGAATGGTTTGCAGGCAGTCGGAAAATTCCTGCTTGGCGTCCGCTGACTCACCGCCACGGGCAATAATACCGGACAGGCGACCCATCTCGTCGTCCGTCAACCGGTCCCGCAGGTCCATCAGCTCCGTACCGTCACCATTCTCCAGCCGTTGCAAGATCAGCGTAAACACCCGTTGGGCAAAGCCGGGGGTCAGCCACTGAGGGTCAAAGTCCTTGCACAGGCGGCTGCAATCCGGATAGCGCAGCAGCAAGCTGATCAACCGATCCTCCGCCCGCAGCTTACGCAGGGAGGCGTCTGTGGCCATCGTTTCCCGAGCGGTCTTTCGCATATTCTCCTGCACAATACGGTTGAATTCCCGTTTTTCTCTTCTGTTGCCTTGACGGGCAACCAGGTCTTGCAGCTGCACCTTCATATTCTGCCGCTCCACACCCAGTTCCTCCGACAGGCGGGATACATACAAATCCTGCTCCACCGGCGGCAAAGTTGATAGGATTTGCAGTGCGCCGCCGATAAAGTCGATCTTGCCCTGGGTAGTGGCCAAATTGTATTGACGGCGCAGGGCCAGCAGGCGAAACTCTGTTTCGTTAGACGCGCCCTCCAGCATACCCTTAAACTTGTCCCGACCGTAGGTACGAATAATTTCGTCCGGATCCTTGCCGCCCACCAGCGCGGGAATGCGCACTTTCACATCTGTTTGGTCAAACAGGGTCATGGCCTTTTGCAGTGCCTTTTGCCCCGCCTCGTCTGCATCGTAGGTTAGGATCACTTCCTTGGCGTAGCGGCTGATCAGCCGCACCTGCTCCGTAGTCAGCGCCGTACCGCAACCGGCCACCGCATTGGTAAACCCGGCCTGGTGCATGGCAATCACATCCATATAGCCCTCGCACAAAATCAGCGCGTCCTCTTTACTGTCTTTGGCAAAGTTCAGGGCAAACAGCTCGTTGGTCTTTTTGTATACCAGCGTGTCGCCGGTGTTGATATACTTGGGCTTGCTGTCATCCAGCACGCGACCGCCAAAGGCGATCACATTGCCCCGCACATCAATAATGGGGGTCATGACCCGGTTGCGGAAGTTGTCATAATACCCTTTTTGCCCTTTTCGGGCCAACCCGGCGTCCACCAGTTCTGCCGGTTGGTAGCCCTTGGTGCGCATATGCTTGAGCAATGCGTCCCACTGATTGGGGGCAAAGCCCAAACCAAAATGATTGATCGTGGCGGCGCTCAGTGCACGACCGATATAATAATCATAGCCCACCTTGCCCTCCGGGGACAGCAGCACGCTATGATAAAAGCGAGCGGCCTCTCGGTTCATCTCCAAGATCCGGCGACGCCGTTTGGACAGGGAGTCGTCAAAGCCCTCCTGGGGCATTTGCAGCCCTGCCCGCTGGGCCAGGGTCTTAACTGCGTCCAAATAGTCTAAATTCTCAATCTTTTTTAAGAAGGTGATGGCGTCCCCACCGGCACCGCAGCCAAAGCAGTAAAAGGACTGCGTGGCCGGGTACACGGTAAAGGACGGCGTTTTCTCATTATGAAAGGGGCACAAACCCACCAGAGTGGCGCCACGCCGCTTTAAGGTCACATAAGTGGAGATCACATCTTCTATATCCGTTTTCATTTTTAGTTCCTGCAAAAAACTATCGCTCAAAGCCACGATCTCTCACCTCTTTCTGTCTATACTATAATGACCCTTACTCATGCCAAAACATAGGCACAAACAGGTGGTTAAACACTTTCAGTGCATACGTATCGCTCATACCGGCTATGTAGTCGCACACGGCACGCTCGTCACCGTCCTCACCGGCAATGCGCACATATTCCTCCGGCATTTCCTCCACATGGTCAATGTAGTAGCCATAAATTTTCGTCAGCATATCCACGGCTTTACGCTCCTCGCCCTTGCACACCGGGTTGGTATATACGGCGGTAAACATAAAGTCGTGCAGATCGCAAAACAACTCGTAAGTGTCCGAGCTCATACGAATCTTGTCCGTACTGTTCTCGATCACATCAAGCACCATGTGGTTGATGCGCTGGGATTTAGTCATACCCAATGCCATACGCAGTTCCAGCGGAATATCCTCCTCCGCCATAACACCGGCACGGCAGGCGTCGTCAATATCATGATTGATGTAGGCGATTTTATCCGCAATGCGAATGATCTGCCCCTCCAAAGTGTAGGCCTCCTCTCCCTTGGTGTGGCAGAGAATGCCGTTTTTCACTTCATCGGTCAGGTTCAGCCCGGCGCCGTTTTTCTCGATCTTCTCCACCGTGCGCACGCTCTGGGCATAGTGGGTAAAGCCGCAGGAGCACAAGCTGTTCAGCGCCCGCTCCCCGGCGTGACCAAAGGGGGTGTGCCCCAGATCGTGCCCCAGGGCAATGGCCTCGGTGAGATCCTCATTCAGCTGCAACGCCCGGGCAATGGTGCGAGCGATTTGCGCCACCTCTAAGGTGTGGGTCAGGCGGGTGCGGTAGTGATCACCGCTGGGCGCCAGAAACACCTGGGTCTTGTGCTTGAGCCGCCGAAAGGAACGGCAATGAATGATCCGGTCCCGGTCACGCTGAAAACAGGTGCGGATCTCGCACGCCGGCTCCGGTCGCAAACGGCCGCGGCTCTCTGCCGCCAAGCAGGCTTTTGGCGACAATATGCGTCTTTCATTTTCTTCCGATCGCAAACGAATTGCACTGTCCATAACGCCACTCCTATCCAATAGTCTATATTTTATACGCAAAAAGAGAAAAAATCCCTTTATTTTATAAATTCAATTTGTTTCTTGACGAAAGCTAAGAAAAAAGGTATGCTGTTGATGAAATGAGTGATGAAAAATGTATTGGATTCTTCCCGTAATCCTTGCCGCGGTGGTGCTGTTTCTGGTCTTTGCCTATAACCAGAACAACCGCCCGGATATAACCGCATACGATATGTCGGCTCCCGGTGCGCCACCCTGTACGGTGGTGCACCTGTCAGATCTGCATTCCAAGCCCTCCGCTCGTATTTTAAACGAAACAGCCGCCCAAAAACCGGACATCATCTGCATTACCGGCGATTATATCAACGACAAAAATCGAAATCGCCAAAAAATGCTGGACTACGGACGGCAGCTGGTGCAGCTGGCGCCGGTGCTGTACATTCCCGGCAATCACGAGCGACGGCTGGCGGATTTTGATACTTTGATGCATGAACTGTCCGCCATCGGCTTTCATGTGCTGACGGATAAGATCGAAACGGTCAAGGGCATTACCTTCCTGGGGCTGGACGAAAATCAGGCCAGCTTTGAGGCCTATCGCCAGCGCAAGGCAGGCACTTTTCACTACCGGGACTCCTCTGCCCTGTTTGCCCGGCTGGCAGAACACCCGGGCTATAAGATCGTGCTGTGCCATTATCCGGAGAACTTCGCCGCCGTGGCAGAAAACAATTACCGGCAGTATGACTTTGACCTGCAACTGTCCGGCCACGCCCACGGCGGGCAATGGATCCTCCCGGGGATCGGGCCGGTGTTCTCCCCCGGTCAGGGTCTGCGCCCACAGTACGCCCGGGGCAGCTTTGGAGAGCGGCCGCGACTGATTGTCTCCCGCGGAATCGGCAACGCCGAGTTCCCCCTGCGGCTCTTTAACCACCCGGAGATCATCGTGCTGCACTTAAATCCAACAAGAGAATAGCCCTGCAAAAGCGACGCAAAGGTCACCGCATATACGGTGACCTTTTTATCGTTCTATCAAGCCTCTATGACATCTACAATTTTGCAGCCTTGCCGCACCGGCTTGGTGACGGCTATATCCTTGGCAAAAGGTGCCAAATCTTGTGCCGCTGCCAGGGCCTGTGCTTTGTCAGTGAAAATGCCAAAAAGGGTTGGCCCGCTGCCACTCATACAAACACCTGCTGCACCGGCTGCACGAAGCACTTCTTTCATCTCAATACGACCGGGCACCTCCACAAACTGCTCAAACACATTTTCCAGCTTGCCGCAAATGGCAGGCAGATCCCGATTCTGCACCGCAGTGAGCATACCCAGCTGGTCCGCATTATGGGTCTTGCCATTGGTGTCAAACAAACCGTAGGCCTTGCCGGTATTCACGCCAAAGTCCGGCTTTGCCAGTACAATATGACAAGACGGCATAGGCTTTAAGGGACTGAGCACCTCGCCAATTCCCTGTGCAAGGCAAGTGCCGCCTACAATGCAAAAGGGCACATCCGCACCGATCTGCACGCCCATGGCGCACAGCTGGTCCGTAGATAAATCCGTGCCCATCAGCCGGTTCAGAGCTACCAGCACCGCCGCACCGTCTGCACTGCCGCCGGCCAGACCCGCTGCGTGGGGAATGTGCTTCTCCAAGTGAATATGCAGTCCCGGACAGCGCAGCCCGGTGGTCTTAAAGAACAAAGCGGCCGCTTTCCATGCAATATTTTTATCGTCCAGGGGAATATCATCCATACTGGCAGTCAGCCGCAGCTTGCGCCCCGGCTCACGCTCCACAGTCACCCGATCGGCCACGCCCACGCTCTGCATAATCATAAACAGATCATGGTAGCCGTCGGTGCGGCGACGGATAATATCCAGCATTAAGTTGATCTTGGCATACGCCAGCACTTCTACGCGTTTAACGGTCATGCTCGTCCTCTAATTCTTTCACAAATTCACCGATACGGGTGACAGCCTCTTTAATGTTCTCAATAGAATAGCAGTAAGACACGCGGATAAAGCCCTCGCCGCAGTCGCCAAAGGCGTTGCCGGGCACCACAGCCACCCGCTTGGAATAAATGAGCCGCTCGCAAAATTCCTCGGAGCTAAGGCCGGTGGATTGAATGCAAGGGAACAAATAAAACGCTCCCTCCGGCTCAAAACAGGGCAGCCCGATCTCACGAAATGCGTGCACGGTAAAGCGGCGGCGCATATCATAATCCCGGCGCATTTTATCAATGTCCCCGTCCCCATGGCGCAGGGCCTCAATGGCAGCCGTTTGACTGGTGGTGGGGGCGGACATAATGGCAAACTGGTGCAGCTTGGTCATCTGCTGAATAATAGGTGCAGGCCCCAGTGCATAACCCAGGCGCCAGCCGGTCATGGAATAGGTCTTGGAAAAACCGTTGATAACCACCGTGCGCTCTGCCATGCCGGGCATGGCAGCAATGGAGGTGTGGTCCGCACCGCCGTAGGTCAGCTCGCTGTAAATCTCATCGGACAGCACATAAATCTTGTGCTTTTGCAGCACTCGACAAATTGGCTCCAAGTCCTCCCGGCGCATCACCGCACCGGTGGGATTGTTGGGGTATGGGAACACCAGCAGCTTGGTCTTAGGCGTAATAGCGGCTTCCAGTGCGGCAGCCGTCAGACGGAAGCGGTCTTCTTCCTTCGTTACCAGCGGCACAGCCACACCGCCGCTAACCTCTACCAGCGGTTTGTAGCACACAAAGGACGGCTCCACCACCAGCACCTCATCACCGGGGCACACCAATGTGCGGATGGCCATATCAATGCCTTCGGAGCCGCCAACTGTCACCAGTACCTGATTTTCAGCCCTGTACTGCAAATGATACCGGCGGGCATAGAAGGCACAGATCTCCTGCCGCAGGGACAGCAGCCCGGCGTTGGCAGTGTAGCGGGTAGCGCCCCGGTCTAAGGAGTCGATCCCCTCTCGGCGGATATGCCAGGGGGTCAAAAAGTCCGGCTCGCCCACGCCAAGGGAAATCACGTTATCCATCTCTTCCGCAATGGAAAAGAACTTGCGGATACCGCTGGGCTTTACATTGCAAAGAGCGGGATTCATATCATTTTCATATTGGATCACAGAGAAATATTCCCCCGATCGTCCGTATTCTTCTGTGCAAAGAGCATGCCCTGCTCTTTATACTTCTTTAGGATAAAGTGGGTGGCGGTAGACACCACATCTTCCATGGGCGACAGGCGGCTGGCAACGAACATGGACACCTCCTGGAAGGACTTGTCCGTCACCAGGCAGCACAGGTCATACCCACCGCTCATCAGGAAAATGCTCTCCACTTCTTCCAGCGCCGCAATGCGCCGGGCAATATCGTCAAAGCCGTGACCGAACTTGGGCTGCACTTTGATCTCGATCAGTGCAGTCACCGTTTCGTCCCCGGCTTTCTCCTTATCCAAAATGGCGCAATAGCCTTTGATCACGCCGTCCGCTTCATATTGGCGCACCTGCTGTGCCACCTGCGCTTCGTCCCGATCCAGCGCCGCCGCCAACTCTGCATTGGTCAGGCGAGGATTCTCTTTGATTAAACTTAACAGTTCATCCATCATATCGTTTTCTCTCCTTGTGTTTACGCAATGGGCACCAGCATAGGCTCCCTGCGGTTAAAGATGGTCACATAGTCAAACCCGCACTTCTTGGCCAGCGCCATACCCTTGTCCACATTGCCGCACAGCTTTTCCGGCACATGGGCGTCCGACCCAACGGTAATATACTGCCCGCCCATATCGTGAAAGCGCTGTATGTACGCTTCCCCGGGCAAGGTGTCGCCTAGAGGCATGGCGATGCCGCTGGTGTTGATTTCTAAGGCTTTATGGTTCTTAATAAGCGTTTCAAAGATCTCGCCGATCACATCGTCGAACCGGGTCATATCCACCGGGATCTTCTGCTCCCCAACCATATACCGCAGTGGGTAGGTCAGGTGCGCCAGCGAGTCAAAGCCGTCCCATTTTGCCAACTCCAGTTCCTTTTGAAAATACCGGCTCAGCAGGTCATAAACATCTTTATCCTTATAATCCATAAAAAAGAAGTCTTCCATCTCCGGCAGATTATGGATGGAGCCAAGCACAAAATCATAATTAAACTTATCCAGAATATGATTTGCCAGCGGGATATTATAAATGGCCTGGCCCAGCTCAATCCCCTGGAGCACCAGCAGTTGACCCTCAAAGTACCGCTTGCACTCAAAGGTCTCTACATACTGATTGGTACACAGCGCGCGAAAGTCCTCGGTCTTTGAGTCAATCTCGCAGTGATCGGTAATGGCAATACAGGACGCGCCCTTGGCCACCGCCGTCTCGCACAGCAGCATACAGGACTGTTTGCCGTCAAAGGAATGATCTGAGTGGGTGTGCAGGTCTACCAAATTTTCGTAATGCACAATTTCATCTCCAATCCGCTTGTTGCACAGTATTTTACCACAATCGGCGGAAGTTGAAAATATATTTTGCGCTTTTATTGAAAAAATTTTACATCTTTGTTATAATCATTAGAAAATAAAAGACAAAACGGAGGTCTTGATAATGAGAGCAGTCATCACAGTTGTAGGTAAAGATACCGTGGGCATTCTTGCCAAGGTGTCTGCCATCTGTGCCGAACACCAGGTGAATATTGTAGAAGTGACCCAGTCCATCTTGCAGGATATGTTCTGCATGATCATGATGGCGGACCTGACCCGTTGCAACACTTCTCTCTCCGCCCTGTCCGGCGAATTGGAGGACTTTGGCAAAGAAAGCAATCTTTCTATCCATGTGATGCATGAGGATATTTTTAACTCCATGCACAAGATTTAACAGGAGGCACTCCATTGATCAATACTTACGATATTTTAGAAACCATTCGTATGATCCAGGACGAGTGCCTGGACATTCGTACCACCACCATGGGCATTTCCCTTTTAGACTGTGCCGATACGGATATTGACAAGGCTTGCGCCAAGGTGTATGACAAAATTTGCACTAAGGCGGAGAAGCTGGTCCAGACCGGCGAGGACATTGAGCGGGAATACGGTATTCCTATTATCAACAAGCGAGTCAGCGTGACCCCCATTGCCATTATGGCAGGCATCAGCGGCGGCGACCCGGTAAAGTACGCCCTGGCGCTGGAAAAAGCAGCCCGCACCATCGGGGTGAACTTTATCGGCGGTTACAGTGCCCTGGTACAAAAGGGATTTGCCGCCGGCGACCGGGAACTGATTGACTCCATCCCCCGCGCGCTGGCAGAGACGGAGCACATTTGCTCCTCCGTAAACATCGGTTCCACCAAAGCCGGTATCAATATGGACGCGGTAAAGCTGATGGGCCAAAAGGTCAAGGAAGCCGCAGAGTTGACCAAAGAGAACGACTGCATCGGCGCCGGCAAGCTGGTTGTGTTTTGCAACGCCCCGGAGGATAACCCCTTTATGGCCGGTGCCTTTCACGGTGTGTCCGAGCCGGACTGCGTGATCAATGTGGGCGTGTCCGGCCCCGGCGTGGTGCGCGCGGCCGTTGCCAAGTTCCCGGACTACTCCATTAACGATATTGCAGAGCTGATTAAAAAGACCGCCTTTAAAGTCACCCGTATGGGTCAGCTGGTAGGCGTAGAGGCCTCTCGGCGGCTGGGCGTGCCCTTTGGCATTGTGGACCTGTCCCTGGCCCCCACCCCAGCGGTAGGCGACTCCGTGGCCCATATTTTGGAAGAGATTGGCCTGGAAAAGTGCGGCGGCGCAGGCACCACAGCTTGCCTGGCTATGCTCAACGATGCTGTCAAGAAAGGCGGCGTGATGGCCTCCTCCAGCGTAGGCGGCCTGTCCGGCGCCTTTATCCCGGTATCTGAGGACGCAGGTATGATCGACGCAGCCCGCTGTGGCGCGCTGACCATTGAGAAGCTGGAAGCCATGACCGCTGTTTGCTCCGTGGGTCTGGATATGATCGTCATTCCCGGCGACACCACGCCGGAGGTGATCAGCGGCATTATCGCCGACGAGGCCGCCATCGGTATGGTCAACTGCAAGACCACCGCCGTGCGCGTGATTCCCGCCATCGGCAAGCAGGTAGGCGACGAGCTGGAGTTCGGCGGCCTGCTGGGCGCCGGCCCTGTCATGAAAGTGAACACCGGCTCCCCTGCCAAGTTCATCAACCGCGGCGGCAAGATCCCTGCACCGCTCCATAGCCTGAAAAACTAACAAGTATATATCAAAAGGCACAGCATTACGCTGTGCCTTTTTTCTTTATAGCTTTTTGCTTTATCCGTCCATGACCCGGCGCATTTTTTGCAGGACGGCTTTTTCTTTACGGGAGACCTGCACTTGGGACAGACCCAGAATTTCCGCCGTTTTGCACTGGGTCAGACCCTTATAATAGCGCAGCTCCACCAGCATTTGCTCGCTTTTTTCCAGACCGTCCATGGCTTGCAAAACGGTCAGCCGATCAAACAGTTGTTCGCTGTCGTCCACCGGAATATCCAGTGTGGTATCGCCGTCCTCACCGGCACTGTTGATGGACACCGTAGGCTGCATAACACCCACGATCTCCGCCGCCTCTGCCGGGTCGCAAGACAGCAACTCCGCCAGTTCGCCAATGGTCGGCTCCCGCCCCTCCCGGCGCAAAAAGTCCTCCCGCAGTCGCGCGGCGTGGAGCGCCTTTTCCTTAAGCACCCGGCTGACCTTCACGGCGCCGCCGTCCCGAAACAGGCGCTTGATCTCGCCGATGATCACCGGCACTGCATAGGTAGAGAACGCATACCCCAGGGTCGGGTCAAACCGATCCACCGCCTTGATCAGCCCCACACAGCCGGACTGGTACAGATCGTCGTACTCAATGCCCCGCCCGCGAAAGCGATTGGCAACGGTATGCACAAGCCCCAGGTTCTCTCGGATTTGCCGCTCCCGCTCCGCAGTTACCATTTTTGCTTGCCGGTAATGCGTTTTTCCAGCACCACAGTGGTGCCCTTGCCCGGCTTAGAAGTGACTCGCAGCTTGTCGCAAAAGCTCTCCATCACCGTAAAGCCCAGCCCGGCGCGCTCTCCCTCCCCGGTGGTATAAAGCGGGGTCATGGCTTGCGGCACATCGGCGATACCACAGCCCTTGTCCCGCACGGTTACCCGCACCGCCGGCGGATCCAACAGTACCGTATGTATATAGATCTTGCCGCAGCAATCCTTATAGCCATGGACAATGCAGTTGGTCACCGCCTCTGACACGGCGGTTTTCAAGTCCGCCAGCTCCTCCAAGGTAGGATCCAGCGGTGCCGCAAAGGCAGACACCGCCACTCTTGCAAAGCCCTCATTGACACTACGAGCGTCCAAAGTCAAGCGAAATTCATTGGTCTTTTTCATCTTCGTTCTCCTTTATCAGTGCAATGCTCCCCAGCCCCGCCAGCTCCATAATCTTTTTGGTGCGGGCG